>JACPSI010000005.1 GCA_016193365.1 Ignavibacteriales bacterium
GCTCAATGGAAGCTCGGTGGGTATCATCCAATTCCAGGGATACAAAGACACTATTTTTGCAATCAATGCACAGTCAAACCTCTTCATTAACGGAACGAACGTTGTTCGTCTCACTTCAAACCCGACAGGCGCCGCGATCAACGAGGTTTTCCTTGATTGGCTGGAAATCGAGTACCGAAAGAATCTCGTTGCCGATTCCGGATCTCTGTCCTTTACACCGCATGAACCGTCGGTCGGCCAGGTTTTCCAGGCCCAAATCACTGGATTTCCCGCTCCTTCGATAGAAGTTTATCAGGTCAACGGAGAGGGAGGCATTGAAAAGAAATCTGTCGGAGTCGTGTCAGGGACAGCCGGTAATTACTCTATAACATTTTCGGATACTGCGAAGGGGACTTCAAAATACATTGCCCTCACACCTCAAGCGAAAATAAAGCCGGCTACGGTTCAAAAGAAGGTTTTTAGCAACTTGCGCTCACCGACGAATGGCGCCGACTATCTCGTCATAACCGCAAGGGAATTTGCAGAAGAAGCCAATCGTATCGCACAATACAGAGCCCAACAAGGGATCCAGAGGACAAAAGTCGTTTTCGTGGATGATGTTTACGATGAATTCAATTACGGTCATTTCGACCCCGACGCCATAAGGCGTTTTTTAATCTCCACCGATTCTCTCTGGGCTCAGCCGATGCCTTCCTATGTTGTTCTTTTTGGAGACGCTAGTTGGGACTATAAGGATAACCTGAAGGGAGGCAGGAGGAATTTTGTTCCTTCCATGGGCAATCCGCTCTCCGACTCATGGCTGGTTTCAACAAAGAACGATCCTTTCCGACAATCGAAAAAAGCAGGCAGAATCCCAGTTGCGACGAAGGCTCAGGCTTCATCTTTTGTGGATATGATAATGGCTTACGAAGCCGCTTCGTTGAGGTCATTGAACAAGCGATTCATGTTCATGGCTTCTGGCTTTGATTCAAGTGAAACACTGCGCTTTCAGCTTTTTTCGGATCAGCTCATCAGAGATTATGTCTCAAAAGACCCCATCGCCGGCCTTGGCGTCAGGTTATACAAAACTGTGGAGCAAGTAGTCGGCGCGGAGCAAACGGAGGAAGCCAAAAGGCTCATTGCTGAAGGCGCCGTGTGGGTTAATTTCTACGGTCATGCAGGCACCGACATCTGGGGGAACGGTATAACCAGCGCGGATCAACTGGAGAACAAGGAGCAAAAACGTCATCTTGTTTCCGATATAAGCTGCAGCACAGCTCGCTTTGGGGAGCCGTTGACGGAAGCCTTTGGCGAAAAACTCGTACTCGCGGCAAATGGGGCTGTTGGTTTCATGGGAAGCTCAGGTTTTGGCTATGAAGGGCCTCTCAGATTTTTGGCAACCCAGATGTTTATGGCTCTTTCGGACTCTCTGCGTGAAATCGGCGCCATTCATTTCAGGGCAAAGTCCGCTTTGCGCGACCAGTTCGGCACATCTTCAGTCCTCACACGGTTATCGCTGCAACAATTCACGTTGCTCGCTGACCCTGCAACGCGAATTGCCGTTGCTCAAAAGCCGGATTATGGAGTTTCGCCCACCGACATTATCATCGACCCGGCCCAGCCAAGCGAGTCCGATCCAAAGATATCTGTTTCGGTTCCCATGGTGAACGTAGGGATCAAAGGAAAGGATTCCGTTAGAGTACGGTTTATTCACTCCACCCTGGATGGATCCGAACCCACCATCGAGGTTTTAAGGCCCCCGATCGGTTATTCTGACACGGTGACTATCTCTGATTTATCCTTCAGAAAAAGCGGTTCTCATCGACTTCAATGCATTGTCGACCCGGATGGCCTGGTGGATGAAGTCACGAAGTCGAACAATTCGGCGGAAATCACATTTTTCGTCGGGGCTGTGCAATCAGTGGCCTTGCGCCCGCAGGCATCTTCGAGTGTTCATTCTGACAGCGTAGTTCTGTTGATTCAAAACCCGAACCTCCCCAGTACGGCTGGCTACCCGGCTATTTTTGAAATCGACGTCCAGCAATCGTTCGCGAGCCCTGGAAAAATCGTCCAGCAGAATGTGCCGCAGGGAATTGTGACAACTGAGTGGAAAGTCCCCAGTGGGCTCCTCTCAGAAGGTGTATTATATTACTGGCGTGCAAGGTTTGCGTTGGGCGCAGATTCGACCGCTTGGGTGGTAAGCTTTTTTACCACGGACAACTTTTCTCCCGTGAGCTGGCAGCAGGATCGTTCCCAACAGTTCATAACCAATCAGCGTTCAGGAGTTTCGAGCGACTCTACTGTTCGTTTGTTGTCGCGAGCGATTCCTGTCCAGGTGTACTCTGCTGGATTCAGCGATGGCAATGAGGCCATTCTTACAGTCGATGGGCAAAACATCTCACAGGGATTTTCCGGCCGCGGCTACAACATCGCGGTGTTGGACAGAAATTCGGGCGAACTGAAAAACTTTGGATCCTTCAGCATTTACAGCGACGTAGCAGACACGACTCTGACGGAGCCGCTTATCCAGTTTTTGTCGAACATTCCCTTTGGCGAGACAGTGTTGATTGGCATCGGCGATGAGGGGAAGAATAACAAGACAGAGCGCCTGAATCAGGCAATTGAGTCAATCGGGAGCGCGATGATTCGCTCGCTCGGTTTCCGTGCATCGTGGGCTATTATAGGCCGAAAGGGAGCTACAATTGGATCTGTTCCAGAAATGCTAAAACTCGAAGGCAGCGGCCCCGTCACCTTGAGCGACACTCTGAGCTTTCAAAATGTCGAAGGCAAAATCATTTCGCCATTAATCGGGCCGGCTGCGAGCTGGAAAGCGGCTGGGTATGCTGCTGATACGGCTGCCGGTCTAACTCATGTTTCGCTGGGGCTTATCCGCTATAGGAATGATGGGACCCGGGATACTCTCAGCAACATATCTTTACTGCAGGACTCGTTGGCCGTTCTCCTGCCGCCTACAATTTCTACTATTCAACTCATCGCGTCCCTGAGGTCAGATTCAGTTGGACTCACACCTCACCTTCGAAGGTGGTGGGCGGACTTTCAGCCCGCAGCTGATCTCGCCATAAATTATCAAACTGCGCGGGCTCTAGCCGACTCAGTTCTGGAGGGAAACGAGGTTGATGTGCAGGCAACGGTTTTTAATATCGGTGAAGCGAACGCCGATAGCGTCCAGTTTGTTCTGGGGGCTATTGAGAACAACGTTATCGTAGTGTCTTCACAGAGCACGTTGTCGACACTTGCACCGGGAGACTCAACTACGGTAACATATCGATACGCAACATCGGGAAAGAGGGGGTTGAATGTCATTTTTCTGCAAATTGACCCTCTCAACAAGGTCACCGAGATGCAGAAATCGAACAATGCTTTTACGATTCCATTGAGAGTACTTGGTGATGGTGTTCCGCCTTCGTTCGATGTTACCATAGACGGTGCTCGCATCTTCGACGGAGACTATGTCTCGCCCAACCCCGCGATCGTGGTTTCCGTTCTCGACAACAGTCCATTACCGATGACAAACCCAGCCGATATTATCGTGAGTATCGATGAAAGGAGAATCACCCTCGGTTCTTTCCCCGACAGCTTGTTTGAAACGCGCTCCGGGCCGGAAAAAGCGGTGGCAATAGTCCGCCCCACTTTGTCTAAAGGTGAACACTTTTTGTCGGTGCAGGTAAGGGATGCAACGGGCAACTTCGCGGATACGTCTGCACGCCAAGTCCGTTTTCGTGTCGAAACGGAGTCAAAACTGCTCAATGTCTTCAATTATCCAAATCCCTTCGAAAGAGAGACGAATTTCACGTTTACTGTCACCGGGGCGGGGATTCCTGAGGAGCTTCTGGTCAAGGTGTACACTGTTGCCGGACGGATGATACAAGAAATTCGGGTTCCGCAGGCAGAATTGCGGATTGGGTTTAACAGGATTCTTTGGGATGGGCGCGATCGCGAAGGTGATGAGCTGGCAAATGGGGTCTATTTTTACAAGATTGTGATGGTCGTGGGGGGCCGGACGGATGAAGCGATACAGAAACTGGCAAAAATGAAATAGCATGAAATTTTCGATTATTGTCCCAACCTACAATGAAGAAGGATGCATCGCAAAATGTTTACAGTCGCTTGAAGAACAGGATTTTCCCCGGGATGATTACGAAATAATCATTTCCGACGCAGCTTCGTCTGACACAACGCCGGACCTTGCCCGTCGGGCGGCGGATACAGTGGTCACGACAGCTACAAGGGGAATAGCTCACGGACGGAATTTTGGAGCAAAGCATGCGCAGGGAAAAATCCTTGTGTTCGTTGACGCGGATGTCACTCTGGATAGAAGATTTCTGAATGAACTTGACGAAGCTTTTGAGGAAAAGGACGTCGTGGGTGTGACGGGTATTGGTGTTCCGGGCGACGGAAAATTGTTTCACCGCGCTGTTTATCGGGGGACGTATTTGCTCGTAAGATTGTTTAATGCGTTCGGCAAACCGTACTATCCAGGGATATGCGTTGCGTACGAAAAGAATGCCTTTGTGCGGGTGGGCGGATTCAGAGAGGAATTTGGCATAGTCGAAGACCTCGACCTCAGTAAAAGGATTTCTGCGTTGGGAACGTGCAGAGTTAAGCTGACGGCCATTGGCCGTGTGTCGACGCGACGGATTCAGAAACATGCATTGTCGACGATTTTTTTCCACATCTACAACGACCTTCGCTATCTCTTCACCGGCAGAGCGGCTAAGGTTTATCCAAAGGTCGAAGAACTGCATTCACCGTTCGACTTGTGGCGTATAAACAAATCGTAGTCGCGTTCACCTCGTTTCCTTTCCGTCATTCTCCTTGCTTCTCGCGCATATTTTTCCAATTTTTCTTCGTATGAAAAATCTCGCCATTCTGACTCTTGGATCGCTTTGCGCATTTCAATCCCTCCTCTCACAATCCATCTACCTGCCGGCGACACATGAAGTATATCCCTTTCTGAAGCGCATGGAAGCGAAGGGGCTTCTCACAAATTATCGGGATGCGGCACTTCCGCTTTCACGAAGGGATATCGCGAGGAAACTTCTGACCCTGGAGGAAAAGAGCGATTCCATGACGGGCGTCGAACGCGCGGAGTATTCGTTTCTGAAAGAGGAATTTCAATATGAAAGGTCCTCGTTGCTGGGTGACGCAGAGCCGAGTGAAATACGATGGCATCTTCTTTCGCAGGCTCTGACCGGAGGAATTCTCAACCTTGACCTTGATTATACGCTTCGTCAGCATTATATGGGACCAGATAAATCGAGCTTTCGCGGCCAGGGACTGAAGATCTACGGGTACGCATTCGAAGATGTGGGGTTTTACTTTAACTGGATTGATTATCGAGAACGAGGAACGGGTCTGAATCCGGCAAAGGCTCATACCGCAGATCCCGGCGTTGTGATTCAGAAAAACATTGGCGACGTGATTGAATACAACAACATTGATGCGCAGCTGACGTTGCGACTCGGAGGATTCGAATTTTCCTTGGAAAAGACAAAGAATCTCTGGGGCTATGGCCGAAACGGCCGGGTGATTCTCTCCGACAAAGCGCCTTCCTATCCCCAAATAAAAATGCGTGTCCCGTTGAGCGATAACATTGATTTTGTCTATTTCCACGCCGAGCTGAATTCCGATGTTCTGGATTCGATACGGTCGTATTACACATACTCATCATCGCTCAGCAATTTCTTCCGTCCGGTGAATCGCCTGAAATACTTGGCGGCGCACCAGATCGAGTTTTCCCCATGGGAGGGGGTCGACATTTCACTTGGAGAATCCGTGGTCTACAGCGACCGGGGACCCCTTTTGCTGTACCTTATACCGGTCATGTTTTTTAAGGCCGGAGAGCTTTATAACAGAGACACCGACAACACACAGGTCTTCGGAAGCCTGGACTTGAATGTTGTGCAAAATGTAAATATGTATTTTTCCTTGTTCATCGATGAAATCAACACCGACGATTTCTTTGACGTGAACAAGTCGAGAAAACAAGTGGGCATCACTGCCGGTTTTCAGACATTTGATGCCTTTCTGGAGAACCTCGAATTTACTGCCGAATATTCGCGCGTAAATCCCTGGGCGTATTCACACAGATTCACCGCGGCGAACTTCACGAACAATAGTTACGACCTAGGCCACTGGATTGGCCAGAACGCCGATAATCTCTATTTTGAGCTGGGCTACTCCTTTTCAAGGGCACTGAAGCTGAGCGCTTTCTCGGAAGTCTACAGAAAAGGAGACAGGAAGGATGTCGCGATTCAGTATCAGGCAATCGCTCTGGAGTTTCTCTACGGGCCTTATTACCACGAGGAGAGAACCTTTGGCATTTTTGGGAGATACCAGCCGCTCCGCGACCTCTTCATTGATTTCAAGCTTCGGCGCTGGACGGTAGGCGACAACATGTTTCCCTCTCTCATTCGAGACAAGCAGCTCGACGTTCAAATCGGAGCGAGCCTCGGCGTCTGGTAATACGCAACTCATTGAAACTCAAAGGCTTGCGGGAGTCGTGTTAAACTTTTCATTCGAAAAGTTGTCCAATTCTCAGATTGAATGAGTTCTCGCAGCGACCTTGAGCTTGTAGCAGACTTTCAGAACGGAAAGGAAGCTGCATTCAACGAATTGGTTGTCCGGTATCAGGAAAAAATCTACTGGGTGGCCCGGAGGTTCATGTCGGACCACGACGCGGCTGACGATGTTGTACAGGAAGTCTTTGTCAAAGTGTACGATGGCCTGAAGAATTTTCGCGGGGAGTCCGGCGTTTACACATGGCTCTACAGAATTACGGTGAATATATCGTTGAATGCGCTGCGAAGGCAAAAACTGCGGGACTTTTTTCGAATTGACGAAGTTTTTGAAGTGAGAGAGGAAGCGTCCGAAGGACCGGACGAGCGTGTGGAACAACAGGAGCAAAGGACATTGATAGAAAAAGCAATTGAGCTTCTGCCGGAAAAACAAAAAGCTGTTTTTGTCCTGAGATACTACGAAGAGCTGCCATACGAAGAGATTGCCGGAATTCTGAAGACAAGTGTCGGAGGCTTAAAAGCCAATTACTTTCATGCTGTGAAGAAAATCGGAGAATATTTAAAACGTGCTCATGGGACACGCTGATATCTACCTGGTCGATTACGTCACAGGAAAACTGGAGCCTGAATTAAGGCTCCGCGTTGAGGCGCATTTGCGTGATTGCCTAAAATGCCAGCAGGGTTTGGAAGATGTGTCGTACACTTTTCAGTATGCGGGAAAAGTGCAGCACTCAACCCCCGCAAGCCAGTATTTTTCTTCGATCATCCCTCACGTCCGAGAGCGCCTGGAGAATAGGACACAGTGGTCGTGGACGGACAATCCAGTTTTTTCCAAATTGGCCCTTCCTCTTGGAGCTGCCGCAGTCGCTCTCGCTTTGTTGATGAACATAGCACAGTTTGGACCCGCGAATGGCTCGGTGAATCCGTTGAGTCCCATCTTTTACGGAATAGAACCGGAAGATGTTGTGGATATGGTCGTTGAAGAATCTCCTCCCACGCCGTGGACAACAAGGCAAACCCAGGATGTCGCACAAGCTGTCGTCGGCGATCATTTGACAAGGGGGCACTTTTTGCAGGATGCGCTCACTCTGGACGTTCAACCCTATTTTTATGAGCTTTCGACCATCTCAAGCCAACAGTTACTTCAGAACTTTGATGAAGCTCAGGTCGAGGCAATACTTAAAAAGTTAGAGGAAAGAGGCACGTTATGAACAGAACATTTAAGTCCGTTGCAGTGTTGGCAATACTTGTTCTGAGTACCGCAATAGGTCAGGACTTACCGATGAGAGGCCCTGCGCGGGAGCGAGTGGAGCAATTCAAGAAAATCCGCATGATGGAGGTTATGAAGCTTGATGAAGAGACCTCGATTCGCTTCTTTGCGCGCTACAACAAGCATCAGGATTCAATCAAGGATATCACGGCCAAACGAGATGAATTGATTGATCAATTGGCTGCTTTGAGAAAATCAGACGGCGCCGATTCTGAATATGAGAGGGTCTTCAAAGAGCTTCAGAGCATTGAATCGCAAATTGTTGGAGAGAGGTCGAAGTTCCTCCAGGATATGAAAGGCGTTGTCTCCGCGCGTCAAGTAGCCGAGTACATCGTCTTCGAAAGGAATTTTAATCGCCAGCTGATGCAACTCATGCGTGAAATGGCTCAGGAACGCGGCAGAGGGCGAATGGGGCCGCCGCTAAGATAGAACTGTGGCAGAATCTATCGAATAAGCCGACGCGCGAGCGCCGGCTTTTTTATTTCGTGGATTGGTGGTATATTGAACGAGTTATGAGAAACGTTTATCTCGACCATAGTGCCACAACTCCCGTGGATGACCGGGTGTCCACGTCGATGCAGGCGGTTTTTACTGAAAACTTTGGCAATGCTTCGTCCATTCATTTATTCGGACGGGAGGCGAAAGTTCTTCTTGAAGAAAGCAGGGAACTGATTGCAAAGGCTATCGGCGCGAGGTATGATGAGGTCTATTTCACCAGCGGCGGGACGGAAGCAGATAACCACGCGTTAAAGGGCATCGCCTTTGCCTCTGAAAAGCAAAAGAAGAACCACATCATCATTAGTGCAATTGAACATCACGCCGTCCTTCACTCAGCAGCATGGTTGCGGGAGCATGGCTTTGAGGTAGACATCGTGCCAGTCGATGCTGACGCTCTTGTGGATCCGAGCAAGATCCATGCAGCGATCAAGACGGGCACATGTCTTATCTCTGTTATGCACGCAAATAACGAAGTTGGCACCATCGAACCGATTGATGAAATTGCAGCCATCGCCCGGTCGTCGGCAATCCTGTTTCATTCGGATACAGTCCAAACTGTCGGCAAGATCCCGGTTGACGTGAATAACACCGCCATCGACGTATTGTCTTTATCGGCTCATAAAATGTATGGACCCAAGGGAATCGGGGCTATTTACATCCGGAGAGGGACAAAGATCGATTCTCTTTTGCAGGGAGGGTCACAGGAGAACAACAGACGCGCCGGCACAGAGAATGTGCCCCTTGCGGTTGGTTTCGCGAAAGCAGTTGAGATTGCAATGGAAGAGCGGGAAGGTCTCGCCGTTCATTACGCGAAATTGAGGGAAGTCATGAGATCCCGACTGACCGACGAGTTCGAAGCGGTCATCCTGAACGGGCATCCCCAACTTTCGCTTTCCCACATCGTCAGCGTTTCTTTTGATTCGCAGAAAAACCGCGTCGATGGGGATGCTTTGATCATGGGATTGGACCTGAGGGGTGTGGCCGTCGCCAGCGGTTCAGCATGCTCATCCGGAAGTATGCAGGCATCTCATGTACTCACTGCCATGGGTCGTGATCGTGAGACTGCAAAAGCAACAATTCGATTCTCGATGGGGAAGAGCACAACCGAAGAAGATATACATTATGCCATCGACGCCCTTCATGAGGTCGTCGGAACAATGAAACACGCGGTATCCAGCTAAGATTTCGTTTTTAGAAATTCCTTCAGCAAAATCCCGAATCTCAGTCCCCTGTCGCTCACCATAATCTCATTCGCGTTTAATTGTTTCATGGATTCCAGCAGGATGAGTATCCCTGCGAGGAGAATATCCGCTCTCTCGGGTAGGATCTGCGGAATCGATTGAAGTTCTTGAAGTGTTTTTATCCTCAGGCGATTCAAAATAGCTTGAATGGCATCGTACGTGAGCTGGTGGCCATGCACTTTTTGGCGGTCAAAGGCGGGGAGATCGAGGTCAATCGAGGCAAGTGTTGTGAGCGTGCCGGCGACACCGATGAGCCTCGCGGTGCTCGAGACAGAACCAAACTGAGAAACCTGCGATCTGATAAGACTCAACGCTCCGCTTACGCCGAGCGAGGATGGGGGTGACGTTTTCAGAAACCTTTCGGTGAGTCGAACACTCCCGATGTCGATGCTGTATTTGGAGCTCACTTCCAGGTTCCGGCCGTTGATGAGTTCCGTACTCCCGCCGCCGATATCCAATACGGAAAAACTTCCGCCTCTGTCGTCCTCCAAAAAATCTGAAACAGCCCCAAGATAGGTCAGTTCAGCTTCCTCGTCTCCGGAGAGAACGGAAATCGTGAATCCAAGTTTATGTTTGATGAATGCGATAAATTCATCCTGGTTTTTGGAATCGCGCAGGGCGCTCGTTCCTCGCGCTATAATCATTTCAGATTCACAACTCTCAGAGATTCTTTTGTACTCCTGAAGAAAACCAAGAGCACGCGTGAACGTTTCAGGGAGGATCACTTTGTTGGCATCGACTCCTTTGCCCAGACGTGCGATGACGTGTTCGTCGTGAATGACGGTAAGTCTCCCAGACGAGTCGATGTCGGCAACGAGCATGAGAAGGGTATTCGTGCCAATGTCTATGGATGTGAGCCTCATCAGCATCGCACGAGCGAAAGCGCGACCCATTCGTTTTCGCAGACCAATCCCAGTGGAACAAGGCCGCGGTGGGAGAGTTGAGGGAGAAGTGTCGTTAAGTCCTTTAACAAGAGGCCGGAAAGAAGCAATATGCCCTCTGGTTTCAGATGTTTGACAAACGATTGAAGAGACTGAAGAATCGTAGGCAGGTCTATGTTAGCGATAATAATCTCGAATCTACAGCGAGGGATGTTTTTTGCGGCGCCTTTGAGAATTCGAACTCTCCTCGTGACATTGTTTTTTTTGACATTTTCCATGGCGTTGGATGCAGCCCAGACATCGTTGTCGATTGCTACGACAGACCGAGCCCCTAACTTCGCGGCGGCGATGGCGAGAATACCCGTGCCGGAACCAAAATCAAGAACTGAAGAATGGGGCTGTAAGTGTTCCTGAAGCAAGCGAAGAGAGAGTCTTGTCGTTTCATGATGGCCTGTTCCGAACGACATCTTTGGGTCGATCACGATGACGATTTTTCTTTTGTCACGACGTCTTGCCTTTTTCCAGGAGGGCTTGATGACGACCCTGTCGGTCGCTTCGATGGGCTGAATTGAGTGCTCCCACCGCTTGTTCCAGTTTTCCTGCCTGATGGTCCTGAGGTTGAAACGAAGGTCAAGTCGCGGAAATTCACGTCCAAACCGGCCGAGGACACCTTTTACTTTGCTTCTAAAGCCGCCGGTCCATTCTTTTTTTGGGACGAAACATTTAAGTAATCCGTCCTCCTGCTGAAATCCGGAAAAGCCCATAGATGCGAATTGTCCGGTAAGAAGATCCTGATGCGAGAAGGGCAATTGGAGGGAGAGTTCAATCCAGGCATTCTCTTCCATACGTCGGCATGTTCAGGCGGTTCTACGTTTACGGAGAAGTTGTTCAACGACGTCGTTGTTCATTTCCAGCCAAAAGATCTGGTCGCGGTAATTCTCCTGCATTTTGCGGTCGGCCTTGTTGTAACGAACATTCAAGAGATAAATGGCCCATACCATGAAGGTGAAAGCGACGAGAAGCGGTTGTTCATTGAGGTTCACACCCATCGACAGGCGCGCCGCAAGAACCGCGGTAGCAACAATGCCAAACCAGAATGATGTTCGCCTGACCAGAATCATGATATGATAGACAGTTCCGAAGAAAAAGATCTTCTCATGGAAAACAGCCGGCATAAAGTTGTTCAGAATGTAGAAGTATAATCGCTGAGCCTCTGAATCGTCCAAAGGCTGAATCTTGGGAAACGTCCTCGCCTTGTTCAGCAAAAAAGCACTAGGCTGGTTTTCCTGAAAAGCTTTGCGTTTTTTGGTCGTTTCCTTCGCGTACATGGTAAGTCCGGAGATAATCATGAGTCCCAAAAACAGAATAGTCAATTGACCGCCTGTGAGTGAGGCGGGAATGACCTCGGGAGGCAACGATAAAGCGAAGAACAAAACCAGTATTGCAAAGTAGAAACCGGGGATAAGGATGCGGAAAGTTTCGTAAAGCCCGAAGGATGTTGTTGTGTTGTTCATGTCTAGTGCCGTTTGAAATTAGTCTTCTTATGTTTTACGTTTGTCGTGTTTTTGAAAAGTCCCCTCTGCGCGGTGGCATGAGCGTGTGCGAGAGGGATACACTTGGCACATTTACTGCAGGGGTGTGTCATTTTCCGTTAGAATACCATTGACATTACGAAAGAACACACCCCTCTGCTCCGCTTTGGTGTTTGCGAAGCGCCTGCATCTGCAACCTGTATCTATAAGTTGTGCAAAAATTACAAGATTACTTTTTGGAGTGGCACTAGTACGTGATTTCTTTTTTGTAGAGAATATGGAGCAGTACTTTTCCCACGGCTTCAAGGCTTTGCGGCGAACATTTGTCCGGCGTGTCCTCAAGGGAATGCCAATAGCGGTTGGAATTGTCCGGATAGTTGAAGTCGATCAGGTCGACGGCGGGAATGCCGGCTTCGTTCAACGGAATATGGTCGTCGAATATTTCCTCGCCAACGCCGTTGACAAATTCGGAAATGCCGAGTTCCTCTGCTGTCGAATAGATAAGGTTCATGACGCCGGGGGCATAACGGTCGGAGTTCTGTTCACGCGGAATGGTCAGTACTTTATCGCCCACCATATCCAGGTTGACCGCAAATCGAGCGTTGATATTCCTCGGCATGTTCTTTGCAAAATGCAGTGAGCCGATGGCATATGATTTCTGGTCGCCGTGCCTTCCCACGTCTTCAGCGTCGAAGAAAACGATGTCGACACCGATGAGCGGAGGGTTTTTCTTTAAATGTCGGGCGATTTCAAGCAAGACAGCTACTCCGCTGGCACCGTCGTTTGCCCCCAGGATTGGCTTGTTGTGGTTTGACGGGTCCTGGTCATTATCTGCCCATGGTCTTGTATCCCAATGTGCCGTCAGCAACACGCGAACAATGGCGGTTCTGTTGAACCGGGAAACGATATTGGCGTAATTGTGCGTTTCGCCCTTGAAGTTCGTATGAGTGAACTCCTGCAAAAAAACCTCTTCCGCATGTTTCGCCATTTCATCCTGAAGAAACCTCAGACACTTTCTGTATCCCTGTGAGCCCGGGTTCCTTGGCCCAAAGTCGGTTTGAGCAGTCAGAAAACGATACGCTTCCTGCCCGTCAAAGGCCGGAACGCTGACCAGGATGTCAAGAGGTTTCATCTGCTGTTGAGGGGCAGGCTGTTGGGGGCGCTGGTCACATGCAATAAGACACATCAGGAGAGATACCGAGAGTTTCCTTTCGAACATTGCGACCAACTTAGAGAAAACTGGTTCGAGAAGCAACCTGAGGGCTCATGGAGTGGATGGCGCGTATAAACGATGTCGCGAAAAACGTGCGAGGAGTATTCCGATTTCGTCCTGTGCTTGACGGTAGTATCTACTGGAGCCAATAAAATTTTGCATCATCATGGAGAACGCGAACATTTCTCCGTCGCGTGTTCGCACATATCCCGAAAGTGAGCTCACTCCGCTGATGGTTCCCGTTTTAGCTCGCAGGTTCCCCTCGGCAGACGTCGCTTTCATTCTTCCGCGCAATGTGCCGTCGACGCCGGCTATGGGAAGAGAATCAAAAAACAATGAGAAAAGGTCGTACCGCTGATACATTCCCGCCAGGAGTTGAACAATCATTTCGGTAGTGAGAAGATTGTAATGAGAGACGCCGGAGCCGTCTACCATAAGAAATGACGTCGTATCAATTCCAAAGGACGCAAGAAATTCATTGACCTCGTACACGCCGTTCTGCGATTTTCCGGGAATTCCCCGCGTCACGGCCGCGATTGTTTTCAGCGTGTTTTCCGCGGCAAGGTTGTCACTTGATTTGTTCAGGTTGACAACCATCGAGTCCATCGGCTGGACGTGAAAGGCTGCCTCCCGGGCAAGAGGTTCGACGGCACCGATTTTCGGCTTTCCGCGAACACGAATGCCGGTTTTTTGCAGAGATTCCTTAAAAAGCTCCGTTGCATAGAGCTCGGGTTTCCACACGCTGAGTTGTTCTTCTCTCGGAGTAGAGCCAGCAAGAATCTGTCCGTCGACAACAATGATATTTGCGCGTTCTTTGAACAAACGGGTGATTTTCAGCGGCTGCATGACAGTATCTGCAACCGTTTTGGCGAAGTTCACCAGCAGAACATGGTTGGTTGCCGGCTCGACGGTAACTTTCGTAGAGTCACCCGCGAAGTATCCTGGCTCTACTTTTACAAGGACACAATTGTCGTTGACGGATAAAGGTGAAATGAACATTTCGTCCGCGTACGGTTCGTCGTCCCACATCCATCCGTTCCCCCAGTACTCATCGTCAAAATAAGAGACGTCGCCGATGACGTCACCTGTAATTCCAGCAATACCCATTTGTTTGATGCGGTTTGCAAGCGTATCCAGGTCCGCGGTTGTGAGGTCGGGATTGCCAAACCCCTTGAGATAAATATTCCCGTACAAAACTGCGTCGATGACGGTGCTGTCGACAAAAACCGAAGTTCTGAACTGAAAGTCCTTGCCGAGAATCTGAAGCGCCGCCGCGGAGGTAAGCAGCTTCATGTTCGAAGCCGGCCGCATGAGCATTTTGCTATCGCGCTCATACATAACTTCTCCCGATTCAAGCGAACTAACTTTGATGCTCGTTCGTGCCGGGATGAAGATCGAATCCGCCAAAATTAAGTCGATATCGTATTTCAGCCTTTCAAGTGGATCGGTTGGAGGCGAGATCGTTTGGACTCCGGCACATCCTATCAGCAAGGAAAACAGGAAAGGGGTTACGGTTCTTTTCACGGCATGAAATGTTGGATGAATTGATTTGAAATTCAACAGTTTCTGAACACAAAAATTCAACGCAGTCAGCGTTGCGCAGTTTTCTTGATTGGTCTTCAAAAAAAAGGTATATTGCAGGTCAAATTTCTGAAATTTAGCGCGAATCAAACTCCATGCTTCAATTTTTTAGAAAATTATTTGGCTCAAAGCACGAACGCGATGTAAAGCTGTTGCGGCCGGTTGTTCATGAGGTCCTTCAGCGCAACGACGCCATTTCCCGCTTGAGCGACGAACAGCTTCGCGCGAAAACCGAGGAATTTCGGGCTCATATTAAGGAGAAAACACGAGAAATCGAGTCCGAGATTGCATCTCTGCGGGAATCGCTCAACCAGGAACTGCCGTATGATGAACGCGAAAGCATGTATTCTCAGATTGATGAATTCAACAAACGGCTTGATTCCAGGATTGAAGAAACCCTTAAGGAGATCCTGCCTGAAGCGTTCGCAGTCGTAAAAGAGGCCTGCCGACGCCTTGTCGGACAAACGTGGGAAGTTGCCGGAAACAAAGTGGTGTGGGACATGGTGCCGTTTGACGTGCAGCTGATGGGCGGTGTCGCACTTCACCAGGGAAAGATTGCAGAAATGGCAACCGGCGAGGGAAAAACGCTTGTTGCAACTCTTCCGACGTATCTCAATGCTCTGTCGGGACGGGGCGTTCACATTGTGACAGTGAATGACTACCTTGCTCTTCGCGACAGCCAGTGGATGGGCAGAGTCTATGAATTCCTGGGATTGAAAGTAGGATGCATCCTTCAGCACATGGATGCGGTGCAACGGAGAGCTCAGTACGCAGCGGATATTACGTACGGCACAAATAATGAGTTCGGTTTCGACTACTTGCGGGACAACATGGTCGTGAGTGCTGAGGAAATGGTTCACCGGGGCCACAATTATGCGATCGTAGACGAAGTAGATTCCGTCCTCATCGACGAAGCCCGAACTCCCCTTATCATCAGCGGGCCGGTGGAGGCAGAAGAACACAAGTTCGATGAGATGAAGCCCTATGTGGAACGCATTTACAAGGCCCAGCAAACCCTCGTAGCGAAAATCGTCTCAGATGCCGAAACTCTGCTGGGACAGGAAAAAAAGGAAGAGGCAGGCGTTTTGCTCCTTCGGTCACAGCGAGGGCTTCCCAAAAGCAACAAACTCTTAAAGCTTTTCTCAGAACCCGCCAATAAGTCTCTCTCACAACAGACGGAGAAGCAATACCTCAGAGACAATTCCGCCCGCATGCACGAAATTGACGATGATCTGTATTTCTCGATTGATGAAAAATCTCATGTCATCGACCTGACGGAAAAGGGGAGAGAGTTCCTCGCTCAGATTTATCCCGGCCATGACAAGGAACTCTTTGTCATTCCCGACATTGGTACAGAATTCAGCGTCATCGAGGGAAACGGCAGCTTCTCGCCTGAAGAGAAGCAGCGCCGAAAAGACGAAGTCAATAAATTATTTGCGGAGCGGAATGACCGCATCCATACGATCCTTCAACTGCTCAAGGCTTACTGTTTATACGACAAGGACGTCGAGTACGTCGTTCAAGACGGCAAGATCATGATTGTTGATGAGTTCACGGGGCGTTTGCTGCAGGGGCGAAGATACTCCGAAGGACTCCATCAGGCCATTGAAGCCAAGGAAGGGGTGAAAGTCGAACGGGACACGCAGACTCTTGCTACCGTCACACTCCAGAATTATTTTCGGATGTACAAAAAGCTCGCAGGGATGACAGGAACCGCTGAAACAGAAGCGTCCGAATTCTTTGAGATTTATAAGCTCGATGTTGTCGTCATTCCGACAAACAAACCCATGGTACGGGCGGACCACGACGATCAAGTGTACAAGACGAAGCGCGAAAAGTACAGCGCGGTGATGAACGAAATCGAAGAAATGAGAAAAATCAATCGTCCCGTGTTGGTGGGAACGACCAGCGTCGAGGTTTCGGAAACGATCAGCCGGATGCTGAAGCGAAAAGGCATTCCTCATAATGTGTTGAACGCCAAACAGCATCAACGCGAGGCTGAAATCGTCGCTCACGCCGGCCTGCCGGGTTCCGTGACAATTTCGACGAACATGGCCGGCAGAGGAACAGATATCAAACTTGGTCCCGGCGTAAAGGAACTTGGGGGCCTTCATATCATAGGGACGGAACGACACGAAGCACGCCGCATAGACCGTCAATTGCGAGGTCGTGCTGGCCGCCAGGGGGATCCGGGTTCGTCCTTGTTTTATCTTTCGCTTGAAGATGACCTCATGCGCCTTTTTGGGAGTGAACGCATTGCACGGATCATGGAAAGGATGGGCCTTGAAGAAGGAGAAGTGATTCAGCATCCGATGATCACGCGATCTGTCGAGCGTGCCCAGCGCAAAGTTGAGGAAAACAACTTCGGCATTCGGAAGCGCCTCCTTGAGTACGATAATGTGATGAATCAACAGCGCGAGGTGATTTACTCGCGCCGGCGTCACGCGCTGCTCGGGGAACGGCTTCGCGACGATATTTTTGAGATGGTCCGGGACATGGCCGAGAAGATTGTGCAGCGGTTTTACCCCGAAGGCGACCTCGAAGGTTTGAAGATCGAGGTGCGGTCGAAATTCTTGGTCGACCTTGAATTGGCACCAGAACAGTTTCAGACGCTCGGACAGGACGGCGTTGTGTTTGAAGTCGTGAAAGCTGCTGAGAATTTCTACCGCCGTAAAGAAGAACAGTTAGGTTCTGCAATGATGCGGACCCTGGAAAAGATGGTGATGCTCCAGGTCATTGATTCAAAGTGGCGGGACCATCTGCGAGAAATGGACGACTTGAAGGAAGGCATTCACCTTCGTGGATACGGCCAAAAGGATCCTTTGCTTGAATACAAGAGCGAATCGTTCAAGATGTTCATGGAGCTCATGGATTTGATCGAAGACGAAGTGATCGGCCTTGTCTTCAAGCTGTATCCCGAACGTCCTGAACAGCTGCCGGTGCAACGAGGACGAAGGCCGTTGCGGCGGGAAGATATTGTCATGACGCATGAATCTGCCCAAGGGTCGGGGTTTATGGCAAATCGCGAGCCAATTCCCGCCACCGGCAGCCAGGGTCAGGTGCCAGCACGAACTGCGCAAGGCGCTCCGGCTCAAAAAGTTCAACAGATTCGCGTTGCGGAGAAGATCGGCAGAAACGAGCCTTGTCCATGTGGCAGCGGAAAAAAGTATAAAAACTGTCACGGTTCGTAAGCGATTGTCGAGCGATAGGAATGATGGAATATTGGAATACTGGAATATTGCGTTGTTGGAGTAATGAGACGAAGGTATATGAATGAAAAAAATTGAAGCGATCATCCGGCCTTTCAAGCTTGACGATGTACGGGAAGCGCTATCGGAGATGGGAGTGCGCGGGATGACATTGACGGAAGTCAAAGGATACGGCCGCCAGAAGGGCCACACCGAGGTGTATCGTGGTTCAGAATACAAAATTGACTTTCTGCCGAAAATAAAACTCGAAATCATAGCAAAAGATTCGATGGTCGACCGAATTGTGTCGACGATTGTCAAAGTTGGTAAGACCGGCGAGGTCGGCGACGGAAAAATCTTTATTTACTCGATAGACGATGTCATCCGTATCCGAACCGAAGAATCCGGCGAAGAGGCCATCTGAAGACATCTGACATTGGTTTCTGTCCGGGGAGTTCCGAGTTGTTCGCGGAACTTTTTTTGTTTTATGGCGACAATGCATAAAGAGAATTTCAAAACTGGATACGTTGCGATCGTTGGCGAGCCCAATGTCGGCAAATCGACACTCATGAATGCTCTTCTGGAGCAAAAGCTTTCGATCGTGACCAGGAAGCCGCAGACGACCCGGCAGAGAGTTTTGGGGATTCTGAATCGGCAGGACGCTCAGATTATTTTTCTGGACACCCCGGGATTGATCAAGCCAAAGTATCTGCTGCACGAGAAAATGATTGGACACGCCGAGTCAGCACTGGCTGATGCGGACGCGATTCTTATCATGACGGAGGTTTCCCGGAAAAACGAAATTCCGCCGGAGGTGGAGAAAATTCTTCAGAAAGCATCCGGTAAACCGCTCCTCCTGGTGATCAACAAGATGGACACACTCCATCGGTCGGAGATTCTTCCAGTGATCGAGGCGTTTGCATCAAAGGAGATGTTCAAGGAAATCATCCCCGTATCGGCGTTGAAAAGGGAGAATCTCGACGACCTTCTTTCAACGGTTATTCGATACCTTCCCGTGCATGAGCCGTTCTATCCCCAGGATATCGTCAGCGAACAGCCTGAGCGTTTTTTTGTCTGCGAGTTGATTCGGGAAAAAATCTTTGACGAGTATAGAGACGAAATCCCGTACTCAACAGCAGTGGAGTGTGTGGAATACAAAGAAAGGAGCAAAGGGAAAACGTATATCGGAGCGGACATCATCGTTGAACGACAATCGCAAAAAGGAATACTCATAGGCAGCAAAGGCGAGGCCCTGAAGAAAATAGGCCAGCTTTCGCGCGTTGAGATTGAGCAGTTTCTGGACCGACAGGTGTTTCTGGAACTTCGAGTGAAAGTCCGCGAAAAGTGGCGGGAGAATGAATCGATGCTCAAAAGATTCGGCTACGGAGTCGACCGAAATGCCTGAGATTCGACCTTTTCGCGGATACTCATACAATCAGACTAAAGTCTCAATCCAGGACGTTGTCGCACCTCCATATGATGTCATTTCTACGGACCAGCAATCGCAGCTCTATGACCGAAGTCCTTATAACGTTGTTCGGCTTATCCTGGGCAGAGAAGAGGATAGATACTCTGCGGCTGCCAATCATTTCTTGGAATGGCAGGATAAAGGGGTTCTCACGCGCGACAAACAACCCTGCCTCTATCTCCTGCATCAGGTTTTTCAAGGGAAGGACGGAAAGGAGATGACAAGAAAGGGGTTCATTGCATTGTGTCGGCTGGAGGAATTCGACAAACAAATTATCCTGCCTCATGAGAAAACTCTGGCAAAACCCCGTGAGGACCGGCTTCGTTTGCTCAAAGCAACAAATACCAATTTCAGTCAGGTGTTTTCGTTGTATTCCGATCCCGTGAAACGTGTGGATAGCCTGGTCGCTGAAGCTGTCCGGACTCCTCCCGCTCTCGACGTTTTATTTGAAGATGTCCAGAACCGTTTCTGGAAGTTAGAGGACAGCGCTGCAATAAAGGGAATCCAGGAGGTTCTGTCGGACAAACAAGTGTTGATCGCCGATGGCCATCACCGGTATGAGACTGCCATGGAGTACAGGGACATCATGCGGTCACAAAACAAAAAGCATAACGGCAAGGAACTCTACAACTACGTTATGATGTTTTTCACAAGCCTTGAAGATGAGGGTTTGGTGATTTTTCCAACCCACAGGATCGTTCATTCCCTTCCCTCATTCGACCCGGCAAAGTTCGTTGAGCGTGTTTCGGAATTCTTTGTTGTCAGAGAATTCAAAGAGCCTCACTCGTTGCTGGCAGCGCTGGATTCGAGCTCGACGCGCTCGTACGGAGTCATTCTCAAAGGCGACCCAAAATTCTATCTCTTGAGCCTTAAACCGACGCTGAATGTTGTTGATATTGTCAAAGAAGCTATCCCTCCTGAGGTCAAGGATCTTGATGTTACTATCCTGCATTCTCTTGTCTTGAAAGAAATTCTCGGAATTGGCACGCACGCCCAAGAACAAAAGGTCAACCTTGATTACGTGAAGACGGTTGAGGATTGTATAGAGTCAGTGTGGAACGGTAACGGCCAGCTTGCTTTTCTGATGAATGCTACTCAGATTCAGGAAGTGAGGAGAGTGGCGAAGGCCGGGTTTACGATGCCGCAAAAGTCGACCTTTTTTTATCCCAAATTGCTTTCCGGGCTGGTCCTCAACAAACTCGTCGACTGAAAACATAAGGGAGGCACTGTGGGCGTGGGTTCACCGGGACGCTCAGCGATATCCATCGGTTTAACCGTTGTCTGTCTTATCTGGGGGTCAACGTGGCTCGCCATCAAAATGGGGCTTACGTCTGTGCCGCCGTTGTTTGCAGCTTCGCTTCGTTTTTTTATTTCAAGCGCAATACTGCTCTTGCTCATCGTCCTCCAGGAGGAGAAGTTTCCACGCAGGAAAGAATTTTGGCTGTTGAGCCTGGTCATCAGCTTCAACAACTTTAGCGTCCCGTATAGTCTGATATATTTGGGCCAAGCGAACGTGCCGACAGGACTCTCGTCGATTCTCTTTGCGACATACCCGTTCTGGGTTGCTTCGTTCTCCCACATGCGTTTGAGCGATGAACGAATGACATTCGCCAAAGGTGTCGGTATGGTATTGGGATTTGCCGGGATCGTTGTTATTTTTTCGAATGAAGTCAACCTCCCAGGAGCTCATTCATTCGTGGGAATGGGCGCAATCCTTCTGGCAGCGGCCTTGCAGGCGTATGCGCTCGTTATTCTGAAAAAGCACGGAAAGCCCTATAGTCCAGTAACGCTGAACTTCTCAGCGATGTCCATGGGGGCAGTGACCCTGCTGGTCGCGAGTATCGGCGCCGAAGACATCGCAAGTGCAAAGTTTGAGACAGCAGCAATCAGTTCGCTACTTTATCTTGCTACCTTCGGGACGGTCGTGACGTTTGTTACGTACTTTTGGCTCGTGAAACATGTTCAAGCGGTTCTCCTCTCGTTGACGGCTTTTGTCACCCCGATTATTGCCATTATTATCGGTTCTTACGCGCTTCAGGAACGGCTGGCAACAGAGGTTTTGCTGGGAGCGTCCATGGTGTTGACAGGCATTTTGTTCGCCAACGCTCCCGGGATAAAACGCCTGCTTCTTCCTGCTAGGTCCGCGTCGTAAGTTCATGTTCGAAAAAATCGCACATATCGGGATTGCGGTGAAGCATATGGACAGGGCAATGGAATTGTTCACAAAGCTTTTCAATGTAAAGCCGCGAAGGCTCGAGGAAGTCTGGAATGAGAAGGTCAAAACGGCATTGTTTGAGTTCAACGGGACCAGCATAGAATTGCTCGAGGCAACATCACCAGATTCTTCTGTGGCAAAATTTTTGGAAAAGCGGGGTGAGGGAGTTCATCATATCTCTTTTGAAGTCGACGACATTCAAAAAGAAATAGAAAGGCTCAAAACGTTGGGTTTTCAGCTTGTTAACGAAAGCCCTCGACAGGGAGCAGATGATTATCTGGTCGCCTTTCTCCATCCGAGGTCAACGAACGGCGTTCTCATTGAAATCAGTCAGAAACGTGTTCCGGCAAATTCGTGAGCAGGGGCGATGAATGAGCAGACGACGCCGAGAGAAGTCAACCTACCGATAAGAGACCTCTACCTTGAAGAGAAGTTAGATTCCCTTCCGAATAAACCGGGTGTGTACCAGTTCAAAAACGGCGAGGGGAGGGTGATTTATGTAGGAAAGGCCCAGAATCTCCGGAGCAGGGTTCGCCAATATTTTCAGAAGTCCAGAGCCGCTGATCCGAAGCTTGATGCCCTCGTTCCAAAAATCGCCGACGTAGAGCTTGTCGTCACCGACAACGAAGTTGAAGCCCTCATCCTCGAGGCCAACCTCATTAAGAAATTCAAGCCTCGCTACAATGTGGTTCTCAAGGACGACAAGAGTTACCCATTCATTGTCATCACCAACGAGCCGTTTCCACGCGTTTTTGTCACGAGAAAAAAAATTGGGTCAGGCAGCAGGTATTTTGGCCCGTACACGGATGTCAAAACGATGCGTTTTGCATTAAAGACCGTTCGGGATATTTTCATGATCAGAAGCTGCAATTATGATCTGACAGAAGAGTCCATCCGGGCGGGAAAGTTCAAACTCTGTCTCGATTATCATATCAAGAAGTGTGAAGGGCCGTGTGAGGGGCTTGTAACAAAAGAACATTACGCCGGGATGATCTCCCAGGTTGCTCAAGTGTTGAAAGGCAAAACGGATTCACTCGTCGAATCCCTGGAGTCAGAAATGGCTCGACTTGCCGAAAACATGAAGTTCGAAGATGCGGCAGGGATCCGGGACAGGATAAAAGCGCTCACCGTGTACACTGAACGCCAAAAAATTGTCGCACCGAAAGAAATCGACAGGGATATTTGGGGCCTCATCATTCGAAACGACGATGCCTGCGGAGTAATGTTCAAGGTAAGGGACGGAAAGATCGTCGGCAATCAGCACTTTTACCTGACAAATGTTGAAGGAACGAATGAGTCCGAAGTTATGGAAACACTCATTGAGCGGTTCTACCTTGAGTCCGAAGACATTCCTTCGGAGCTTGTGCTCTCGGCGGGAGTTGAGGCTTCAGAGGTGGTTCAAAGTTGGCTGGAGGAAAGGCGGACAGGGAAAGTCTCGATTGAGATTCCCAAAGCCGGCGACAAGGCAAAACTGGTCGGGATGGTGAAAAACAATGCTCAATTCTGGATTGATGAGCTGGAAGTACAACGACTCAAAAGAGGGGATTATATTCCAAATTCGGTCAAATCCTTGCAAAGAGACCTGCGAATGAAGATCCCTCCGAGGCGGATTGAGTGTTTTGACATCTCGAATATTCAGGGCAGCGATGCCGTCGCTTCGATGGTTGTTTTCGTCGATGGAAAACCCAGAAAGAGCGAGTATCGAAAGTTCAAGATCAAAACGGTGACCGGCCCCGATGATTTTGCCAGTATGCAGGAGGTTGTAGGCCGAAGGTATTCGAGGCTCCTGGAAGAAAATCAACCCATGCCTGACTTAATCATGGTTGACGGTGGAAAGGGACAGCTGTCGAGTGCTCTTGAAGTTCTCAGAAAGATCGGAATCGAATCAACGCCCATCATCGGATTAGCAAAGCGGCTCGAAGAAGTGTTTGTCCCCGGCCAGCCGGAAGCACTCCTGATACCACGGACTTCATCCGGACTTCGGTTACTGCAACAGATTCGAGACGAGGCCCATCGTTTTGCGATCACCTATCATCGAGCCGTCCGGGCAAAACGGATTCTGCGCACGGAGCTAGACCTTATCAAAGGAATCGGCAAGGCTCGCGCGACGGAGTTGCTGGAGGCCTTTGGCTCCGTCCAGGGCGTAAAGTTCGCGACAGAAGAACAGCTTTCAGAAATTGTCGGATCAAAGATTGCGCAAAAAATAAAAGAACATTTCGAAGAAGAATCTCAGGCTGCATCAACCCCGAAATCTTGATTCTCGCCCTGTTTTTGGCTACATTTGACAGAGGGCGATTAGCTCAGTTGGTTGGAGCGCACGGTTCACATCCGTGAGGTCGTAGGTTCGAGTCCTACATCGCCCACAGTCAACGTTCGTATAGCTTGTTCGAGATTCCTTTAAGTCCTATCCAGAGAGATAGGGAAGGAAAAGATGAAAAACCTAAAGAATGCAAAAGTAACAGTCCTTCATAGTTTTCCGGTTTACTGCTTTCAACCCTCAATCCTACAGGGATTGGGGGTTTTTTATTGCTCATAAGCGAATGAAGAAAACGAAGATCATAGATGCCGCCGGATTTCAGAGGACGATCAATCGTCTCGCACACGAAATCGTGGAGAAAGGAAAGGGTGCGGAAAACCTCGCAGTCATTGGCATCCGCACGCGAGGAGATTATCTTGCCCGGCGTATCGCGGCAAAAATCGAAGAAATAGAAAAGAAGCCGATTCCGATGGGTACGCTGGACATTACGTTGTACCGGGACGACCTTCGGGGAAGACTGGACCAACCGCAATTACAGAGCACACAGATTCTTTTCGACATCACGGGAAAAACGCTCGTGCTGATTGACGACGTTTTGTTTACAGGCCGAACGATACGGGCCGCGTTGAATGCTCTCATGGATATCGGCCGGCCGGCTGAAATCCAGCTCCTTGTGCTTGTTGATCGCGGACATCGTGAGCTGCCAATTAAGGCCGACTTTGTCGGGAAGAATGTTCCAACTTCCATGAAACAGAAGATCGACGTGTTGATGAATGAAGTTGACGGAGAGGATGCCGTGTTTTTGGTCGAATCGGAAGAAACGGAAATCAAACGATGAAACTGCGCGGCCGACATTTGCTCGGACTCGATGGAATGTCCAGAGAAGATATCTCCCTCATCCTTGATACGGCTGTGTCGTTTAAGGAGGTTCTGGAACGTCCCATCAAGAAGGTTCCCCCGCTCCAGGGAAAAACCATTGTGAATCTGTTCTTCGAGGCGTCAACACGTACAAGAATTTCGTTTGAACTTGCAGAACGCCGGCTCTCAGCCGACGTTGTTACATTCTCGACAGCGGGCAGCAGCGTCAGCAAAGGAGAAACGCTCAAGGATACCGCCCGCAACATCGAAGCGATGAAAATCGACATGGTGGTCATCAGACATTCTGCTCCCGGAGCGGCTCATTTCCTTAGCCGGGTGGTGAAAGCAAATGTTATCAACGCTGGAGATGGAGGCCACGAACATCCGACACAGGCTCTGCTGGATATGCTCACGCTGCGGGAGAAATACGCAACGTTGGAGAAGTTAAAAGTGTGCATCGTCGGAGATATCGCTCACAGCCGGGTCGCGCGTTCAAATATCTACGGACTGAAAACGATGGGAGCTGAAGTGTCAGTCTGTGGTCCGGCGACTCTTATCCCGCGAGACATTGAGAGGCTCGGTGTCAGAGTGTTTCACCGCCTCGAAGAGGTTGTGAAAGAAGTTGATGTGATTAATGTCTTGAGGATTCAGCTCGAGCGTCAGGAGAGCGGCCTCTTTCCTTCACTCCGGGAGTATCATCGTTATTTCGGCGTTACGAAAGAGAAAGTGGCCAAGGCGCCGAAACCCATTACAATCATGCATCCGGGTCCGATTAACCGCGACGTTGAACTTTCGGCAGACCTTGCCGACAGCGAACACTCGGTGATTCTTCAGCAGGTAACCAACGGCGTAGCGGTCCGGATGGCGGCGCTCTATCTTCTCGGAATATCCAACTAATGCCAATCCAAGGAAGAGAATGAAACTCCATCTCAAAGGCGGAAGGCTCGTCGATCCAGTCTCCGGAAGAGACGAAGCTCTTGACGTGTTGATAATAGACGGGCGCATTGAGCAGTTGAGCAAATCTATTGCCGCCGATAAATCAATCCAGGTTGTCGACCTCAAAGAAAAGGTGATTGCACCGGGTTTCATCGATATGCATGTTCATCTCCGCGAGCCAGGTTTTGAACACAAAGAAACAATTGAGACCGGATGTGCGTCGGCGGCAGCGGGCGGGTTTACAGCTGTGTGCTGCATGCCCAACACAAATCCTGTGATCGATGAAGAGTCTGTCGTTCGGTATATTATCGGGAGAGGGAAACAGGTGTGTGAAGGGGTTGTCGATGTTTATCCAATTGCAGCAGCGACCAAGGGAAGAAAAGGCGAGCAACTTGCGCCAATGGCAGAACTTGCCGAAGCGGGGGCTGTG
Organism: Ignavibacteriales bacterium; assembly: GCA_016193365.1. Lineage (GTDB taxonomy): Bacteria > Bacteroidota > Ignavibacteria > UBA10030 > UBA10030 > JACQPT01. Next base: position 26,087 of record JACPSI010000005.1, read on the forward strand.
GGTTTCAGCGACGACGGTAGTCCCATTTCAAGCTCGGAAATCATGCGTCGAGCGTTTGAGTACTCGTCGATGTACGGGCGCCCGGTCATTCAACACGCGGAAGAGCGGACGATGACGCACGTGGGTCTTATGAATGAAGGGTTTGTATCTACACGACTTGGGATGCTGGGGATTCCACGTGTTGCCGAAGAGATCATGGTCCAGCGGGATCTCGCGTTGCTGCGCTACATCCCGCACGCGCGCTATCATGTTGCTCACATTAGCACAAGGGGTACGTTGGAATGCGTACGAGCGGCAAGAACAGAGGGCCTCCAGGTCACGTGCGAAGTGACGCCGCATCATTTCACGCTGACGGACGAAGTGGTTTCAGGGTTCGACACGAACACAAAAATGAACCCTCCTCTGCGGACGCAGGATGACATTGTCGCCATGAAAGAAGGTCTCCGAGATGGAACAATCGATGCCATCGTAACGGACCATGCGCCTCACACTGTCGACGAAAAAGAAGTCGAGTATCCCGCGGCGCCCTTCGGCATTGTCGGACTGGAGACGGCCGTTGGGCTCGCATTTTCAGAACTCGTGGAAACAAGATATTTATCCCTCTTTCGACTTATCGAAAAACTCTCGACGAATCCTCGAAAAATTCTTTCATTGCCGCAAATCAACATTCAAGAAGGAGAACTGGCCAACATCACTCTCCTTGACCCATCATTTGAATGGCAGGTGGATACGTCTTCATTCAAATCAAAGTCGAAAAACTCTCCATTTCACGGCCGACGCTTAAAAGGGAAAGCTGTAGGCGTTCTTAACAACGGAAAATTTTTGCTGTGTGAGTGATTGTAACGTTCAGAATTCTGAACGAAAGACCACGTCAATGTACACATTCGGTGAAACAGCGTGGTAAATGCAGTAAAATTCTGACTGTTGACTGGCACGTTCCTTGAGTTACGTCGAATAGTTTAAGGAAGGAATTTCATATGAAAAGCATAATTGCGTTGACGGTCGTTTTTATCCTCGTTGGGTGTAAGCCGGTTGAAGTCGATAGAACGCCGCCCGCTGCGCCTCGCGGAGTTCGAACAATCTCCCTGGACAATGCCGTGGAAATTCAATGGCTCGCGAACACTGAGCCTGATGTTCAAGGTTATAATATCTGGCGTGCCCTGCAGTATGAAGGCCCCTATTCTCTTCGCGGAGGCACATCGAACCTCGTTTTTGTGGACAACAACGCGAACAATGGGACGACGTATTACTACGCGCTTTCTGCTTACGATTACGAGGGCAATGAAAGCGCAATTACCAAAGACGTCATTTACGATACGCCCCGACCTGAGGGCTATAATGTCGTCCTGGATGACTACCGAACCTCGCCATTGTTCGCGGGTTACGAATTTTCGAGCAACACCGTTGGGCCATACGACGATCAATTCACAGACATATTTTTTGAGAATTTCAATGGCCTTCATTTTTTGAATGTGTGGGACGACACTGAGGTCCAAGACATGGGTTACACGAATGATCTCGATGAAATTTCTGTTGCTCCGGACACCGGCTGGGCACCTTCGAAATCCGCGGAAGCGATCTGGGGACACACGTACGTCGTTCGAACATGGGATAATCACTACGCTAAGGTAAGAGTCATCAACGTTTCAAACTCACAAGTGAGATTCGACTGGGCGTATCAGACAGCATGGGGGAACCCTGAGCTGAAGAGGGATCGCTCCCAAACGAGTGAACGAAGGCGGCTTACACGCCCGGAAAGGGTCTTGCCTTAAGTATTCGTGTGTTGTTTCAACAAAAGCGGCACTGTTGCTAAAGAGGTGGGATGGTTTAAGCGCAACGGTGTCGCTTTTCGCTTTGTTGATTTTCAAACCGTTTTCTGATACTTTTTGACGGAAATGAAAGCAATCCTCCTTACTGCTGTCCTCCTTTTCCATGCTGATGCATCCGGCCAGGTCAATTCATTTTCGGATCGTCAAAAATCTGTTTCCGTTGGCGTGCGCCCCGAAATCAAAAATATCTTTAACAGCATTGAAAAAGGTGTCGCCTCCGGCTCGATTCCTTCTTTTTCCACTCACTTTGCTCCGCAGGTTTTTGTGAACATCAGCGGCCAGAATGAAGGATATTTTTCTGCCAACCAGACGGTCGCTGTGTTGCAGAATTATCTGATGACCCTCAGGCCTGTCTCCTTCTCGTTCTCCCGTTTTCAAGAGAAGGGAGAAAATCCATACGCAACCGGCAGGCTGATGTATGTCTCGAAAGGGAGTCAGGAATCTGTGCAGGTGTATGTCTCGCTCGCGCTCCATGATTCAAAGTGGGTAATTTCGCAATTTAACGTTTACTGACTGCCGCCAAGCAATTTCATGTCAATCATAAAAGCACACACTCCGCGCCCCTTGGTTTGGGGCTTTTTCGTTTGTGTTGTTTTGGCGGGCGTGTTCTTTCTCGTTCAGCAGGTCGAAAAATCGCGGTTAGAATCAAACTGGGATGTCATTAAAGCAGGTCAGGCGGGAGAGGTTGAGGCTGTTGTTGCCCAGGCTTTTCAGGAAAAGCTGAAAAGCCTTTTGGACGTTGCGGATGACGTGCGCCGCTCGGCTGTTCTTGAGCGGCTCCGTGAAGGCGGAGAATATTCAACTGTCGAGGCATTTGGCGAATTGCCACGACGGCTTCCCGATGAGGAGTCGACGATTGATATTGTGGACCCACGGGGAACGATTATCGCGTGGGCGGGACGCAGCATCACTTCAAGCTATGAGAATTTTATTCCGCGGAATGGCCGGGATTCTTTCGCCGTTATTCTGCAAAGCGGGCTGCATACGTTTTTATCAGCGGGGATTGCTTCCGACAAGAAGGATTTCTTCGTCGTCGCAAGCCGACCTCTGGAGCTTCAGTACCCCATCTCCAACCGGTTCGTCAATCGCGTCAGTTTTGCAGAGGAACTTTCAAAAATTCTGGAGACCGAAGTCTGGATCGCTCTCAACAGAACATCTCATGTGCAGATCCGCGAGGAGACACGATATGCGCTTCTTAGAGGGCTGGACGGCGGTACCATTGGCTACGTGTTTTATGTGCCGGAAACTCTCGGCTCCTTGATGCAGAAGGCTGACCTTCGTTGGGGTGTCTGGGCTCAAAGTGCTGTCGCTATCGGTCTTGTGTTTCTCGGAATACTCTTCTGGAAACTGGGGAGACGGATGAGCAAGCTCTGGCAACGTTTGGCTCTGGTGTCGGTTCTGATTTGGGTTGTCAGGGTCGGATGGCGTATGTTGAATGTTCCTTCCTCGATTGAGGTTGGTCAGTTGTTTGATGCTACGCTTTATGCGTCGCCATTCTATTTTGGGTTCACCTCATCTATCGGTGAATTGCTTTTTTCGACCCTTGCGCTTTGTCTCCATACGACGACACTATGGTATTTCGTTATGAAAGAACCCTGGGGAATCTCCTTTTTGAAAATCGGGAAAACAAGCCGGCTTTTTTCCCTCGCTGTTGTTTTTGGGATTCTCCTGCTTTTCCTTTGGAGTGTGCGCGGCTATGCGGAGGCATTTCGAACGTTTGTTTTTGATTCGACGCTACAATACCATGACCCCTCGGCAATAATCCCGGATGTGTCGGTCAGTGTCATGCATGTGTGCATACTTTTGCTCTCAGTTTCACTCCTTGCAGCGCTCCTCGCGGCGCTTCGAGTAACCAGTAGGCTTTTGACATCTTGGAATGACGTTCCCTGGTGGACGATTGCCTCGGCGATTTTCGTGTTTGCGTTGACACTTTTTGCATGGATTGATGCGCCCCTGCACTTTCCGCTGTATTATCCGGTGCTGGTGTTTGCAACAGGTATCATCATGTATCAGTGGATGGAGAAGTTATTTATTTCCTCGCAGGCCGAACATGAGTGGGTGTGGAAATCCATCCCTGTTCTTCTCGTTGCCTCGTTCATTGTATCATCTCCTATCCTGGATAGTAAACTTCATGATAAAGAACGCCAGCAGGTTGAACTGTTTGCAGAAAATCTCTTGCGGCCGATGGACAGCTGGCTTTCGTACGTTCTCGTCGAAGGTCTGAGGACTGTCTGGAGTCAATTTGCCGTCGTGTCGCTTGAACCCACGGCTGACAAGAAGACATCTCTCGCCTTTTCCCTCTGGGCACAGACCCTTATGAGTCGCGAAGGGTATAACTCGGCGATTGTCTTATACGATGAAAAGGGGGATGAATTGAGCCGATTCTCAGTTGGAATGACCGCTTTTGAACAGCGGGAAATTCTCACACAGCTGTTTGACGGCGAAGAAGAGGTTGTGCAGGTGAACGATCTGCCGGTCCTGGGGGGCACGGTGAAGACGTACGGTATTTGGAGCACGATACGCAACGAGGACGGCCGGGTTATCGGAAGCGGAGCTCTGATGCTCTCTTCAAGCAAGCGCTCACTCCTGGAGGCACGAACAGCGGATATCCTTCGCGCAGAAAACGGTCCAACGTTCGAAAGCAACATTCGTAACGTTGCGCTCTCTGAATTTCAGGACGGGGTTCTTTTACATACGGGAGTTGACGGCTGGCATCGCGGGATGGTTGTTCCCCGTCGAATCCGTGATCAAGCCGGAAAGTCGGAGAATCAGTTCATATGGCTGAACGAGAGAATTGGCACCAAAGAGTATGAGAATCTCTACGCCTCCAGAGAGTGGGGTCAGGGAAGGATCGTTGTTGTCAACCTGCAGACGCTCGATTTGCGGTGGCATATCTTTAACCTGGTCAAGGTATTTTTTGTCTACGCTGCCATTCTTCTGGTTGCAGGGCTCGTTCGTTTTGGCGTTCGGTTGCGCGGCGATCAGCCCTTGTCAATCGGGTTTCGCGGGAAGCTCGTGTTTGCTTTTGGTCTGCTCGGCTTGATTCCGCTGTTCCTTCTGGGTTATTATAACAGGCAGGTCGCTGCCGAGCGAGCTGACGAAAATGTCCGCAGGACGCTTTCCACGGATTTAGATTTAGTCGAGCAACGAATTCTGAATTTCGTAAGCGACGAAGAAGATTTCATCAAAGGCATCAACAACGATTTCTGTGAAGGAGTAGCGCCGGAGCTTGGAGTCGATTTTGCCGTTTTCCGGCGATCCGCGTTGCAGTCAAGCAGCAGGCCGGAACTTTATCAATCGGCAATATTAGATTCGCGGCTGCCGGGAAGGGTATTTGCAAATGCCCTGTTGCTGGAAAAGGACTTCTACGTCGAAACAGAAACCATCGGTAGGGTGCGGTATGCCGTGGGCTATAAGCCGCTCTTATTCCATGAACGATTTCTCGGCGTGCTGTCGATCCCTGCGTTATACAGACAAAAAGAAATCGATGAAGAGTTGGCGCAGCGGAACGCGTTTGTCTTTGGGAGTTATGCATTCGCGTTCGGCTTGATCCTCCTGACCGGCATTGTCCTCGCCAACCGTCTTTCGCGGCCGATTCGGGAGCTCACGAACGCGGCGGCCGAAGTGGGAAGGGGAAATCTCGACATCAAGCTCAGGCCATTCTCGTCGGACGAAATTGGCGAGTTGACCAAAACCTTCAACACGATGGTGCAGGAACTCCAACGAAGCAGGGAGGAACTGAAACGTGCCGAACGCGAAACTGCGTGGAAAGAGATGGCAAAGCAGGTGGCTCACGAAATTCGAAATCCCCTGACGCCGATGAAACTTTCGGTTCAGCATCTGCGGCAAGCGTTTAAGGACAAAGCGAGGGACCGGGAAGCAATTCTCCAGGAAGTAGCCAAGACCATCATCGAGCAAATTGACACATTGTCGCGTATTGCATCCGAATTCTCCAATTTTGGGAGGATGCCCGAACGAAGATTCGAGAGAATAGATGTGCGGAAGCTACTTCAGGAGAGCGTCTCTCTTTTTAAGGACGTCCGGGGAATTGAATTTCGTACGAAATTTCCGGATACTCCCATACACATCGTTGCGGACGGGGATGAATTGCGCAGGGTGTTTGTCAACCTGCTTCGAAACAGTGTGCAGGCGATGAAGAAGGGCGGGCTGATCACCGTTGAAACTCACCTGAATGGCCGTGAATGCGTTGTGAGAATGGCTGACACAGGGGCCGGCATCCCGCCGGAAATTCAGCAAAAAGTCTTTGAGCCAAATTTTTCCACGAAAACAGGCGGCATGGGGCTGGGACTGGCAATTTCGGAAAAAACGATTAAGGATCTTGGAGGTACCATTTCCTTTACGAGCGAAGTGGGAAAAGGCACGACTTTTGAAATCATTCTCCCGTATGAATGAGGTCGAAGAATATACCGCCCTGACGTCGGAAAAGCTGTCAAGCTTCCAGCAGGTGAAGTTTGGGTTCAGTTATCGCAACGGCGGTGGTACCTCATCTCCATTCCGGTTTAACTTAAGCTTCAGCGTGGAAGACCAAGAGAAAAACGTCCGAAGGAACCGTGAAACGTTTTTTGGGAGTCTGGGCATAGGGATGGCCCGGCTCGCTTTTGCAAGACAGTGTCATTCAAATGTCACGAAGGTGGTCGAGAAACCGGGTGTTTATGAATCCTGTGACGCCCTGGTCACGCCACTAAAAAATATCTTCCTGACCGTAACGGTAGCTGATTGTGTGCCTGTTTTTGTCGTCGATCCTGTAAGAAACGTCGTTGCTGCAGTTCATGCAGGATGGCGAGGTTCAGCGAAAGGCATTGTGACTGAAACGATTCAGTCAATGGTCTCCGAATTTGGCATAACAGCGAAAGATTCTTTTGCATTCGTCGGGCCGTCAGCCGGTTCTTGTTGTTACCAGGTTGCGGATGACGTTGCTCGAGAGTTTTCGCCATTGTTTGTCGAAAAAAGAGGCGAAAAGCTTTTTCTGGATTTGAAGAAAGTGAACACAACGCAAATGAGCGAGGCAGGGATACCGATGGAAAATGTTGAGGTGAGCTCATATTGCACGATTTGCAATCCCGACCTTTTCCATTCGTACCGACGGGATCAAGAGCGTTCGGGTCGAATGATGGGCGTGATAGGGCTCGTATAATGTGCGGAATAGTAGGATACATAGGCACGAAAAACTCGCTTCCAATTCTGCTGGAAGGACTAAAACGCCTCGAGTATCGGGGCTATGACTCCGCTGGCATTGCGCTTTCTCACAACGGAAAAATTCTTGTCAGAAAGCGGGCTGGGAAGGTTGCAGAGCTTGTCGGCGAAATTGAAAAAGCGGACGGCCTTCCTGAGACGCATATCGGTATGGGACACACGCGGTGGGCGACGCACGGGGAGCCGAACGACATCAACGCACATCCTCATCTTGATTGCACGGGCGGCATTGCTGTTATTCACAACGGCATTATCGAAAACTACGCGTCAATCAAAACAAAGCTCGCGAAAGAAGGCCATACCTTCAAAAGCGCTACCGATACAGAGATTGTGGCGCATTTGATCGAGGAAATGTTTAAGAAAACGAACAGCCTTTTTGCAGCCGTGCGCGCAGCACTCAGGGAAGTGAAGGGAACCTACGGCCTCGTTGTGTTGTCCACGAGGGAGCCACAGAAGTTGATCGCCGCCCGCATGGGCAGCCCGCTCATTATCGGCGTTGGGGACGGTGAGAGCTTCGTTGCCGCGGACGCAGCTGCGATTATCGAGCACACGCGCCAGGTTGTGTACCTGAATGACGGCGAAGTTGCCGAAGTGACAGCCAGCGGATTCGAAACGAAGACAATATTCGACGTGTCTGTCGACAAAGAGATTGAAGAGGTGACGTTTGACATTTCGCAGATCGAGCGGGGCGGATATGAGCATTTCATGATAAAGGAAATCAACGAGCAGCCGGAAACGATCCGCAATGCCATGCGAGGGCGACTCCTTGTCGAAGAGGGAGATGTAAAACTCGGCGGGCTTCAGCATGTTATGGACAAGCTCCTGAATGCCCAACGTTTCATCATCATCGGCTGCGGGACATCCTGGCATGCAGGGCTCGTCGGCGAGTACTTGTTGGAGCAAATCGCAAAGGTGCCTACGGAAGTTGAGTATGCTTCGGAATTCCGGTACAGAAATCCAGTCATTAACAAGAATGATGTTGTTTTCCTGATTAGCCAAAGCGGAGAGACTGCCGATACGTTGGCCGCGATGAGGGAAGCGAGGTCAAAAGGAGCAACTGTTTTAGGAATTGTGAACGTGGTTGGCAGCACGATCGCACGCGAATCCCAGGGCGGGGTCTACGTTCACGCCGGTCCCGAAATTGGAGTAGCATCAACAAAAGCGTTTACGTCGCAGTTAACGACACTGGCTCTGATAACGCTGATGATCGCCCGTGCAAAGGGTATGCCGATTGAAGACGGGAGAGTGCTGGCAAAGGAGCTTGACAGCATCCCCGCCAAAGTATCGGGTGTATTGCAGAATGTGGAAAGTGTCCGCTCGATTGCCGGAGAATTCAAAGGTGCAAGGAATTTCCTTTTCCTGGGCAGGGGCTCCAATTTTCCGGTAGCCCTGGAGGGAGCCTTGAAGCTTAAAGAAATTTCGTACATACACGCCGAGGGTTATCCCGCGGCCGAGATGAAACACGGTCCGATCGCCCTGATTGATGAACACATGCCGGTGGTCTTCGTTGTGCCCAGGGATTCGATTTACGAGAAAGTCATCAGCAACGTTCAGGAGGTCAAGGCGCGTAAAGGAAGAATCATCGCCATCGCGAATGAAGATGATTCAGAAATTTCCGGGATGGCTGATCATGTCATCAGAGTTCCGAGGACGTATGGATTTTTCGGACCAATCATTAATGTCATTCCTCTCCAGCTCCTGGCGTATTACATGGCTGTGGCGCGAGGGTGTAACGTGGACCAGCCGCGAAACCTCGCGAAAAGTGTCACCGTAGAGTGACCATTCCATTGATTTTCTTCCAAATCTTGTTAACTTGGGCTTGACCAAACTTAGAGGCACTGCGTGAACGACCAACTTCGGTTCAAATCAACAGACTGGGCGTTAATCCTGGGGTCATCGAGCGGATTCGGCGGGGCCACGGCGATCCAGTTGGCAAAACACGGAATGAATATTTGCGGCGTCCATTTTGACCGGGCTGCAACGATGCCGCAGGTTGAGGAAATCAAGAAGGAGATAGCAGCAACTGGTGTCCAGGTTCAGTTTCACAATGTGAACGCTGCCGACCCGGCGAAACGGAACGAGGTTTTGGATTGGTTGAAGAAAGAGCTTGACAAGGAAAAGGACGCATTCGTAAGGGTGCTGATGCATTCCCTTGCATTCGGAACGCTGAAACCGTATATCTCCGAAAAACCCGAAGAGATGATGACGCAGCAACAGGTTGAAATGACAATGGATGTCATGGCGAATTCGCTGGTCTATTGGACGCAGGGAGCTTTCACGAGGAAGTTGTTGCGCAAAGGTTCGCGTATCTATGCGATGACGAGTTCCGGTGGACGAACGCAGATTCCGTCCTACGGAGCTGTTTCGGCTGCCAAGGCTGCACTTGAGGCGCACATACGCCAGCTCATGATGGAGATAGGTGCGTTTGGAATCACAGCGAATGCAATTATGGCTGGAGTTACGGACACGCCGGCCCTGCGGAAGATTCCCGCTGCCGAAAAGTTGATCACAACCGCCCGAGCAAAAAATCCTCATTTGCGTCTGACAACACCCGAAGATATTGGCAAAGCAATTGTCTTAATTACGCATGAGTACGGCGACTTCATCGGAGGACAGATTGTGGCTGTCGACGGAGGGGAGGAAGTCGTCAGTTACATCGGACAGAAGAACGCGCGGGAGTTGGAGTAACCGGAACCTTGATTTTGCACGGATTTTTCAGTAGAATTTAACAGTGCGGACGCAGTTCCGCACTGTTTGTTTTTAGAGGTCTGGATTTATGTTCGGATTCCCGAAAAAAACATCGGGATCCCCGCCTGCCTTCTGAGTCGATAAATGGCGGGCAGGGTGAAAATTTCATGAACTTAGTTTCGCCTGTCGGGCTCGCTAAGTTCAGAAATTTTCGGACAGGTAGCTCAGTCGGTAGAGCAACGGCCTGAAAAGCCGTGTGTCGCCAGTTCGATTCTGGCCCTGTCCACTTCGCTTCGCAAGCTAACCTCATTGCCAGTTTCCCTCAACTATACACGCTAAAGAGTAAATGTTCACTTGAAGGGCGTTTCTTACTCGTTTCGCTCAATTAGAGAGGTTCAAGTCTCCCCGTAACGAAAGGCAATACGTTCTCCTTAAGCCCCTTCCCGTCTGATTTCCTATCGTTGTTATTGTTTCCTGCCTGTTTTCAGATACATAAAACCCCCGAACAAAAACATAATTGCGCCCCACCAGATGTTGGCGTGGCTCTCAGCCAACACGGTTCGCACTTCAGGCGGGTTGAAGAGTTGATAGATTCCCGCTGCGAAAATCAGGATTCCCATAGCCGTCAGCATGAGTCCGACGAAATACCAGATTGGTTTCATTGCTTGCTCTGTCATAAGTGTACCCTTCCTCTAATTACCAGAACCAAATATTCAAAACGACGAGCATGACGAGAGACAGAAGTGCATAGAACTCCGGGCGCTTCACGAAAGGTACGCCATGGTCAATCGTCTCTTGCGTCAGGCCTTTAACGAGGCCAACGAGTTCTTCCTTCGGTCTTTGTGCGGTAAAGAGGCTGACTGCCACAGTGACAACAGCACAAATCAACCACGCCCACCAGGCACGCCAGAAGTTGGCCGCCATGTCGCTTTGAACGGCCGACATGGTGATGATACTTTCGTCAAACCACTGGAATTTTACTCCCATCCACATGTAAAAAGATGAGACCATTCCGGCGACGAGTCCCCAGAAAGCGCCGTTCGGTGTAATCCACCAGAGAAACATTCCAAGAAGCATCGTGGCAAAGAGGGGAGCGTTCACCCAGGAAAAAATCGCTTGCATGTAGTCCATGATACTTGGAAAACTTTTGGCCCAGTAAGCAGTAACGATGCTCATAAGAATCCCCGCGATGGTTGCGACACGACCCATCCAAACAAGGTGCGATTCCGACGCATTCTTGTTAAGCACTGATTGATAAATGTCATACGTCCACACCGTATTGAATGCGCTGATGTTTCCAGCTTGTCCTGCCATAAAGCCGGCAAGCAAAGCTGTGATACCGAGACCGACCAAGCCAGCAGGATAATACCGTTTAATCAAGAGCGGCAGTGCTGAGTCATAATTGAGCTGCTCTCCATCTTTGAGAAGGGCAAATCCGCTATTTGCGTCGTTTGCGAGTACGATGGCAATGAGTCCAGTAAGAATGACGATAAAAGGCACAGCCATTTTGAAAAACGAGGCGAGGATGGGGGTCATGCGCGCTGAGCGTAAGTCCTTTGCCGAGAACGCACGCTGCACGACAAGAAAATCCGTAGTCCAGTAGCCAAAGGAAAGGACGAAGCCAAGACCGAGGACGATGCCCGCCCAAGTAATCATCATGCCGTTGTGTGTCGGGTCTCCGCCGCTCGACCACAACGTCGTGTAGGAAACACTTTGATAAAGCTCGTCGACGCGCTGGAAGATGTCTGCGATGCTTCCAATCTCGACGATACCAAGGATCGACACAAGGAAGAGTCCGAACCAGATGAGAAAAAATTGCATGATTTCCGTAAAAATGGCTGACATCAATCCGGAAAGCGTCACGTAAATGCCGACCGTCGCGGCCGAAATCCACATACTCACATCCCAATTCCATCCGAGGAAGGTGTGAAGTACGAGTGCCATTGCGTAGAGATTTATCCCGGAGACCAGGAGGGTCATAATGGCGAAAGCAATCCCGTTGAGCACTCTTGTTTTTTCGTCAAACCGTAACTTGAGGTATCCAGGTACGGATTTGATTTTGCTGCTGTAGTAGAAGGGCATCATGTAAATGCCGAGGAAGAGCATTGCAGGAATCGCACCGATCCAGTAGAAATGGGCAACATACATTCCGTACTTGAAAGTATTGCCTGTCATGCCGAGTAATTCAAGAGCACCTAGATTCGCTGAGAGAAATGCTAAACCAGCGACCCAGGAAGAGTTCTTTCTTCCAGCAAGAAAAAAATCTTCCTGGTTGAGAGTAAATTTGCGAAGATAAACGCCAATCCCCAGGACGAACCCGAAATAAATGATGATAATAGTCCAGTCGATAATGGAAAGGCCGATAGTGTCCATAGGATTTCCTGATGTGTGGGTGAATACGGTGTTTATTCTAACAAAAGAACCTCCCCTTAGCAAGGATTTTTGGGAGATAAAGTTAGCGTTATTGCTATTCGATACAGCACACTGAAATTTTGATCCTTCTGAAATCGACTTTGGAATGGGAGGGTTGTGTGAGAAACGACTGACGGGGGAATATCATTGTGGTGTTTTTTTGATTCAGATAATTAGCTCATGAGGTTGACCGTCCTTCAGGTGTGTCAATTCTCCACACTGACAGAAGACGTGAAATCATTACTTGTTAGTATTGCTTTAACCACTCGCTAAAAGTAAATTCGAGAGATTGTGAAGGGAACGGAATTCCGCCCCAAATCGTGGTTATTGCGGGAGGCGCTCGTAACGGCTAGGGTTGCGGAGTTCCTTTTCACTAGGAAAAGTTGTTTTGTTGAAAAGACCCTGTTTCTTGGCCGAAATCACGATACGAATTAACTTGACACAAAACCAAGGAATTCTTACAATGTAAACGCTTTCATGTAAACGTTTACATTCCCGTAAGACTTCTGTCGGGCCAAGCGTGCGATCCTGAAGGATCATGAAACCAACCATCAAGGAGGTCGCTAAAAAAGCCGCGGTGTCGATAGCTACCGTGTCACGAGCATTGAGCAACAGTGGCCTTGTAGCGGAAGCTACCCGGGATCGGATTCGACAGATAGCAGAAGAAATCCACTACACACCGAACGTCTCCGCACGCAGTCTCAGCACGAACCGCACCGATACCATCGTCCTTGTCTTACCTGATCTGTTTGGAGAGTTTTTTTCTGAAGTCATACGAGGGGCGGACCAAAGAGCACAACAACACAATTATCATCTCCTTGTTTCAAGCTCTCACAATAATAAGGGAGACATCGAATCCGCGCTCCATTCAATGCGTGGGAGGGTTGACGGTATCGTCATCATGTCGCCCAACATCGACGCTCATACTTTGGAGTCGAGTCTCCCGAAAAGCCTTCCAGTTGTTCTTCTGAATTGCTCTGTGGATGGTGAGCGTTGCGATTCTATTAACATCGATGATTCTCAAGGAGCCTATCAGGTTGTGCGGCATCTGATTTCTCACGGTCACCGAAGGATTGCAATCATCAAAGGCACGCCGAACAATCTGGACGCGGAAGAGCGGTTGCTCGGGTATCGTAAAGCAGTATCCGAAGGCGGAGGAGACATCTCGGAAGAGCTGGAAGTGGACGGGAATTTCACGGAGTTGTCAGGGCAGGAAGCCGTAACAAAAATACTTGGTCTCAACCCACGGCCGACGGCAATTTTCGCATCCAACGATTCCATGGCTATCGGCGCGATCAGTGCACTGCGGAAAAACGGCATTCAGGTGCCTACGGAGATGGCCATCGCCGGTTTCGACGACATACCCGTGGCAGAGTATCTCCGGCCGTCGCTCACGACCGCAAGAATTGCGATCAGTGAATTGGGGGCGATGGCGGTTGAGACCTTGGTCAATGCAGTGAAAGAGAGAAATGCCCATACGAAGAAACAACTTGTTCTTCAAGCAAATCTTGTTGTCAGAGAATCATGCGGGTGTTCGGATTAGTTCAGCGAACAATGAATCAGGCCCAATTGCGGTGAGCTTTATTGTCAGACTACAATTTATTCGATGACCTTGATGTACAAACTCACATCCAATCACCATTTTTTTTCAAGGGTGAGACTTGTGGAGGCATTTTCATTCCCAAGCAGGGAAAAAAACGCAGCCGCGGTTGTCCTTGAGAAAGGAGTACGTAACATGAGAAATCTTGTGGTAGCATTGTCCGCACTCTGCGGCATGGCGTCCCTTGCCATTGCGCAGATTCCTCGCCAGGACGTTATTTGGGGACGGACATCGACCGTTCCAATAACTGTCGACGGCGTGCTCAACGAAGCCGCGTGGGCGAAAGCTGAGTCTGTGAAAGTGATGTTTGGGCAAAGCGCAGGCCTGCCGGGATCTGGATGGCACTTTGAGGGCACTCCGGCGCCGTCCGACCCAACAAACGCGACGATAAAGTTTCTTGTTTGGGGCGACAGTTTGTATGTTGCGGTTATTGCAAAAGACAGCTCCGTGGGAGGAGGCCCGTTTAACAGAAAAGACGGATTCTTGATGAATCTCAGAGACAAGGCACCAACAGGGGCGCCGGGTGTTTTCATTAATCCGCTATACTCGCGATCATTCGAATTCTTCTATGTGTGGTGGGATGCCGATGCAGCAACACTCGCACCGGGCGCGAGTCCTGGATTCTTTGGATTTGTAGGGGGCCATAGAGATTCAACTCAGGAAGCGCGTACTGATTATCCCAATGTTACCGGCCTGAAAAAACGCCAAATTTGGGATGCCGTCACGACAGTTCAAGGGATGTCAAACAGCGACACCGCTTCAAACGGGCAAAAAGCATACGACCAAGGATATACGACGGAAATGAAGTTCAATGTTGGACTTCGAGGCTACAACGTTTCGAATCCGGCCGGTGAAACGATTATGTACAATATTTCAATTTATGATGGGGATTGGCGATGGCCGATTGATACGACCAAAACGACCGGGAACCGCGTGTGGCTCCAGAGTCCCTTTGGAAACGCAGCCCAGCTTGGACACATGAACATACTGGTCAGCCCGAGTGTTACATCGGAGACGACGGTGTTACCGGCATTGACCGGGCCGGATGTTGTCATCCGCAACGGGCAAAACTACGCAACGCCAGTCATCGATGGCTTGCTCAACGAGGAAATCTGGCAGCATGCTCCAAGTATAAATATTGAATATGGCAATGACGCTCTCCGGGCCAGTTATCCAAATACCGGCAAATACAGGAGCGGACAGTATCAAACACCGGTTGACGGAAATAGCGCTTCCGTCGTGGAGGCGAGCCCTGCCACAGTGAAGTACTTTTTCAAGGGCGACACGCTCTACCTTGGGTTCGACGTCAACGACCAAGTGGTAAGTTTTCGTCCCGCTCCCGATCACCGCGATGGTTTTCGCGTCACGATCAATGACCGAGCCAAGATGCAAAACCCCGCAAATGGGGCGTATTTCCTCGCACGTTGGGACATTAGATTCTATGTTGATACAGTCGACCACGGAGCATTCCGGGGACGGGCCGGGTATCTCCAGAACACTCTGGAACTTGATACTCTGAACACGATTCAGACTGCCCTCCAGCTTAAACCTAATTCGGACCTCGATACATTAGAAGCGGATCCCACGACGAACCCTGATCAAGGTTACACAGCGGAGCTGGCAATCGACCTCACCAAGATCGGTTATCCGGCAGGTCGAGGAGATGGAGTTGTCTTTCTTGGGATAACTCACTACGACGGCGATTTTTTTGCGCCTATAACTAACAGTTACGCGGTCCGCACTTGGTGGTTCCGGGAATTAAACGATCTTGACGGGCCAGCCTGGATGTACATGAACGCCGCGGATTTCGTGACGAGTGTGGACGATGTGGCAGGTGTTCTACCTCTGACTTTCGAGCTTCTTGGGAACTATCCGAACCCGTTTAACCCGACGACTGTTGTACGTTATACGATGCCCGAGCCCGGGAATGTGACCCTGTATGTGTTCGATGTCTTGGGACGAAGGGTTACCTCGGTTGACGGCGGTTTCCAGAATTCCGGCACGAAGCAGGTGGAATTCAACGCGAGAGGACTCAGTTCCGGAACATACTTCTATTACCTCGAAATGGTTGGCGGCAGCTCGAACAGCATTCTTCGAACTTCCTCCGGGAAGATGTTGATCATTAAGTAAGCCGACGGCGCACGGGAAAGGGGGAGCTATCTCCCTTTCCCGGGTGTGCTGGATCGTTTCCTCTCTGATTTATACAAAAGCGGCGTCATGATGAGTCGGTATCTGCGCATCAAAAGCCATAGAAACGCGAAGCATTTCGCTTCAACGGTTTTTTTTCTCGCTCTCTTAATTTCGTACCCGCTTCTTCATGCCGACACACGGGGAAAATTGTCGGGCACTCTTCGCGACCAGCGGAACGACCCGCTGATTGGAGCAAACGTGCTTCTGGTTGGTACGACCCTCGGCGCTTCAACGGATGTGGAGGGAAACTACGTCATCATCAACATCCCCCCAGGTACTTACGATGTACGCATTTCGAGCGTTGGATATCAGACAAAAATTATTCAGCAGGTACGAATTGCCTCCGGTCAAACAACAACACTCAGTGAAACACTTCAGGAACAAGTTTTGGAGGGAGAGGAAATTGTGGTTCTTGCCGAGCGGCCCATCGTAGATGTCAAGCAAACAAACACGGTGGCGATCCTTGGAAAGGAAGACATTGCGGTTCTCCCCGTCCAGGAATTAAACGACATCGTGAACCTTCAGGCCGGCGTGGTGAGCTCGGGCGATGGGTTGCATTTTCGCGGCGGCAGGGTTGGCGAGGTCCAGTATCAAGTCAACGGTGTATCGGTCAACAACGCGTATGACAACAAGTCGAGCGTTTCCATCGACAGGTCATTGATCCAGGAGGTTCAGGTTATCAGCGGGACTTTCGATGCCGAATACGGCCAGGCAATGAGCGGCGTTGTGAACACAGTACTCAGGACGGGTGGTGAGCAAATTCAATGGAACGCGGAAGTTTTTGCGGGTGACTTTTTTTATGACGGCACGAAGAGGGGGACCACGTACAGGCCTCGTCCCGGGTCGCTGCAGAATTTGCAGGCGAGTTTGAGCGGCCCAACTGGAGTCCCGGAAACGTATTTCATCCTTAGCGGAAGGAAAAACGAATTCAACGACTACATCTATGGAGAGCGCCGATTTGTTCCGACAGATAAGTCGGATTTTGAAGGGAAAGTTTTCAAGGGGACCGGCGATGGAGCGGAAGTCCCAATCGGTTACACCAGCGAGTGGTCTGGTTTGGGAAGAATCACGAACAAGTCCATAGAAGGACTCGAGCTTGCCTACCAAGCCATTGTTAACAGGAAAGAGGGAAGGCGGACCAACTGGGCCTTCCGGTTTAACTCCGATGGATTATCAAAGCAAAGAACCCGTTCGCTGGTTCATGGCCTCGACCTGACCCACACTCTTTCCTCTTCAACATACTACAGCGTGAGCTTTCGCCAGAACCTCGTCGATTACAAGGACTATCTGTATGAGTCTCTTTATGACACGCGGTATGACTCCGCCGGATCGGCCAAAGGCGATTTCAACTATGAATTCGGAGCAATTGTGCAGGGAGTTGACTTTTCACGGTTCACCCAGGAGACAGACACAAAGCTGATCCAGGGTACGCTGACGAGTCAAATCGATAATGAGCATATGATCAAAGTGGGCGGTGAAGTGCAATTACACGACGTCAAGTTCGGCAATCTGGGGCATTTGGCGTTTCTTGAGGAAGGCGGGAGACAAACATTGGTGCGGTATGAAAACAGGCCGCCCAACTATCCTCCAATTCGAGAATACACTCCAATCTCGTTTGCCGCATATATACAGGATCGAGCGGAGTGGACAGACATAACGGTTCGTGCCGGTGTGCGATTCGAATACTTCGACGCCAAATCAACCATCCCGAGCGACCTTTCCAATCCTGCAAATGCGATTGAGAACGTGCCGCAATCTGTTCCTTTAGCAACAACAAAAAAGAGTTCGGTTGCTCCCCGCTTGGCTGTATCTTTTCCAGTGAGCGCGCGAGCGTCAGTATATTTTTCTTACGGCCATTTTTACCAATTCCCTGCTCTCGGGATATCGTTTTCGAATGCAAATTATTCCGTGCTGTCCGAACTGGAACCGAACAAGCCGTTTGACCTCGGCATCTTTGGCAATCCCGACATCAAACCGGAAAAAACCGTTCATTACGAATTTGGATATCGACACGCAGCAATGGAATATCTCGGCCTAAGCATTAATATGTTTTACAAGGATATCCGTGATTTGTTGGGAGTGGAGTTTATTGAGACGTATGCTGACGCGGAATACGTGCGCTACACAAACATTGATTTTGGGAATGCGTTTGGCTTCACCTTTTCTCTTGACCAACGCCGAGTTGGAATCATCAGTTCTTCTCTTGATTATACTCTGTCCATTGCCAGCGGCAATTCAAGCGACCCCCGCGAAACGGCGACGCGAGCAGCCGCCGGCCAAGACCGACGGCCCCGGCAAATTCCTTTAAACTGGGACCAGCGGCATGCATTGAATCTCACTGTTCAACTGTCGGAACATGAAGACTACTCCATCAGCGGCGTCCTTAAGGTTTCCAGCGGGCAGCCATATACGCCCTCGTTAAGCGCATACGGTGTGACGATTGAACAGAACTCCGGCAGAAAACCGGTTTCGGCGATTGTTGACCTTCGGGCAGAGAAATTCTTCGACATCTCCGGCACCGGTTTTAGTGTGTTCGCGAGAATATTTAACGCGCTGGATGCAAGGTTCAACAACGGATTCGTCTTTGAAGACACCGGCAGTCCGGATTACGCAGCGATACCTGGAGTCGTCCTGGCACAACTTGCCAACCCGACGCGTTATAATGCTCCACGCAGGATTGAAGTAGGCATCACGTTGAGTTCGACACGATGAGGGAAGATATTTTGTTATGAAGCGTATTGGAGACTTCAAGAAAGCGATGATGGTTGCGATACTTGCGTCAACCGTCGCTCACGCTCAGGTGCCGACGCCGGTGCCTCTCGATAAACGCGGACGGCTTGACGCAGTGAGGCGCGGCATTCATGATGGAAATAATATCCGCACGGAATATTGGAATTTCGGCATGGTGGGCAACTATCCGTCGGACCCCATCAATGTGGACCTGAGCGTGTTTCATTCCATTGAAGTGCCGAAAGGAAGTGGGATGAATTACACGGACGGTGTCACGCCCTTTGTGCTGGCGAAAATTCGTCAAGGCCCGCCCGACAACAACGATGTCTACATTATGGAAACAGGCTACCGCGAGCGGCAGGGAAGAAGTCCCGTGACTAACCGAACGATGAGTTTTCAGCCGCGCCCGGGATTTTTCCAGCCGGACCCAACACTGAACATCGGCAGGTCTCCCGCCATCAGTTCCGATCCGCGCACGTGGCCGGCTATTTGGCCGGACAAAGAATTAGACCCTGACGATCCGGGATGGTCCGGTTCCTGGAATGGATATTTCGGAAAGCGCGCTGCTGCCGATCAGGAGAGTTACACCGTGATGGACGACGATTATTATGATGCATGGAATTTTTATCCCGACACGCGGGATACTACACGCCGCGGGCTGGGTTTGCGGGTTGAGGTTCGGGGGTTCCAATGGTCGAATCCCGAGGCACGAGACGTTATTTTCTGGCATTACGACATTACGAACGAAAGTACAACAGACTACATTGATAACATTATTTTCGGCTTGTACAACGATACGGGAGTCGGTGGTTCTGCCGTTTCATGTGACGGCATAGCTGAGTCCGACGACGACAATGCTTTCTACGACAAGTCAAGTGGCCTAAACCTTGTATACACATGGGATAACTACGGACATGGCCGCGATCTTTCGGGCACGTGCAGTCCAACCGGATACGTGGGATATGCATACCTCGAAACTCCCGGGAACTCGGAGGACGGCATTGACAATGACGACGACGGAATTACGGACGAGCGCCGTGAGAGCGGGCCGGGGCAATTGATCGTCGGCCAGGATGCCATTCGTCAATACGTGCAGGCGCAATACATTCTGGCAAAATTTGAAGCATACTATGGGCCCCTTGAGGGTAGGCCCGCGTATGAGGCTGGCCGTTGGTGGACGGGGGATGAGGAGATGGATTGGGTGCGGGAATTGCACGATGTTGGTGCCGACGGGGTGCCGGAGACAAACGATTCAGGAGAAGGAGATGGCATGCCTACAGCAGGTGAGCCGAATTTCGACCGTACGGACCTTCATGAATCCGACCAAATCGGATTGACGGGGTTCAAATTCAATCGTATCCGTTCACTTCAAGGGCTGCCGACAGACAATATTGTTTTCTTTACAAATGAGAACAATTGGCCCGAACGGCTGTACACTCAGTTCTCGAACGTGGATCCGAACACGCGTTTCGACCCGCCGCTTGCACAGAATTTTAACATTGCATTCCTCTTCGCTTCGGGCCCTTTCCGTCTCCGCGCCGGTCAGACTGAGCGGTTCAGTCTCGCCCTCGCGTACGGTGCAGACCTGTTCGATTTGAGGACGACCGTCCGCGTCGTGCAGGCGATCTACAATGCAAACTACCAATTCGCCACACCTCCGCCCACGCCTACGGTGACTGCGGAGACTGGAGACGGATATGTGCAGTTGTCGTGGGATGACGCTGCGGAGCGTTCCTTCGACCCCATAGCCGGGATCAACGATTTTGAAGGCTATCGCGTGTATCGTGCAACAGACCCGGAATTCAGAGATCCACGCTTAGTAGTGAGCGGCCGCGGAACATCGCCTGTGGGCCATGGAAGGCCCGTTGCACAGTTCGACCTTGTCAACGATAAACAAAGTTACACAGAAAAAACCGTCGATGGTGTGGCGTACTATCTGGGGAATGAATCCGGACTGACTCATACGTTTCGTGATTCTACGGTGACGAACGGACAGTTGTATTACTATGCGGTTACGTCTTACGATTTTGGACCGACAATTCCGGGCGGTGGTTTTACCTACTATCCTTCGGAAAGCCCGATTAGTGTTTCGCGAACTTTACGCGCAGGCTTGATACTTCCCCGAAACGTCGCCGCCGTGCGGCCGAACCCCAAAGTGCACGGTTTCGTCCGGGCAAGCACAGATAACACGGCCCATGTCGTGGGAGACGGAACGGGTTCGGTTTCGGTTCAAGTCGTGAATTCAACTCTTGTCCGCGATGGGCATTTATTCAAAATCAGCTTTCATTCGGCCGATACCTTCGCAATTCATGCGGAAACATACTGGCTCACGGATAGCACAGCGGGTGAGATTATTTTCAAGTCTGGCGATACGTTTGATGGAACGCCGACAGGGATTCCGGGTGCGGGAGTGTTGCCGGTCGTCTACACACTCCCCACGGTTGAGGTTGATTCAACTCGAACAGGTTTCACCGCCGGAAGTCCCACGAACGCAAAACTGGAAGTGCAGTATCGGGACATCTTGCCGATCAACCAAAGACGTGACGGTTATCCGGTCGATATCACCATAACCTTCTCGGATACGTATCTCGACACTTCGGTTCCCGGTATTTTTGGGACGCCGGCAAGGCCCGCGAAGTTCCAGGTCGTGGCAAATTCTCCGACGGGCCCCAAAAAGCTGAAATTCGTTTTCTTTGAAGCTCCCGGAAAGATAGATGGCACGTTGACGCATGTTTTGGGGAACCAGGAATACATCGAGATTCTCACGGGTCCGGACGGTCTTGCGAACACCAACAGGATCACATGGAAACTGACGCTCAAGGGGTCTACGGATTCAACCCGGCCGCCCAGGCAAGGAGATGTCTTTGAGCTCAAGTTACTCAAGCCGTTTGGGCCGCAGGACGTTTTTGTTTTCACGACAAAGGGAGAGAAGATAGACCCTGCCGTCGCCACTGAGGAATCGAAGCTGGAACAACCCTATGTCGTGCCGAATCCGTATGTGGCATCGGCGAGTTTTGAGCCGGAGCGGTTTGCTGTGGCGGGCCGGGGGGACCGACGGTTGGAATTCCGCGGTCTCCCGCAACGCTGTACGATCCGGATCTACACGGTGCGGGGAGAACTCGTGAAAACTCTGCAACACGATGGCTCTCTGGAAGGCTACGTTGCGTGGGACCTTCGCTCGAAGGATAATCTCGATATTGCGGCGGGGTTGTACATTTTCCACGTCGAAGCGCCGGAGACGGATGCATACATAGGCAAGTTTGCAGTAATCAAATGACCACAGCGAAAGATTATTTTTTCAATTGATACTTCCTTGAGGGAAAAAGCCGGCATAACGAAGAAGAGGTTAGTGAGAATGCTCATCGTGTGCACGACACTCGCGTCGCCAGTCTTGAGCCAATCGAAAACGGGGACAACCATCGGTCAGTTTCTCTTGATTGAACCCAGCGCAAGGGTTGCGGGCATGGGGAACGCTGGTGCGACTGTCTACGGTGAAATACAGGCTGTGTATTACAATCCTGGTTCTGCCGGGTTCCTGAAGAGAAGCCAGGTCCAGTTTACGCACAATTTGTGGCTGGCCGACATCTCGTACGATTATGCCGCAATCGCCCTTACGCTCGGAGAGTCCGGGAATTTGTTTGCAACGGTCACATCACTCAACTCCGGCGAGATCGAAGTACGGACAGTAGACCAGCCGCTTGGCACAGGGGAATTGTACAGCGTCACAAACCTGGCCTTGGGGATAGGATTTGCGCGCCAGATTTCAGACCGTTTCTCAATGGGTGTTCAGCTTAATTATATCCAGGAGACGATTTGGCATAGCTCTTTGAGTGCATTCGGGTTGAATGTGGGGACACTGTACATAGTCTCGGACAACGGATTGCATATTGGAGCCAGCTTAAGCAATTTTGGAACCCGCGGACGCTACGACGGACGTGATTTGAGAATCCAATACGACCGCGACCCGGGCATGCACGGAGATAATAGCGCTCTTCCAGCGGCACAACAGGTTGAAGAGTTTCCCTTGCCGATCGTTTTTCGCGTTGGGTTGAATTACCCGGTTCAGATATTCGACGGGAACGAACTGCGTTTTGCCGTCGATGCCTTCCATCCCAATGATAACACGGAAAGCCTCAGCTTGGGAGCAGAATGGAATTTCGACAATACGCTTTTTCTGAGAGGCGGCTACCAAAATCTTTTTCTCGTGGATTCTGAAGTAGGGTTGACCCTTGGTGCTGGATTACGCTATTCCATGAATGTAACCGCAGTCAGTGTCGATTATGCATGGGCAGACCATGGTAGGCTCAGGGAGTCTCACAGGTTTACGATCGGTTTTTCATTTTGACTCTGCAGATTTAAGGCCCGCCTTTGGCACGCATGACGACCCGCGTTGAAGGTTTTGATTCGGGCATTTGTTCCTCGATCCTTCTATTATGCTCCAGGGTAACTCAAAGTTGAATCTCCTCAAAGAGACTAGTGGTATTTGGTTCATGAACGAAATGAATGCGTGATCACAGACGAAGGATGCGCGCTCATGGGTCAACGTGAAACGAAAGGTCTAAGGGAAACAGATTCTCTTTTTTTCCTCCGGAACTGTGCATAAGATTCGCATCGTGATGGGAAGGAGCGTGAACAACGATGACCGCAAAAAGAGTTAGCCGAAGGCTCACTTCGTTTCTCATTTCCCTGCTGATTGCTTGGAGTTCACTCATGTCGCAGGTCACGACAGAGACATTGCTCGACACAGTTCAGTATACTGCATTCAAATTCTTTTGGAACGAGGCCAATCCTGCGAATGGACTGATCAAAGACAGAAGTGCAGCCAACGGAGGAGGCGGAGCGCCTTGCAGTATTGCATCCGTAGGTTTCGGACTGACTGCTCTTTGCATAGGTGTCGACCACGGATGGGTCGCTCGGGAAGCGGCGCGCGACCGCGTGTTCATAACCTTGAGCACATTCTGGTCGGGTCCACAAGGCACAGGTCAAACAGGCTTCACTGGTTATAAAGGGTTTTTCTACCATTTTCTCGACATGGATACAGCAACAAGGACATGGAATAGCGAGCTTTCGAACATCGACAGCGCACTACTCTTTGCCGGAATTCTCTATGCGAGGGAGTATTTCGATAGTACCGATCAAAAAGAAACGGACATACGAGCACTCGCAGATTCGATTTTCTCTCGTGCTGACTGGGAGTGGTTCAGAAATTTCAGTCCCGGCTTGCCCATGGAGTGGACACCTGAATCAGGTTTTCGCGGCTTGTGGACCGGATACAACGAGGCCATGATCATGTACATTCTCGGCTATGGCTCCTCGACGCATCCTTTGCAAACCGGATGGTCGACGTGGACAAGCGGATACACATGGCAGACATTGTACGGGTACACCTATGTCCCCTTCCCCCCGCTCTTCGGCCATCAATACTCGCATTGCTGGATAGACTTTCGAAACCTTGCCGATGACTATATGCGGGGAAGAGGGATTGATTATTTCGAGAATTCACGACGTGCGACTCTAGCCCAACAGGCATACTGTGCCGCAAACCCCGGACGCTTCACCGGCTACAGCGACAGTCTATGGGGCATAACTGCTTCGGACGGCCCTGAGGGTTATAATGCGCGTGGGGCGCCTCCCGCGTTTAACGATAATGGAACCATCACGCCAACCGCCGCTATCAGTTCTCTTCCCTTTGCGCCCGATGCTGTCATACCAACGATCCGTCATATGTGGAACGCTTACGGTTCTCAACTTTGGTCACAGTACGGCTTCCGTGACGCGTTCAACCTCACGCAAAACTGGTGGGCATCGGATGTCATCGGCATTGACCAGGGACCGATCATCATCATGATTGAGAACTACAGGACTGGAAAAGTGTGGGAACGATTTATGAAGAATCCCGATATAAAGCGAGGGCTTGAGAGAATTGGATTTTCGCCACTCACGAACGTTCCTGATAAGAATCTCGTCCCATTTTCTTTCAGGCTTCACCAGAATTTTCCCAACCCGTTTAACAATGCGACTGTGATCTCTTATGAGATTCCGACGAATGAACATGTTGAGCTGAAGGTTTTTGATGTCATAGGACAGCAGGTTGAAAAACTTGTGGATGAGGTTAAGGCTCCCGGGACGTATTCCGTTCGATGGCAGGCTGACAGGCTTTCAAGTGGAGTTTATTACTATCGCTTGATGTCGGGGTTCAGAGTTGAATCTAAGCGACTTCTCTTCCTCAAGTAGGTTCACGAAAACCTGGAGAAGTCTCTACCAAAAAAGTGAAATGGCAGAAAACAAACAGAGATGGCCGATGAACCTCAAAAAACTCTTACTTTTCATCATTTTGTTTTTGACGATTGGTTCTTCTCGAGAGAACCCAAAGCACTCCTCATTTTCTTGGGATCCCTTTCTGGACACCTTACAAGCACGCACCATCCGGTGGTTTCTGGAAGTCACTCCGCCGACGGGATTGACTCCAGACCGATGGCCGACAAAATCGCCTTCCAGTATTGCAGCAGTGGGTTTTGCCTTAACGTGCTATCCGATTGCGGTCGAAAGGAAAGTGATGACGCGCGCCGAGGCGGCGGACCGTGTTCTCACGACGCTGCGGACATTCTGGACGCTCCCTCAAAGCGACCGTCCTGAAAACGTCGGTGGATACAAGGGTTTTTATTATCACTTTATCGACCAACAAACGGGGTTCCGCGAGTGGACTTGTGAACTCTCAACGGTTGACACGGGATTGCTGATGATGGGCGTTCTGTTCTGCCAATCATACTTTGACAAAGAGTCAAAGGAAGAAGCTGAAATACGGTCCCTGGCTGATTCGCTCTACCGGCGCGTCGATTGGAAATGGTCGATGGGAGACACCACGGCCGTACTTATGGGATGGCGGCCTGAAAAAGGCTTTCATCACCTGACGTGGCACGGGTTCAACGAAGCTCAATTTCTGTACGTCCTCGCCCTTGGGTCACCGACGTATCCGGTTCCTCCGGCTGCTTACAACCACTGGTTTTCGACCTATACCTGGGGAAGGCTTTACGGACAGGAATATCTTCAATTTGCTCCGTTGTTTGGCTACCAGTACACAGCCTGCTGGCTGAACCTTCGCGGAATTCACGACTCGTACAGTAAGTCGAAAAATGTCGACTACTTCGAATTCGGGCGAAGGGCTACACTAGCCCAGCGTCAATACGGGAAAGAAAATCCCAATAAATGGAACGATTACTCAGAGAGCATCTGGGGATGGACGGCTTGCGATGGCCCCAGAGATACTTCGTTTGAAGTCAATGGAGTGAGAAGGCGGTTCCGTTCATACAGCGCCCGCGGTTTTTCAACGACCTGGACTTTTGACGACGGGACCATTGCGCCGACTGCACCCGGCGGTTCGTTGCCATTCGCGCCAACAGAATGCACCGAAGCCCTGAAAGCCATGAGCGAGAAATATGGAACAGATCTCTGGACACCTTACGGATTCAAAGATTCGTTCAATCCCAGTTACATCACGCCGTCGACTCCAAACGGATGGTTTGGCAAAGATTATCTCGGTATAGACCAAGGCCCCATTGCGCTCATGGTTGAGAATCTCCGAAACGGTTTTGTCTGGAACGTGATGAAGCAGAATCCTTACATCGTCAAAGGACTGAAAAGAGCTGGTTTCAGCGGCGGATGGTTGGAGAAAAGCTCATCACCGAAATGAACCTCGGGCGACAAGTACAACTTGTGTTTTCTGTTTTGGTGACCTCGACCTGCCTCCACGGCCAATCCGAGCAGGCCAGCACTTATTGCAATCCGTTAAATATTGATTACGCTTACGGTGCAATTCCGAATTTTGTAGAAAAACGAAATCACCGAACCACTGCCGACCCGGTTATCACTCTGTTCAAGGGAAATTATTATCTCTTTTCCACCAATCAATATGGGTATTGGTGGAGCTCCGATTTATCCGTATGGAAATTCCTCCCGAGGAGATTCCTCAAACCGTTTCACAAGGTCTATGACGAGCTCTGCGCACCCGCCGTCTTGGCCGCGGGAGATACGCTCCTTGTTATCGGTTCGACCTACACAAAAGATTTTCCTCTCTGGATGAGCACGAATCCAACCACGGATTCGTGGAAAGAGGCGGTAGATTCTTTTCAGGTGGGCGCATGGGATCCTGCCTTGTTCCTTGATGACGACGGCCGCCTGTACATCTACTTTGGCTCAAGCAACAAATACCCGATTTACGGCCAGGAAATCGACCGGCAGACTCTTCTACCTGTTGGAGACAGAAAAGAACTGCTTGCTTTGCATGATGATGTCTATGGCTGGGAGCGTTTTGGCGAATATGCGGATAATACATTCCTGCGTCCTTTCATCGAAGGCGCCTGGATGAATAAATACAACGGAAAGTACTACCTTCAATACGGCGCTCCTGGAACCCAATTCAGCGGATACGCAGATGGCGTCTATGTCGGCTCACATCCGCTTGGCCCGTTCGAATATCAAGCGCACAACCCATTCTCGTATAAGCCGGGCGGATTTGCCAGAGGCGCAGGTCACGGCGCAACATTTCAGGACAAGTTCGGAAATTGGTGGCACGTGGCGACCATCGCCGTTTCCGTCAAAAACGATTTTGAGCGTCGCATCGGCCTGTGGCCGTCGGGTTTTGACCGAGAAGGTGTGTTATATTGCAACACCGTCTACGGCGATTATCCCCATTACCTTCCCGACACTAAGGCTGACCATTTGAAGAGTCGCTTCACGGGTTGGATGTTGCTCAATTATAACAAACCGGTGATGGTTTCGTCAACGTACGGCGGGTATGCCGCCAATTACGCCGTCGACGAAGATATCAAAACGTATTGGAGCGCCGCGTCGGGTGCAAAAGGTGAGTGGTTGCAGAGTGACCTTGGTTCCGTAAGTGTGGTAAATGCCATCCAGGTCAATTACGCCGACCAGAACGCGGAATTGATGGGAAAGCATCTCAACATTTATCATCGATACGTCGTCAAGTCTTCGCTCGACAGCAAAAAATGGAACACATTGATCGATAAATCGCGAAACATGGCCGATGTACCTCATGATTATGTCGAACTCAAACGGCCCACACAAGCGAGATTTATCAGGATTGAAAATGTTCATGTTGCGACAGGAAAATTCGCCTTGAGCGGGCTCAGGGTTTTTGGCAAGGGGAATGGAGCCGTACCTGATACCGTCAGAAACTTTGTTGTCCTGCGAGGAGAAAGCGAACGACGGAATGCATGGCTCAAATGGAAACAGTCGGACGATGCTGTGGGATACACAATCTACATTGGTCTAAGTCCGGACAAGCTCTATAACAACATTATGGTCTACGGAGCAAATGAGCGTTACTTCCCCGGCATGGACAGGAATCGCGCGTACTATTTTCAGATCGAAGCCTTCAATGAAAAGGGCTTAGGTCCGAGGTCGCAGGTCGTGAAGGCCGAATAAAGAGATACATTTGTGAAATCAATCTTTTCGCTGGGACGTATCGCAAATGAGTGTACCCGTGTTTCGCGTTGATCCGGAAGAGCCCCGCAATGTTGTTACCCTGAACGGAGATTGGCAGTTGCAGCCGGGAGACGCCGACAGGATTCCTTCGAGTTTTGCTCACACACTTCCAGTTCCCGCTCTGGTGGACATCGCGCACCCTCGCTACGATTGGAAAACATCCGATTATCATTGGTACAGAAAAGCTTTTACTCCAGATGACTCTGGTGTATTCAAACGCGCCTTTCTTAAAGTCGACCAATCTCAATACGGAACTGTGGCTTATCTTAACGGAACAAAAGTCGGGGCTAGCATAAGCTGCTACACATCGCAGGAGTATCGGCTTGATGATGCAATTCGATGGAACGCGGAGAACGAGCTTGTTATTCGGGTTGGGGCGAAAAGGACGCTGCCTCCTGAAAGCGCTATCGGCAAAGACCAGGAAAAAGAGGATTTCATTCCAGGAATCTGGGGAGATGTTACACTCTTCCTCACTGGCAATGTGAGAATAAAAAGCGTTCAGGTGATACCACATATCGGCCAATCGTTGGCTGAAGCCCGAATCCGGATAGAAAATCTGAACGACCGGCCGACAAGCGTCGAAATTCTTTCGACCGTCCTCGAACGGGAATCGGGTGAGAAAGCGTCGAAAAGCGAAACAGTCCGTCTGTCTCTTGATCCGTTGGCCATCGGGTACACAACGGTGCGGCACAGTATCGACCGTCCCAAGCTCTGGGATCCCGACTCGCCGTTTCTCTACGAACTTGATGTACAGTTGCATCAGGAAGGGACAAGGACGGACAGAACTGCCACCAAGTTTGGAATGCGTGAATTTAAAATTCAGGGGAAAGGTTTTTTCCTGAACGGACAGCGGATCTTTCTCCGCGGCAGCAACATCGCGTTCCATCGCTTCTTGTCCGGGAAGGAACGCGGCCTTTTACCCTGGGACCGCGAATGGATCAAAAAAGTCCTCGTCGACATTCCAAAAGCCCATAACTTCAATTTTTTCCGAAATCATTTGGGTCAGATGCATGGCGCATGGTACGATATCGCTGATGAATATGGAATGTTGATCCAGAATGAATGGCAATTCTGGGGGGCGACGGGAACGAGAGAACAAATAACCAAAGAGTTTACTGAGTGGCTTCAAGACAATTGGAATCACCCGAGCATTGTGGTCTGGGATCCCATCAATGAATCGGCTGACGACGTTGTGCAGAAAGAAATTGTTCCAGAGATGAAAACGCTGGATCCGACCCGCCCGTGGGAGTCGGTCGACTTCATCGAGGAACATCCTTACATCTATTCGCTCGGCCCTGTGATGAATGAGCAGAAATTCGGCTATGCGCGCGGTCTTCGGGAGATCGAATCGTCGGGTGTTCCTACTGTGGTGAACGAATTTGTCTGGTGGTGGGCAAATGCTGACGGAACGCCGACGCAGCTCATGAAAGACGTTGTGGAGCGATGGCTTGGCAATCAATACACGAAGGAAATGTTTTTGCAGCACCAGGCTTTTCTGGTCCAGGAACTCGTGGAGCTTTTTCGACGCTTGCAGGTCGATGCGATTCAACCGTTCGTGTATCTGAGTAACAATGAAGGAGCAACGGCGCATTGGTTCACCGGATCCGTTCGTGACCTACGGCCAAAACCGGTCCTCGCTGCGCTCCGTAATTCGTTCGCTCCCTTTGGGATCAGCATGGAATTATGGGATCGACATTTTTTTGCGGGAGAACAACGTCCGATCAGCCTCTATGTGTTCAATGACAGTTGGACTCCCCGCAACGGCACGGTTGTTTACGGAATCATGAATGCAAGTGGCGAGTGGAGAGGAAAAGAATCGCTGAAAGTATCGGTTGCACCTTCGGCTATGTCGAAACTAGACGTATCGGTTGTTTTTCCGCAAGATACCGGCTCTTACTCGGTTTATGCGGAGCTTCACAATGAAGATGGACAGATACTCGCAACAAGTAAGAAAGCGGCGTTCGTCTTTACCTCTGAGACAACGAAAAGCCTTTCAGGAAAGAACATTGCGGTGCTTGAAAGTTCCGAGGAATTGGCGAAATTCTTGCACAGTCGAGGCGCGGAAGTCCACGATTTTCGTTACGGTCGGCTGACAAAAGCCGATGTTATCGTTTTATCCCATGGCCAAATTGCATCGGACACTTATGCCAAGCGTATTAGAGAAGTTGCGAATTTTGTGAGAGAAGGAGGATCCGTGCTTGTGCTCGAGCCTGAATTTGGCGTCAGAGACTCCGCTTCTCATGAGATTCTTGAAGGATTGCGGCTGAACGTACAACGAAGAGAGGATGCGGACCGCGGCGGTTATGACTCCTATGTTTTTGCTTCAAGTCGTTCGCTCTTGCTCTGGCAGGGAATTGGAGAGGAACATCTAAAAATGTTCAACGGAGGCTATGGGGGGGAAGTTGTGTCTCAGCACGATGTGACGTTCGAGGTGGAGCCCGTCGTTCACGCCCGATGCGGGCTTGGACTTCGAACGCCAGTGGTCATGGAGTTGACCTATGGTAAAGGTATTGTCATCGTTTCGCGTCTCCAACTGCGTAACCGCATAGCTCATCGAGAAGAGCCTGAAGGATTGTACTCGCGGAGGCTCGATCCAGTTCTCCAAAAATTCCTTCAGAATCTGATTCTGTATACTTCAAAACGTTCTCTGAGAGAAACGGTAAAAACCGCCGCGAACGTGCATCACTAGTCGTTGAAAAACAGGTAGAATTGGAAAGGAGAGCATCTGATGAAGAAGACAAGACTCGTCTCACGTCGTCACTTTCTCAATTCATTGGGAGGCGGTGCTGCAACGCATCTTCTGCTCTCTGGAAAGGCCCTTGCGGAAAGGGCTCAAGATCCTCAGGCTAAACCCCGGAACGTCATCTTTATTCTCAGCGACGACCACCGCTACGATTTTTTTGGTTTTCTCGGGAAGCCAAAGTTCTTGAAAACTCCCAATTTCGACCGCCTCTCTTTACAGGGCGCCCACATCCAGAATGCATTTGTGACAACCTCACTTTGTTCGCCAAGCCGTGCTTCGGTGCTCACGGGGATGTATCCGTATGCACATGGAGTCGTCGACAATGACAGCCCGATGCCCGGGAACAACATTTTTTTCCCTTCGTATTTTCAAAAAGGCGGTTACAAAACGGCGTTCATCGGTAAATGGCATATGGGAAATCACTCGGATGAACCTCAGCCCGGGTTCGACCATTGGGTCAGTTTTCCGGGTCAGGGTGTTTACGACGACCCTGAGTTTAATGTCGACGGGACAAGAAAGAAGCACACGGGATATATCACAGATCTGTTGACCGATTATTCTCTCAAGTGGATCTCCAGCCAGCAAAAGAATCCTTTTTTTCTCTATCTTTCTCACAAAGCTGTCCACTCGATGTTTATTCCACCAAAGCGCCACTTGGGAAGATACGATAAGGCAGCGCTTGAGTACCCCATAACAATGGCTGACAAAGAAGAAAACTACCACGATAAACCGCGCTGGGTGCGTGAACAAAGGTTCAGCTGGCATGGTGTCGATCACATGTATTACGGTGAGCTGGATTTCGACACGTTCTACCGCCGTTATTGCGAAACTCTCCTTGGCATGGACGACAGCCTCGGTCGGATTCTCGACTCTCTGAAGGAGCTTGGTCTCTTCCAATCGACATTAGTTATCTACGCAGGGGACAACGGATTCTCGTTTGGAGAACACGGGCTCATTGACAAAAGGCACATGTATGAAGAATCATTCCGTGTTCCTTTGCTGGCACATTGTCCGGAGTTGATTCAACCGGGCACGAAAATCTCTCAGTTTGTTCAGAATGTCGATTTTGCTCCCACCATGCTGGACGCTGCAGGACTTCCCGTCCCTGAGCAGATGCAGGGAACTTCATTCGTCGAATTACTTCAGGGCAAAGTGATTCCCTGGCGTGATGCTGTTTTCTATGCTTACTACTGGGAACGGCCTTACCCGCAAACACCGACCATGTTTGGCATCAGAACGAGCAAACACAAGTACATAACATACCATGGTATCTGGGATATCGATGAGCTGTACGACATCGAGCAGGATCCCGGGGAAACAAAAAACCTTATAAACAGCAAAGAGCACCAAGAGCTCATTGTCTCGCTTCGCGCGAAAGTGTTCGACTGGGTTGAGAACAGCAACGCAACTTGTATTCCCTTGCGGAGAAGCGGACTCTGGCAGGCAGGAGAACGGAAGGAGCACCATGACTGAGCAACGGGCAGTTCGCGGAAAGAGCATCATAAAGAGAACCATGAAGTTGATTCTCTACTTCACGGTGTTGAGTATAGGGTTGTCGGCCCAGCCACACCTCGCTCTTGAGCAGACCATCAACCGGAAGGTGGATTCTGTCCTGGCTCTGATGACGCTCGAGGAGAAATTTGGACAACTCAATCAACTCGGCGGGCACGGCGACAAAATTACCGACGAACAGAGAGATTTGCTGAAAAAAGGGCTTGTTGGTTCCTTTTTGAATGTCAATGGGGCGGAAGCCACAAAAAAAGTTCAAAAAATTGCCGTCGAGGAGACGAGGCTTGGGATACCTTTGATTTTTGGGTATGACGTCATCCACGGGTACCGCACGATTTTCCCTGTCCCATTGGCGGAAGCAAGTACCTGGGATCCCGACCTTGTGGAACAAGCGGCACGCGTGGCTGCGCGTGAAGCTTCAGCGTCAGGGTTGCATTGGACGTTTGCACCGATGGTGGACATTGCCCGAGATCCTCGTTGGGGAAGAATTGTGGAAGGTTCCGGCGAAGACCCGTTTCTCGGATCGGCAATGGCTGCAGCGAGGGTTCGTGGATTCCAGGGTAAAAGTCTGAATGACCCCGGTTCCATCATGGCTTGCGCAAAGCATTATGTGGCTTACGGCGGTGCAGAAGCCGGGAGGGATTATAATACGGTGGACATATCGGAACGGACATTGCGGGAAATTTACCTTCCTCCGTTTCATGCCGCTGTCAATGCCGGAGTTGGAAGTCTGATGAGCGCGTTTAATGAAATCGGAGGAATACCGGCTTCAAGCAATCGACTTACCTTATCGCAGATTCTTCGTGATGAATGGAACTTCAAAGGAATGGTCGTCAGCGACTGGACTTCCATCCTCGAACTTGTCAAACATGGCGTTGCCGGTTCTCGCCCAGAAGCAGGTGTGCTTTCACTTCAGGCAGGCGTCGACATGGATATGGAAGGCCGCATTTACCTTCTCGATCTTTTCCACGCGCTTAAAGACGGAAGAATTTTGTTAGAACAGGTTGATCGCTCAGTGAAACGAGTGTTAAGGATGAAATTCTTACTGGGTCTTTTCTCAGACCCATACCGTAATTGTGACACCGAAACTGAAAAACAGACGATTCTCCATCCCGACCACCGTGCCATGGCACGAAGTGTTGCTCAAAAATCTATCGTACTTTTGAAAAATGACAAAAACATCTTGCCGTTGAAAAAAGATCTGAAAAGCATTCTGGTCGTTGGCCCTCTTGCGGAGAGTAAGTCAGATCCGCTCGGCTCCGGGCACGG
Source organism: Ignavibacteriales bacterium (assembly GCA_016193365.1). Classification (GTDB taxonomy): domain Bacteria; phylum Bacteroidota; class Ignavibacteria; order UBA10030; family UBA10030; genus JACQPT01. Next base: position 59,775 of record JACPSI010000005.1, read on the forward strand.
CAAAGGTATGGCTGAAGATGTTGTCACAGTATTGGACGGCATTAAACGAGCGGTTTCTGCGCAATCAAAAGTCCTGTATGCAAAAGGTTCCGGAATCGATTCGATCGATAAGAGAGAGCTGCAAAAGGCGCGTCAAATGGCCTCGCGGGCAGACGTTGTGCTCGTGGTTGCAGGTGAAACGGCCAGAATGAGCGGAGAGGCAGCAAGCAGGGCGGAACTGGGAATCCCAACGGCTCAACACGAGCTCATCAAAGCCATGCAAGCAACGGGGAAGCCAGTTGTTCTGGTCCTGATGAACGGGAGACCGCTTGCGATTCCGTGGGAAGCCGGGAATATTTCGGCTATACTTGACATCTGGTTTCTCGGAGTCGAAGCAGGGAACGCCGTTGCGGATGTTCTCTTTGGAGAGGTGAATCCATCGGGTAAACTCCCGGTGACGTTCCCAAGAACAGTGGGCCAGGTTCCCATCTATTATAATCACAAGAATACGGGACGTCCTCCGTCAAAGGATTACTACACGTCCAAGTACCTGGATGTGCCTGTGACGCCGGAATTTCCGTTCGGTTTTGGATTGAGCTACTCGACCTTTGCCTACAGCGACTTTGCAGCTGCTTCGTCCATAGGCCCGAACGAATCCCTCAAAGTTTCAGTGACAATCCAGAACACAGGCAACAGAAAAGGCGACGAAGTTGTCCAGCTCTATATCAGAGATGTTGTCGGGAGTGTTACCCGGCCAGTGAAGGAGCTCAAAGGATTTCGACGCATAAGCCTGGGTCCGGGAGAAAAAAAGAAAGTCGATTTTCTTCTCACATCTGACATGTTATGGCTCTATAATGCGAAAATGGAACGTGTGACTGAACCTGGAGAGTTTGTGGTTTTTGTCGGCGGAAATTCTGTGGATCTTCTGGAGAAGAGCTTTGTCCTTCGCGCGCAGTAGAGCGGTGGTTTGTTCATTGTTTCTTGCCACTTTATTTCTTTCGGCTTGCAATTCGAACGGCGGTGGAGATGTTTCTGTCACCTTCTGGGCGATGGGCAGTGAGGGAGAGAACGTAAAAAAGCTGATTCCAGCCTTTGAGCAACGAAACCCAGGAATTCGCGTCAAGGTGCAGCAGATCCCATGGACCGCCGCACACGAGAAACTTCTCACAGCATTTGCCGGAAATTCCATGCCAGACGTCTGCGCGCTCGGGAATACGTGGATTCCTGAATTCGCTATGCTGAATTCTCTCGAGGACCTGAACCCATGGCTTGAGAACTCTTCGTTAATCAATAAAGAGAATTACTTCCCTGGCATTTGGGAGACGAACGTGATTGACACTTCAATTTTTGGCATTCCCTGGTACGTGGATACGCGTCTCCTGTATTATCGCAAGGATATTTTTGAAAAGGCAGGATATTCGCGACCTCCGCGCACATGGGATGAATGGTACGATGTTTCAGTAAAGATCAAAAAGCTTGCAGGCAACAAAGAACAGTATGCGATCCTTTTGCCCACAAACGAATGGGCTCCTTTTGTCATCGCGGGCCTTCAATCAGGGTCTTCATTGTTAAGAGAGGAAAATCGGTTCGGGGATTTCCGGGGACACGAGTTCACTCATTCGTTTGAGTTCCTGATGAAGTTTTATCAAGAGAACCTTGCGCCGGTTGGCATAACGCAAGTGACGAACATTTATCAGGGCATCAGCGAAGGATTTTTCGCGATGTACATCACGGGTCCGTGGAATATCGGGGAGTTTCGTAGACGTTTGCCGGAGAACCTTCAGGATACATGGATGACGGCGCCTTTGCCCGGCCCACAGGGTGCACAGTCTGGAATCTCTCTTGCGGGCGGATCAAGCCTTGTGCTCTTTCGAGGGTCCAACCACAAAGCGGAGGCATGGAAACTGATTGAATATCTCTCTGAAGCCGAGCAACAACTTGAGTTTTACGCAGTTACTGGTGACCTGCCGGCTGTGCGCGATGCCTGGAAGGATAGCGCCCTTGCGGACAACATCTACACGCGGGCATTCTACGAACAGCTCCAGCGCGTGGTGCCCACGCCAAAAATTCCAGAATGGGAACGGATCGCCATGAAAGTCCAGCAGTATGCCGAGGCTGCATCCGCAAGAACAATGTCTGTGGAGGGAGCGCTGACGGCCCTCGACAGGGATGTGGACGGAATTCTGGAAAAATACAGGTGGATGCTGGACCGCCGAAAGTGAGGAAAGCGGTAAAACCTGTGATTGTCCGTTCAAACAAACCTCAGCCACGATGACCGGCGCCAGCAGCATCCGGCGTGCTGTCTTCCTGTTCCTTGCGCCCGCCCTTCTTCCCATCCTTGTCTTCTTTTTTCTGCCCGCAGTAGCCGCATTTGCCATCAGTTTTACGGACTTCGATATCTATTCATTGGGTGACTTCAGAAATGCGCGTTTTGTCGGATTCAAAAACTACATTCAGCTTTTTGACGACACGCTTTTCTGGAAGGCCATGAAGAACACGTTGTACTATGTACTCGTGGGCGGGCCGCTTTCTGTCGCTGTGTCTTTAGCGGCGGCTCTTCTCGTAAACGCGCGCCTTGCAAGGTTCAGAGGCTTTTTCCGGACAGTCTATTTTGCGCCGGTTGTCACGACGCTTGTTGCCGTTGCCATCGTATGGCGTTATATGTATCACCCAAGGTTCGGAATCTTGAACTATGCACTGAATTTCTTTGGCATCGACCCTGTCGACTGGCTGGGCGACCCTCTGTGGGCGATGCCGGCCATCATCCTGCTTTCTGTATGGAAGGGATTCGGCTACAACATGATCATTTTTGTTGCTGGATTGCAGAGTATTCCCGGGGAGCTGTACGAAGCTGCGCGAATTGACGGCGCGGGTTGGTGGCAACAATTCAAACGTATCACACTACCCATGCTCGCGCCGACTTCTGTTTTCATCGGCATTGTTACGATGATCAATAATTTCCAGTTGTTTGCCGAGCCTTACGTCATGACACAGGGAGGGCCGGTCCATAGTACGCTGAGCATCGTCCTTTTGATGTACGAACAAGGATTTCGATGGTGGAACATGGGTTATTCAGCGGCGATCGCATTTGTACTTTTTGGCATTATCCTTGTCGTTTCTCTCGCACAATCAAAATTGCAGAAGCAGAGCGCTCTGTAGGAATCATAATGAAGAAATCGCTCATCCTGGGAGTCATGGTCATGGCCGCCGTGCTGACGCTTGCACCCGGCATCTGGATGGTATCGGCTTCATTAATGCCCGCTGGTCAGGCGAGTAGCTTACCCCCAAAATTATTTCCCTCGCAGATAACTTTTGAACATTTTGTCGATCTGTTCACCCGGCTGGAGCTAGCACGTTACCTTGTGAATAGCCTCGTCCTTAGCATTTCCATCACGGCGATATCTCTATTTCTCAATTCAATGGCTGGGTATGCTTTCGCCAAACATCGCTTCGCCGGCAGGGACAGGCTTTTTCGATTACTGGTTGCAGAAATGATTATCCCTGCTCAGGTAACGACTCTGCCGTTGTTTCTTATGCTGAACAAAGTTGGCCTCATCAACACGTATGCGGGGGTCCTGGTCGCGAGTATGGCGACGATTTATGGAATCTTCCTGATGCGGCAGTTTTCACTTTCGATTCCAGACAGCCTCATCGAAGCCGCGCGGATGGATGGAGCCAGCGAATTCAAAATCTACTGGTCCGTTATCCTGCCTTTGAGTAAACCTATTCTCGTGACATTGGCAATTTTCACTTTCATGGGTGCGTGGAACGATTTCTTCTGGCCGCTCATCGTCCTTACTGACGATTCTATGTACACTCTTCCCGTGGCGCTGGCAATTCTTTCGGGTGAACATGTTCAGGATACGGAACTCATGATGGCCGGCTCGGTCCTTACCGTGTTGCCGGTTCTCATAATTTTCATTGCCATGCAAAAAGCTTACATCGAAGGGATCATGATTGGCAGTGTGAAGGGATGAAGTCTCGCCTGCAATGTGACTGTTGCACCTCATCACATTAAAGCTTTTTCACATCCGCAAGCCTGTTCACCAATTTCGTATCAATCCCGTCAATTGTCATTTTGTGCAAGGGAAGAAAAGGGTGATTCTGCTTGAAACACTGGTTAAACTTTCTATATTACAACCACGTTGCACTTGAGCGGAGTATAAGTTTATGAGAATTCGAGTATATAGTATTCTTATTGTGGCGCTGTTCAGCGGATGCGCGTCGTTCAAGGAATTGCAACCAATTCCGCCTGTGCGTTCGACAGAGGGAGGATTTATTGAACTTCAGAACGACGAGGAGAATTTTCTGCTCATGGCTCAGGAAAAGTATTTCGTAAAATTTCCCCGTTCTTCCGATAACCATTTCTACCTGGTTCTCGAAACCAACCTCAAGAAAAGAGTGCATAACTACCTGACGGCAACCTTCAACGATGGTGAAGGGCCGATTGAACCCATCCCCGATGAAACCGCCGGCCATGACAGCATGAGTGTGTTCCCGATTGATACATCGTCAGCGTTTTTCTACTGGGTCATCGACACGGTTTCGGCAAACGTTGCTCTGACGCTTCGTTACCGCTATGTCCCTCAGTGGCGATATACCGTTGAAAACAGATACGACGAATACCGTGGCATCCTGGCGGAAAATACTTTGGACAAGCGTACATACGAATCCATCGGGCCTCAGTTTGATTTTGCAGCGTTCAATATACCTTCAGAAAAGACGATGCTCCAGGAACGGAATTCTAGGCTTTCTCAAATGAATGACGAGCTGGTCAGATTGGAAAGTGTCTTTCCTGCGAACATAGCATCCTCTCGTGATACGTTGTATCAGTTATACGTAGGTTTGAATAAAGAAACGCGGGATGAACTGCAATTTCAATCGGATTACCGCAACGTTCTGACCGTTCTCCAGTACGAAGCCGACACCCGGGGCAATTTGGAAGCGTTTATGGGAAATGTTTCAGAGTTCGTAAAATTCTTTGAACAGCGAAACAGGTTCCGTAAGCCGGTTGTCGACCATGTGCAATCACTCTGCCTTCGGCGGTTGGGGGAAGCTCTGCCATCCTACGACGCCCAGATCAGGAAGGTGAATGACCTCTCGGCAATGAACCTTAAGCCGTCAATCAACGACGTGGAAAGACTCTATATTGCCTGCGATGAAAAACTACCGCAACAACTCGATGACGTGCGCCAATACGCGCTTGAATTCAACAATTCAATCCAGTCCTTGAGAGACGCTCGAGACGCTTTTGAGGGAGTAAACTCTGCGTTACAACAAACAGTCCTTTGGCCCGCTGACGGGTTTTATCCCGACCTTCTTGCAAAACTCGACGGTGCAAAGAAAATGGCGCCCGAATTTAGCCCTGCGAGATATCCAAGATACAGAACGACAGCGGCCTCAACTCTGCTGGCACTGGAAATTCAGAAAGTAGCGAAATCCGTCGATGACAGACAGAAAGATTTTCGCAGGGCTTCGGAAAGCGTGGGAAAGATCAACACTCTCCGTCCCCCGAAAGAATACAGAGGGATCATTCGCATCCTTCGCGAGAATCGGGACCTTGGTTTTCTCCTGGCGCACTATCCGGACATAGATGAATTGCTTTTGAAGCTGCTAGCCGGCCGTATCCAGGAACGGGTCGTTGCCCAACAATGGCGAATCGCCGAGGAAGAATTAGCCGAGCTGATGAACGACAGGGAGTATCTGAACCTTTCAGCAATTTCTTCAGCAAAGCTTGAGAAAGTCAAAGCACTCGAGGGGCAGGTTTTTGACCAAGTGAAGAGAAGGACGTCCGAACGCGTGGACGCTTTTGTCAAACAACACGAAATGACTATCGAGAACGTCGCATCGCTGTACTCAGATTCCGCATTTCTCCCTGTTTACACCTTGACCTTCAGTTCCGAGTCCGCTGCGCGTCTGGCACAGAACCGCAAGACGATCGAGGATTATGTGAACCAGGCGAAAACAATTCGATTTCCGGAAAACTCGATTAAACCGATTTTCCGGGAGCTGACTCGCGCACCGCAGGAACGCGGCGTTGAGAAAGCGCGCGCGATTCTCGACCACGACAAATTCTACAAGGGACAGGACAAGACCGTTCGCACGATCATCGATGAGTGTAATCCTTTGATTGCAAAGACACTGAACAAGCCAAAGGAATACCGGCGACTGTTCGTCGTGCCGGTAAATGAGGGAGCGAGGTCTTCCAACGACTATATGTTCAGAGTGAACGTCAAGATTCCCTCCGAAGCAAAATTCCCGGTGTTCGATATCAACGTGAAAGTTCCGCAGGAAATTGCGTCGAAGGCAGGAACCGAACAATGGTTCACGGAAATGACACTGAACAAAAAAGCCGTGAAGACCGAAGGCCATATGCGTGTTGTTGCTCCGACGGCGGATAACGACTTTGTGGCCCAGATTACTCCCGTCCAAATGGAAAAGAATCGTGAAAACATCATCGAGATCAGGTTCAAGTATCCTTCCTTTAAACTCTTTGAAGTCAGCGTGATGGCACAGGTTCCGCTGATACGCAAGAATTGAATCGCCCACACGAACGACCATGACTATGAACAAGAAATATCTCATCATCGGCGGAGTTGCTCTTCTGCTCCTCGCACTTGGCCTCTGGTATTATGTATCGTTGGAGGGCCTGGAGGAAACAGTGGCGTTCCCTTACATAGCGCATCAAAGGCCCGCGGTTGACCCACATTTGCCGAGCTCAGTTTCTATGGCAGATAAATTGGACGATGTTCTTTTCGACGGACTGTTCAACCTGACTGCAACACCAAGCGGTGTGGTCTTTGAGGATGGGCTGGGAGAGTTCGTCGCCATCGAAAACAATATTGTCACCGTGCGGCTGAAGACAGGCCGTTTCTGGCATGATTCCTACCAAACGTTTGTTGACGGAAAAGACGTGAGGATTGAAAAAGGGAGCGCGCACGAATTCACAGCGAACGACCTTGTTTTCACTCTCAAGCGAATTCAGAATCTGGGAAGTCTGTCGCCGGATTACATCCTTGTGGCACAGGCGCTCCCGGTGCTGGATTTTGAAGGTCCAAACGAGAGGAATGAAATAAAGTTCAAATTCCGGCCCGACCGCATCTGGGTGGAATCCGATATCAAGGAAGTGCTCTCGTTCAAGATTCTTCCTGACAACGTGGACGTCAATGCATTATCCTTCAGTGTTGGCACGACGACATATATGACAATACCGGAAAACGATAATACTCTGCGGTATCGGCGGATTCCCGATGGCGACGCAAGCATCGGCAATGTAAAGCTGGTGCCGTTCATCGATAACAGTACGTTCACGACGGAGCTCCGGAATAACAACATTAATGTGTTGCTGGAGCCGCCTTTTGGAAGCCTGTCGCCCCTCCTTCAGGAGAAGCAAAAGTTTTTCGCCAAGTCGAACGTAAGCTCCACCTTCTTTGCCGTCCTTTTCAATACCGAGCGGCTGTCACGTGAGCAGCGTGTAGAACTTCGGAGGCTGCTCAACAACAAGCGTATCCTTGACAGGTTTTTCAAGGTCGGAACGGGCCAGCAGCGGCATATCGTCGATTTCAAAGGGAACATGGATAGTTACGACGAGTATCTCAACGATATTATCTTTCCCACATCATCGTATTATGTCCAGGAAAAAGTTGTTGAGCGGCTCAGCGATTCGGTGGAAGCAAACGTCGCGCTGTTGCCGGATACCGTCCGCATCAAGGCGTGCCTGAATTTCGGCTTCCGCGAAGAGTACGCTGAACTGCTCGATATTCTGAACGACCCCACCGTGACGAGAGGGAGAGTGCGTGCAACTGCTGTCCAAAACGAAGACATCAAGAAGGGCGATTATGACGCGGTCTTGCTCGCTGTCAGTGGGTATCGGAGCAACTTCCTGTTTGACCTCTACAATCTGTTTTTACGCGAGCCGGACCTCGAGACGTACAAAGTTAATGTCTTTACGACATCGAATGTCAAAGGCGAGGCGTTGGTCAGCATGACCTCCTTGCAAGCCGACAGGAATTTCTTCAGGTTGGATGCGTCATCGAAGACAAGGGAAGCCGACGATGTTCGGGGACTTCTGGAAGATGTCTATGGTTTCATGTCCACGCGGTTTGTGGGGGACAAGCAGGCATACGCGAGACGCGTGGCAGAACGCGAACATAACATGGCCCTTGGCGGCTGGCTTTTTTCATTGCCTTCACTTGCTTACTTCAGCTCGCAATTTGACAGCACCAGCATTGATCTTTACGGTGTTGCATCTCAGCTGTCCACGCTGAAGAAATGGAAAGAATCCCTCACGAAGTGATGAGTCTAACCCCCGAGGGAAGAATATGAACAACTCTCGGGTAACCCACCTGTCTAAGCTCCTTGTTTTGTGTTGTACTGTCTCACCGTTGTTGCATTCTCAGAATGCCGACATCTTGATCGTGGAAAACCCATATTTTGTACGACGAGAAGAGAAGACTTGCGGGTTCAGCCAGTTTGGGATTGACAAAAGTATATCGTGGAAAACGATTGTTCAGGGACACAGTCGAGATTCTTGCAACGACCACTTTTCGCAGTGTTGATAGAAAGAAACAGGATATACTCGCGGCCGGTGAGCGTTGCATTCGTTTTTTTTCTGATGCGGAACTCATCTATGTAAAAAGATTGGGGAAGGATTCAGGTTTTGGATGGACATCGCTCGCGGCACGTGGGGAGGGCAAGTCCTGGAAGGTAACCCATCTCGCGTGGGCTCAAACAGTACTTTCGCCTCTTATTGTCAATCGGATGACGCAACGAATCCGCGAGGTCAACCTGACTCTGTCGAAGATTTACACCAACCTCGGGCAGGAATCGGGAAAGCGATTCCTGCCGCCTCAATGGCGCATCGATTCGACAACTACACTCCCGACCTACATCTATGAGCCTGCAACTGCTGCGCGCTTCTACGCGAGAAGCATTAAGGAATTAAACGCTGTGCTCCAGACATATCTGCTTGGGACAGGCTTTGACGCCGTAAGAGCCGATAACAGGATTGAAATAAAACGCCATTGAATTCTCCGGTTAAAGAATGAGCGGCTCGCAGAGAGACCTTCAATTGAAACTCAAGAGCCATGCGGCGGGGATCCTCCTGATGGGGGCTATTTTCATTGTTGTCGTCATCGCCATCGAACAGAGACGAGATGAGGCTGAGGATGCTGACCCAAGGATTCAGGCTTATATCGATGCGAGAGATATCGATTTCGCTAACCCGGTCGACAGGATGCTGTTTCGCGAAACGCTGGATTTGTTTTATCCCGGGCAAACAAAAAAAAACGATACTCTTCTGCGGTCAATCGATGACTTTCGACAACGTGGATTTCGAGGGCCTGCCTCCAGAACTGCAAACCTCCCCCGTGGGCTCACCTGGACGGTCACTGGCAAGCTTATGGGAATGTACGTTCAGTTTCTGGTTGTGTATGGCGTCGTTCTTTGTATCCTCTATTTCGCTTCCCAGCGAATCGCAATATACAGGTTTGTGAAGATGAAACAAGGCCGCGAATCCTATCTCGCGGAATCAGTTGCATCTCTCCGGAAATTTTTTGAGAACGTTTCCACGCAGACTCTGAAGAAAGAACTTCCCACACTCGCATCTTCATTTGGTAGAGCAATCCTCAAAGGAGCAATTCTTCTTATATGCTTTTCTCCGGCCTATGTCATTGCGTATTCCTTAAAGACGACACTCGACACCAGTTCTCTCGTTTTTATGATTATTCTGGGCGTCGTTTCAAACGGCGTGTTGATGCACACCTCCAACAGGTTTTTCACGCTCCTCCTTACCGAGAGTCGAAAAGGTTACGTACAAACAGCGATCGTGAAAGGCCTGTTTTCGTCATATGCATGGGACACATCGAACGGAATACCGAAACGGTCAATGTGGCGCACAAGGGGACTCTTGTCCTCTCATGTCTTCCAGCACATTTTGTCGAATGCGCGGTTTCAGTTCATTCCAACGCTGAAAGAACACGCATCGTTTCTCATCACGGGCCTTGTCATCATAGAAATGGCGCTCAATATTCAAGGGCATCTTTGCTACGAACTGCTTCAACAAATCCTGTTTCGTCAATCCGATGTTGCCGGCGCTATAGTCTTCGGAATATTCCTTGTCGTCAAAGGCACGGAGATTGGTGTTGATGTCTGGTACGACCGGGAGAGAAGGAAATATGGCTACTGATGGTTCCGTCAGCCCTACTGTTTCCGGAAAGTATTACAGACATAAGGACATCGTCTGGCTGACCGCCTGGATTGCAGGAATGCTCTTGTTGTGGATATGGGACGCGCTGTTTCTCAACAAGCCTGCGCTCGTCCGTTTGCAAACCGCACTTGTCAACAGCGCGTTCACGGGTATCATGGTTGTGGTCCTCTCCCTGCTTCTTGGCTGGGTGGCTGGGGTTGTGCTGCACCTTCTGGGCCGTTCGCAGTGGAAAAAGACGTTCGCCCTGGCAACGCTGTCAGTCAACGCGCTTCGTTCAATTCCTCAAATCATCGTCGTGTTGATTGGCTATGCTGTGCTGACAGCTCTTCTCCATGAAGAAATCATCCGCTCGATGTTCGTGCAGCTTCTTTGGATCGCCGGAGTGATTGCGCTTGCAGTAGTTTTAGAAGTCGTGGATACGGTAAATGAAAGGATTGAATACTTCCGGACGCTCGATTTTGTGGATGCCATGCTTTGCTGTGGAATCAGTGAATCGCGTATCATCAACGTTGAAATTCTCTGGAAAAACAGCCGAAGTCATTTGTTGCACAAGATGATTGCGATCTTCGGCATTTCAATTTTTCTTCAATCAAGCATCGATTTTATTATTTCCGTCGGCCTTTCTACTGATGTCAGCCTCAGCAATTTGCCGTTGACGCTTGGCAGCCTACTGGCGACTCTGGATAGCAAACAGGACATTCTCGCCATCAGCAATATTCTGAGCAATCCGGGATACCTGCCCCGGCTCTTTATAACGCATCTTCAGGGGCTGAGCGTGGCCTTCTGTATCGTTTTCACCCTGTTGTGCATGTTCAACATTGCAAACGGGTTTCAGCGAAGACTCAGACTGACGTGAAATGAGCGAACGAACATACAACATCCGAATTTCCACTGAGGTTCGACAGCTCGTTGCGATTCACGGTTTTCGTCTCGCTGAGTCAAGTGTCAATGTACTGTTTGGCGAATCCGGAATCGGAAAATCGCTGATTGCCTTGACAATTTCCGGCCTCCTTGACCCGAACGAGTTGCGAGTGACCGTGAATGGGATGCCGTATAAAATGTATCTGGCAAGCCGAGAAGTGTCTGAGATACGTCAGAGGGGTTTCTTTGTTTTCCAGGAGCCCTCGTCGCATTTGAATCCCATCATGACTCTGCAACAACAGCTCAACGAAGGACACATTGCCGGCGCAGACGGGGAGGAGCTCATACTGAGGCGGCTGTGGAAGGACAACTCGTCCGAACAGATAGAAAGAATACTCGAAGTGCGCCCAAAGCCGTACCGGCCAAGCGGGGGAGAAAAGCAGAGGGTTCTTGCGGCAATGGCTTTCAAAAAGCTGGCAACTCTTGGAAAGGAATCCCGGGGGGCGTTGTTTGTCTTTGACGAACCAACCGGAAACCTTGATGACCGATTGCGGAATGAATTTCTTGATTTGCTGATGGAAACTTTTCGCAGACAGCGAATGAGCGTTCTACTTATTACCCATGACTATTCAATGGTGAGCCGGTTGACGAAGGAGCATAAAGATATTGGGAAGGACATTCTTTACAGGGAACTGGTCCTTGATCATTCGCAGCTGCGTCTGAGGGAATTTGCGCCCGGTGAGTATCTTTCGTGGCTCGCGACGACGAAGAAACCATCACCGGTTGCCGACACGCGCACGGAGCCGATCCTGAGGCTTGACTCGGGTGTTCAAGTATTTGGACGAAGCTTCACTTTTGAGCATGAGCGTAATGGCGGAAACGCGATTCCAATGACTATTCACAAAGGAAGAATCACGTATCTTAAAGCTCCGAGCGGAACTGGGAAAACCACAATCCTTAAGCTCATGATGGGGTTGATCGGGCCGGAAAGAATGTCCATGCGGATCCTTGACTCCCGGTTCTCAGAACAGACGCCGCAAAGAATGTGGCAGAACAACGTGTGGGGAAAAGCCATGTCCATGACGTTCCAACATGCAGACGAAGCTCTCAACCAGAATTCTGATGTCAAAGGAGTGTTCGGCGGCCTTCCGTCACAACTCGCGAAGAAAGATGAAGCCATTACCCGGGCGCTTTCCCGGTTCTTTCAAGATGAAATTCCAGAGGATTTTCTTCATCAGCCGGTGAAATATCTGAGTGGCGGTCAAAAACAACGCCTCAATCTCCTACGATCGCTCATCCTCGATACTCACATCCTTCTTTTGGACGAACCCTTGAACGGACTTGACCTCACGAGCTCTGTCAAAGTGTTTTCCGGGATAGAGGAAAGATTAAGGGAAGGCAAAGGCGTGCTGATTGTATCGCATAACGAGGAGATCTTTGACAGCATGGTTGCTCCTGAGGATGTGTTTTATCTGAAAATCTCTTGATGAGAGCATTGTCTCCTGTGGCCCGTTGCCAGGCGGTTCAAAGGCATCTGCAAATCCTCCTTCTTGCATTCACTGTCATGGCTCCAGTCTTTGCTCAGACTGGACAGGACACTACAGTATTCGTGCTTTCGTTTAATATTCGTTATGACAATCCAGCTGACGGTATAAACGCGTGGTCGAATCGTCGTGAGCGCGTTGCGGGAATGATTCGTTTTCATAGACCGGATGTGTGCGGCTTTCAGGAAGCGCAGCACTGTCAAATCGAGGATCTTTCCCGCCTTCTTCCCGCATATGCCTGGTGTGGGTCGGGAAGGGACGACGGAAAAGATGCCGGTGAGTTCAGTCCCATTTTTTATCGCAATGACCGTTTTCAACTTCTTACGTGCAACACGTTTTGGCTCTCTGAGTCGCCGACAGTTCCTGGAAGCAAAGGCTGGGATGCCGCATTTCCGCGGGTTGTTACAGCAGCAATGCTGGAAGATCGCGCGTCGAGAGCGCGTTTTTGGGTATTCAATACTCATTTCGACCACGTTGGTGTTGTGGCTCGAAAAATGAGCGCAGAGCTGTTGTTGGATAGTGTCCAGTCGAAGATGAAAACATTCCCTGTGATCATTACTGGCGATTTCAATTCGAGGGATACTTCCGAGCCTTATCGAATAATGACCGACGGGAGGATGTTCTTCGATGCTCTGCATCGGTCACGTGAGCCGCATTATGGACCGACATCGACATGGAACGGTTTCCGCGAAATCGAGGAAGGGCACCGCATTGATTATATTTTTGTCAGTCAACGAATTGATGTACTGTCTCATGCAATCCTCACGGACCGATGGGAAGGTCGATTCCTTTCGGATCACCTGCCGGTAGTTGCGCGGCTGCTTCTGAAGTAAGAGGGTGCCAGAAATAGAAAGTTTTCGTTTTGGGATTGAATCTTAGCTCGTGTTGCGCATCTGAATCTGAGATTCTCCCTAACTGTGGAACGAAGAATGAGTAAAAAGCAGCAGAGATCTGTGGGTGGTAAAGAAGGTCCTAGTTCACAACTTCTACAGTTGGCCGCTCGTCACTGAGAGTAAACGACATGACGACCTGAACTGGATTCTGTCCATCGTCGCCGTTTACGCTGCCGAATCCTGAAAATGTCACAGCGCTGTCGGTGGCTCCCGTGTAGATTCGGACGCGGTCAGTTTGTGCAAGGTCCAGCGGAGGTTGAAAACCGCTGAAGCGGCCGTCTCCGCCGTCCAGGTTTGCAGGACGGGTTGCATATTTTTTCGCTTCGAGGACAAGGATGCTCATTTGCTGAATGATGACATCGCGTTCGTTACTTTGTTGATACATAACAAAGAGTCGTGTGCCGGCGAAGATTGCCATTCCTACAATCATGACCGCGAGAACAATGAGGAGAAGTTGTTGTTGACCCATCGGAGGATTGTCTAGTTAACTCTCAGTCCTGCGTTACCAATTTCAGCCAATACATTTCCTTTTCCCTGGCCGACAACCTGAAGTACCCAAGACTGGGAGCCTTTCTTTTCTGCGACGTACCTGGCCAATTGCGTAACGATGCCAACTTTTTGCTGGCGTTTTCGTTGATCCCATTGGGTTTCATTGACGACAAGGACTGCTTTGGTCATGTCGAGGGATTTCACAAATCCTTCTGATTTCCACTGTTCGACCAGCATATCATAAGATGAAGGGTTTTCGGGGAGTGGAGTGATGTTGATAATGCGAAAATAGTCCCAGACAACGAAGCCGAGACCCAGGAACACAATAGAGAACAGGGTGATCAGGGTCCGCTTTTGGCGTCGCTCTTCAGCCGCTACAGTAGTTACAACAGCCATAACACGCAAGTTTGTGAAAGGTTTTCAGGGGGGCTGCCTAGAAAAGTTTACTTCAGCACCGCCAATGATACGACACAATTAGGAAAAAATCAACGTAAAAAGATGAGTTGTAAAGCCTGAGATTAAAAGCATTTCATAGAACGTTCGCCCCGGAGCCGTGGTTCCAACGATGTCTCAAGGCGGAGTCCAGCATATGAGCGTCTTCATGCCGGACTCCATCTCCAAGGTTGAGCCCTGACGATGGAGCCCGTCTCACAGATTTGTCAACAAACCTTTCTCAGTAATGCCTTGCAGAATGGCAACATGGACTTCCGAAATTTCAAACAGCCGTATCGATTGATTTCGGAAGTCTACCTTGCCGTATAGACTTCCGAAGTCCCCGATAATGCATGCAAGACTTCTGAAGTCCTGGGAGTTGCCGGCCAGCACCTGTTGACGCCGCTCACAGCATTCCCGCAACCTTTTGAAAAAAGCCCACGTAGGTAGTGAAATCTCTTTCGATAACCGATGGAAGTCTTGAACTTGGCAGCGGCGTGGCGTATATTCGAGCGTTAGCCCAATGTAACCGGCTGTATAGGTGAAACTCATACAATCCACTTGGGAGGCGGTATGCGTTCACGAAGCGTTGCATTAAAGCTTGCTCGACAGTTCCTCGTCGCTGCCATACCAATCTTGTCCTTCTTCACTCCCGTCTTTAGTCAGGCACAACAACCTCAGAAGCTCAACATAGCCGTTCTCGACTTCGATTCCAGAGGCGGCATCACAAAAGACGAGGCGGTCACACTTTCCGACGTTTTCAATTCTCAGCTTGTCCAATCCAACGAGTTTATCGTTGTCGACCGAAATCGCACAAAAGCAATTCTCGCAGAGCAGGGTTTTCAACAAACGGAGGCCTGTTCTCAGGTGGAATGCGTTGTTGAGGCAGGAAAAATTTTGAAAGTCCAAAAAATGTTTTTCGGCACGATCGGCAAGGTCGGAAGGGTTTACAATGTCACGATCCAGATGATCGATGTGGAAACTGCGAGCACTCAGCTCACGGAGAGCCAGAATCATCAAGTGGATTTGGAAGAATTATTAACCGATGTCATACCTGATATGGCTGCGACAGTCACGCAGAAAATTACCGGCAGGCCATCGAAAGCGCGAGTAATAACTTCTGGCGGTTCAACGTGGTACTGGTATGTGGGAGGAGCGGTGCTTGTGGGAGGAGGGGCGGCGGCGTTTTTGCTGAAGCCAAAGGCGGGAACAATCACGCCGGCTGACGAAACTTTGCCGGGACCGCCGAGGCTGCCGTGAAGCGTGACAAGCGTTTCACTTTGTCATTCCCTCGGATGTTCAGACGGAATCCAGAACTTAGCTTTGATACACAGAACTTTTGAAATGCTCTCAAATGCGGAAAATGAGTAACAGATACTACATCTTATGCCTTGTTGCATTTTTCCTCATTGCTTCCAATGCAGCTCCTGCACAAACAGTAAGTTATTGGAAATTCAATGAAGGGTCGGGTACAACGGCTGGGGATTCCGCGGGAACGAATCATGGAACTCTGTATAACGCTCCTGAATGGGTTGCCGGGATATCTGGCACTGCTTTGAAGTTCAACGGATCCAGTCAATACGTACAGGTTAGCAATGGGTTGATTATTGGAACCCTCGGTGAGTACACGATTGAGGCGTGGGTGAAATGGGAAGGATCCACAGCAGAGGCTTTACACACGATCTATTGTGAGGGAGATTTCAATGACCTTATCGTTTTCCGCCTCATTGACGGGGCTCCGGACTTTACAGTCCTCAGCGGGAATTGGGAAAACGCAACCGCATCGTCGCCTCTGTCTGTCGGTGTGTGGTACCATCTCGCTGCTGTCCTAAAGCCCGGTATTGGCGGGAGAATTTTTGTAAACGGCGTGGCAGCCGACACGAACTCAAACATGGGAATTATTGCGCAGAGCGGTACTACCTCTGTCATCGGGCGGTTTACGGGGAATAGCGGCGGCCGGTATTTCAACGGCACCATTGACGAGATACGGATTTCAAATGTCGCGCTGGAGCCTTCCCAATTTCTCCTTTCCCTTGGGCCACCTGGTGCTCCACAGAATCTGGCCGCAACGGCAGGCAATGCTCAGGTCGGTTTGACCTGGAGCCCGAACACAGAGCCCGACTTCCTCCGCTACCGCATCTACGGTGGCACATCGCCGAATCCGACAACGAAAATTGATTCAACAACTGCTGGAATTTCCGACACTTCAAAAATAATTACTGGATTGACGAACGGTACAACTTATTATTTTCGCATCACGGCAATGGATAGTGCGGGAAATGAAAGCGGCTATTCGAATGAAGTAAGTGTTACCAATTTCGCCCCTCCCACGATATCCGACTTCAACCCCAAGTTTGGACCCGTCGGCACGAACGTGACCATCACAGGTACAAATTTTAGTACAACCGCGTCCAAAAACATCGTTTACTTTGGGGCGGTGAAGGCAGTGGTGACCTCCGCTTCTCCAACTTCACTGACGGTAACAACTCCTGTTAGTGCTTCCTTTGCTCCGATAGCTGTTACTGATACTACCACGGGACTAACTGCGTATTCCATTATGCCATTTATTGTCACATTCCCCGGTGGTGGATCTATCACGGCAAGCTCGTTCGTGCCAAAGGTGGATTTTGCAACTGGAACCAATCCTTCCAGCGTCGTCATAGCTGATTTTGATACGGACGGCAAGTCTGATTTAGCGCTGACAAATGAAAGCAATAACACTGTCTCTGTTTTTCGAAACACAAGCACAAGTGGCTCAATCACAGCGGGCTCGTTCACTGCGAGGGTGAACTTCACCACGGGGTCCTCTCCAGGGGGCGTCGCATTTGGAGATTTTGACGGCGACGGAAAGCTGGATTTAGCTGTAACGAACTACAGTAGCAACACAGTCTCGGTTTTTCACAACTCAAGCACGACCGGTTCGATCACATCAGGTTCGTTTGCCGCAAAAGTGGACTTCGCGACGGAGACTGGTCCCACCGGTATCGCAATTTATGATTTGGACGAAGATGGCAAGCCCGACATAGCAGTTACGAATTATACTGATTTTACGGTCTCAATCCTTCGCAATACTAGCACAAGTGGCTCGATCACAGCAGGTTCATTTGCGCCGAAGGTAAATTTCACCACTGGATTCTATCCATGGGGCATCGCAATAGGGGATGTTGATCAGGATACTAAACCTGACTTAGTGATTGCAAACTACCTTAGCAACCTCGGTTCCGGCCAACCGAGTTCAGTAGCCGTTTTTCGCAATACGAGCACGAGCGGCTCAATCACAACAGGCTCCTTCTCTGCAAAAGTTGAGTTCACCACAGGAACTTCTCCTGCCGCTGTCGCACTTGGAGATCTTGACGGGGACGGAAAGCTCGATCTTGCGATTTCGGATTACAATAGTAATATGGTCTCGCTATTTCGAAATACTGGGTCAAGCGGCAGCATCTCGTTTGCCACGAAAGTAGATTTTACGACAGGATCAAATACTCACAGCTTGTCAATTGGAGATATTGATGGGGATGGCAAGCCGGATATCGCAATAACAAATCGAAGCAGCAACACAGTTTCTGTTCTAACGAACACATCTTCAACGGGCAGTATCACGTCAAGTTCATTTAGTGCAAAGGTTGATTTTGTAACAGGCAACACACCTTCTGATGTAAGTATAGGTGACCTCGACGGGGACGGTAAACCAGAATTGATCGTTGCGAATCAAGCGAGTAACACGGTGTCAGTGTTTCGCAACACGATTGGTTTGGCAGCATTGGTTGGTGAGTACCAACCCGATGCCAACACCGTTCTCCTTCTTCACATGAACGAAACCAGCGGCTCGACAGTGAGCGATGCGAGCAGCTTCGGCAACAACGGAACCGCAACGGGAACGACGATTGTAGATGGAAGGTTTGGGAAAGGGAGGAGTTTTAATGGTACTACGGACCAAATCTCCATCGTCGATCACACCAGCCTTAATCCTTCCTCCCAGATTACCATTGAAGCTTGGATATACCCAACTTCATTTAATGGGATGATTCTTCGAAAAGATAACGAAAACACAGAACG
>JACPSI010000083.1 GCA_016193365.1 Ignavibacteriales bacterium
ACAAACAATCCGTTTGCAAGTCTGAGTCGGCCAATGAGGGAAATATGGCTGACGCTGTTATACCAATCGGGAAATGAGGGGTTCGGGTCGCCGCCAATGCCGGTTCCGTTTGGGCCTGCACTGTTTCCTCCTCCGTCATTAACTAGGCCGGTCGCCATTACGACAAGCGTATCACCGACTTCTACGACTATCCCGGTGGGCACCCAGCGCGGTCGTTGGCTGGGATCCCCGGGTTCCGGAACATTCGCTGTCAACCCAGCCGTGGCGGTATCCCCTGCATTAATTGTGATTGACCCATGAACGAGTGTGGCTGTCGGACTTCCTTCATTAAACTGAAATCTCGCAAATCTCAGAGTGCTTAGCACTCCCGTGGCAGAAGTCGCAGGCATAAACTTGAGTTTTACCAAAGGCCCCGCTCCGGTCAAAAACGACGTGCTGCTTGCTGCGATCCTCAAAGTATCAAGCGTATCCCTGTAAAAGAGTGTTAGGCCGTTGCTTTTTGTCCCCGCGACAACCGGTGCAATGAATCGGAGAATTGTTGAATCGTAGACTATTCTTGTCTCATACGAAAGAACGTTGAGGCCGCTCAAGTCGCCAACGTAGAGAGGGACGTCGATCGTATCGCCCACAACCAGGCTCGTGTCGGGAATCCTGACCGTTAGTTCATTGACAGTAATGGAGCCAGTTGTAGAGGAAAACCCGAATGAGTCAACCACTGAAACAGTTGTGGTCCCGCTGGAAAGCGCTGCAAGTAAACCTGTAGAAGGGTTAATAGACGCTACGGACAGGTTGTTCGACGACCAGGTAAAAGGAGGGGTGCCACCACTCGTAACGCGAAATCTTAACGTGTCGCCCTTTGTGATCACGGCAATGTTGGGGATAATTACAACGGCTGGGGCGGTGAGTGCCGTAAACTGTCCGCTGACCGTGTTGGCGTTCAGGTTCTCGTTGAAAATCACATTCGAAAAAGAAATCGTCGTGCCCGATGCCGAAGACGCAACACGGAAACGAATGAAGACGAGAACGCCGCTGCCAGCCAACGGTTCAGTACCGGAAAGAGCTACCTCAATTCGTCCGTTGGTGATGTTGGGAACCGCAGTCCAATTGGAGGTCATGGAGTTTGCGGAAACAAGTTCAAGAGCTTGAAGTGAATTGCCGTTGTAGTTCAACGCGAATTGTCCGGAAATAATACCGAGTCCGGTCACATCCGAGATGTTCACGGGCAAATTGAACGAAAGCGTCTGTGTGTGGCTTGAGTTGGGAACTGAAACTGTGAGGCTCCTGGCTTGGGAAGGGTAAATCGGAAACACGTCCGTCGAGTCCTGAAGTCCTTGAGCGTCCCGGACATAAATCTTCAATTGCCCCGGAGCCACAGCGCGCATCATTCCGGTGGCGCTTATCATGCCAACCGACGTGTCTGAGGATGACCATGTGAGAGGGAGCTGTTGATCACCAGTCACGGAGAACTGCAGCGAATCTCCGACGACGAGGCTTTGAGAGGGGTTTTTTGGGGAAACCACAATTTTCAAAACCCTGAGGCTTCCCCCTGTGACAAGGAATTTCGGTTTACCCTCGTTGAACGCAGTATCGGGCGGAGGAATCGATATTGTGGTTGTTTCGGTGCTCGGGTTGATGAGAACACGGGTCTTTAGATACAGCAGCACACCACTCCCTGTCACAATTGATGTACTGGCAAATCCTAATCGTTTTGATGTCGAATTAAACAGAACGTTCCCGACAGCCTGCAACACACTTCCCGCTGTCTCAACTCCAAATACGTCGATGACGCCGGCGTTGAACGACACAGTAAACTGTCCCGAGTAGATGCTGTCTTGAGTAGTAAGTGAAGTCGTACGAAGCGGGATCAACAACGTGTCTCCCTTTTTCGCCGTCGTGTCGGAAAAGGATAATTGTATCGTTTGGGCCCGTCCGGGAGATGGTAGCAGGATGAGGCCCCACACCAATCCTGCAAACAGGCTTCGTACCATGATCTTGTGCGACATGCAATGCCTCGTCAAGTATTCTAATGAAGGAAAGGGTTCAAAGTATTTTCCTTACTTGAGAAGCATCATTTTCTTCACCATCGTGAACGTGCTGTGATCTCCGTACGTCGCAACAATTCGATAGAGATATAATCCGCTTGCAACGTGTTTTCCAGATGCATCGGTACCGTTCCAGGAAACAGTGTGATAGCCGGGATTCAGTTCCCGATTGAGCAGTTCTTTTACCTGCTGGCCAAGGATGTTGTAGATCTTTATGACAACATTACTTTGTGTCGGCAACTGGTATTCAATTGACGTTGACGGGTTGAACGGGTTAGGATAATTCTGTTCAAGTCCGAAAACCGTCGGGGTGGCCCTTTCTTCGATGGTGCCTCCAGTTGTTCCGGAGGTAAGGTCAGTTTCATTGAGCACAAACTTCTCGATTGTGAAAGAGCCCTCGGACAAGGTTTGTGCATCTTCTCCAACCTTAAAGATTAAGCGGAACAATTCGCCGCTTTCCGTCACTGGTTCTGTCAAGGCGATCGCCGCATGAGCACGTCCGGACGTGAAGTTCTGTATCGATTCTGTATTGTCCGCGAGAGAGGATTTGCGAAACTCGACCGCAGAAAGTTGCGAAGCGTCGAATGTCACGTGGAGCTCTGTCGCAAAGATTCTGGATGTTCCGTTGAGATAGAGGACGAGAGCCACTTCATCGGAAGTTCTTCCGCTTTCGAGTTTCAATTCGTACGAAGACGCTATGTCTGCGTCGGCGGCTCGTTTGCCCAATCCGGGGAAGCCAGAAATGAGGCCGACGACGTAACGGAGGATAAGCGACGCGTCGAAGGCAGAGATTGTACCGTCCGCGCTCACGTCCGCGGCGAGAGCCTTGTTGCCGACGAGCGTATCCAGGTTCACTGTGTGCCGTAGAACGAGAGATCCGTCGAACGCCGTGATTGTCCCGTTTTCACTAACATCGCCGAGCAGGATTCCCGATCGAGAGGTGAGGTAAGGAATGAATGTAACGTCACCGCTGGACCCCAGGACGATACGGTTTCCAAGTCCTCCCACGTTTGTGGGGCTTCCTGTCGTTTTCAATGGCCCGCTGGCGTCTCCCCAATAGTTGTTCGTTGCGTCGAGTGTGTTTGTAGTGCCATTGTTGAGGCCTGCACTCGAATTATCGTGGAAATTATTTCTTTGAATAACGGGATTCGAATTTCCTGTTGCATAGATTCCAGTTGAAGTATGATGAATCTCGTTTGCTGTGATGTTCGGCGAAGAGTTGCTAAGGTAGATGCCATAGTTAGAGGTATAAGAAATAAAGCTTGAATCGATAGCAGCAGTATTGCTGACCTGATAAATATTTCCGATTCCACTGTAGCCGCCAAACCGAATGATTGTATGCAGGATATGAGAGGCGTTGTTCGACGCTCCGTTCAGATAGATCATATCCCAGTCACCGTTACCGGGGACCGTAGCATTCGAGTCCTTGTTTGAATCGCCACCATAGGAGTCATCTCTCCATGATGTGAACACGATTTTGTTATTGAGCGTCCCTTCAGATTTCAGTACACCGTTAACGAGGAATCTCCAAGTTCCGGCCGCACCTCCAGTGTACTCCTTGGCGAATTTCAAGATTGTTCCGGGAGCAATTGTCAGGGTTGACCCGCTCGGAACCAAGAGGCCGCCTCGCACAGCAACAACTTTTGAAGAATAACCGTCGGGGAACGACAAACCCAGCCTTCCATAGACATTCTCCTCAGCGATGAGGATTCCGTCGTACACGTTGCCCTCTGTGTAGTTTCCTTCATACACGTTACCGCTCACGTTGGTGCTTCCGTCCAAGGAAATTTGGCCGGTCACACCGATGGCCGCTCGATTGCCAGTCACAGAGTCGTCGATGACATACGCTCGTGAGGAGAAAATTCCTACGAGGCCATTGTCGTGAACTTTGTTACCCGCAATAATGAGAAGTGTGTCCACCGCATCATTGAGAGCGAGGACGTAAAGCCCATGGTCATTGTTGTTGTTTACGGTGTTGCCGATTATTGAAAGGGGGACAGAATTATTCGCGACATACACACCGCTGTAGCCATTCCGGGAAATGTCACAATTCGTAATGAGCGATACTTTCCCCCCGTCGTCAACCCGAAGGCCGTACTGATTGTTTGCACGCAGGCTTGAATTTCGAAGTGTCAGGTTGTTCAACGCGTTACCTACCACTCGAATTCCATTGTAGGCACAACTGTCGACCGTGGTACTGTCGACAACGGCCGCGGTGTTATTGAGATAAATCCCATCGGAAGCAGATCTTCTGACCAGGTTGTTGGAGAAAATCATGGCGCCAAGATTCTGCTCAAAATACAGGGCTTCTGAGCCGTACTGTCCGCCGTACTTGAATTGGCAATGTCGAACGACAGAGCCACCGCTGCCGTTTCGAAATGCGAAGTAGTACCAATCTCCGGGCCGTGGAATAACAAAATCCGTAGGCAGAGTGGTCTTCCCGCCAGCCGTGCTGTCACGCCATGAAGTAAAGACAATCGGATCGGCAGGCGTTCCCTGGGCCAGCAGGGTCCCGTACACGTTAAATGCTTTATAGTCATTATAATTCGGGGCAAAGAGTTGGAATTTGATATTCACACCCGGCTGGATGGCAAGCGTATCTCCACCGCTGACCTGGATGTTCTCTATAACGACATACGTTTTTGAAGTGATTGCCTGCGGAAATACATTTTTGAGTGTATCTCGGAGGGGCGCGTAGTTTGAACCAGCCAAAGCAATCGCATTGTTGAATTGATTTTCGGCGATCACGTTGCCATCGACGCCTGCATTGTCGACGTAGATGTTTCCGAGTCGTCCCAATACCCCGAGTGGATAACGATTCCGTCTGATCTGATTATCGACAAACCGGGCGGCCGTGCTGAAGACTCCTTCTGCCGTGTTGTCCGTAATGTTGTTGCCAATGAACTGAAGGTCCGTTGCGGCAATAGAGGGACTATTGGTATAAATCCCGTGTCCATTGTTGAAACTGATCGTGTTACCGAAAAACACTTGGGGAATGGTCCCGTTGGATATCGCAATTCCGTATCCGTTGTTGCTTGTGATGGTGCAATTCGAAACTTCCCTGTAGGTAGAGTTGTCAGCCGCCTGCAGCGCTGTACTTCCATTGTTCTTGATGAAGCTGTATTTCACGGTGACGTCGGAACGCGGGCTGCTTCCTTCAATGTACATCCCGTACGTTGCATTGCTGTCGATTGTCGAATTTGAAATCGTCATCAGAACGTTGCCCACACGTACACCCATGCTGCTCGACCTTCGGACGGTAATGCTGTCAACAGCATACGTGAGAGTTCCGCTGGATTCGATCCACAGATTCCCGACGCCGTCTGTCCCGCCGTACTTAAAGATGCAGTTTCTGATGACCGACGAACCAGCGCCTGCACCCGGACGAATTCTCACATACCGCCAGTTTCCTGGAGCCGGGGCCGCGTTGTCTGAAATCGCGTTTGTTTTTCCGCCGTACGAAGCATCACGATACGACGTGAATACAATCGGGTTTGTGCTGGTCCCTTCGGCTATCAACGTCCCATCTACCCGGAAATATGTTCCCGCATCAATTTTGAAAATGACACCGGGCTGGATGACCAAGGTTTGCCCCGCAGCAACTCCAACACCTGTCGAATTCTCAATGAGAACATACGTCCCGGAAGTCATGCCGGCAGGGAATGTTGTTTTCAACGTATCCGAAAGATTTTCACGGTTCATCCGAAGAGCGATGGCATTGTTATATTGGTTTCCCGCTATTGTGTTGCCTGAGTACGTCGTATTCACGCGGCCAATCAAAGCAATAGGATAGCGGTTTCCCTGGATGACGTTGTTTGAGATTACAGCTCTGGAGGTAATGATCCCATCATTACCGTTGTTAATTATGGTGTCTCCTTCTATGGTAACGAGATCATCGACATTATAACACCAAAGCCCGTATGCGCCATTGTTGGAAATTCGATTGTAGGAGAATGTTTGCGGGCCTGTTCCGTACCACAAATAGAGGCCGCCGTTGACATTGTTGGAAACGACAGAGCTGTCGAGAGAAACAAGAGTTGCGCCGGCAGAACCTGCATCGGCCACGATACCGTAGCTATTCCCCGTGAATTCACATTTCCTGACGGAGAAGTGTGGGCTCCCACTGGCTGCATAAATGCCGTAACGCCCATTGTTGACGAACTTTGAACCATAGAAGGAAGGATTCGAGCTGTATATGAGCACGCCGTCGTTCCCATTCGATCCAAAAACAGAATTTGAAACGGTTACGTTGGCATTACTGTTGAGAAACATGCCATAGTTTGAACTCTGGGCACTGGAAACCTCGGACACCGTTGGGGTCGAATTATCAATCCTGAGATTTCCGTTCCCGGATGAGCCACCAAAACGGAAAAGGCAATTGTCGAGCACACTACTGCCGTTGCCTCCGGCGTTGAGCCATAGCATATCCCAATCCCCTGGAACCCCGCTGCTCGCGAGATCTCCGTTTGAATCTCCTCCATACGGATCATCTTTCTCCGATGTGAAAACAATAAGACTGTCCGGTTTGCCGTCAGCTATGATAGTTCCGCTTATCGTGAGTCGGTCGGAGGGGCCAAATTTCACAATGGTTCCCGGGTTGACTGTGAGAGTGATGCCTCCATTAACGGTGACATTGGTCGTGAGCCGGTACACCGTGTCTGCATACCACGTCGTATTGACGGAGATCGTTGCGGAGACAAGCTTCACAGGAAGCGCCACCGCGAGAGTTGTCCAAGGTTGAAAGTCTACAAAGTCACTCACGCGGTCACCCAACCCTTTATCATTCAGACTAGGGTGAAACGGCCCCAGGTCACTCCCCCAGTAATTGTTTTCTGCCTTCACTGTCGTCGTTGTGCTCGTGTTTCGAAATCCCCAACTCGTATTTCCTGTGATGGTGTTGTTAGATATTGTCGGCTGCGTCGAACCCACGCCTGTAAATTGAATTCCTGTCGAATTGTTGCGAATGTTGTTGTACCGAATTACAGGAATGGCATTATTGTCAACCACGATCCCCGTTCCGTTCGAGTCAATCGCGCAATATTGAATCTGTGGCGTGGAATTAACCGGGATGCGAATTCCCCCGCTTGTGTTATTGCTTACCACGCATGAATCGACAATGAAGTTTGAAAGCAAGTCGCTATAGATTCCGTATCCTGTGTTGTCACGAAACGTCGAGCTGGCGATCCGAGGGGATGAAGCGCGCGCATTGATGCCATGGTTCGCGTTGAAGCGGAATGTGCTGTTGGTGATATTGATGCTGAAAGCCCCCGTTACATAAAAGACACCCGAAGCGCTTGCTCCTCCGCCGGCATATTCCACGATGCAGTCATTGAAGACGGATCCAACGTTCGCCGTGTTTTGAAACTCGATGCCGTTCCAATCTCCCGGTGTCGGAGATCCAGCACTTGACGTGAACGTAATCGGGTTCGCCCCTGTCCCGCTCGCGACGATTTTTCCGGCCACGAGTAAAGAAGTAACGGAATTGAACTTGACGACAACACCTGGTTCAATGGTCAAGGCGACACCAGAGGACACTGTCACTGTTCCCGTTACTGTCATGGGGCTATTGGCCAGGGTCCAGGTTGTGTCCGACGTTATAGGGCCTGAGACTGTCTGGCTAAAGAGATCTGTTGAGTTGACAAAAAGGGAAATGAGGATTACACCGGTTGCAAAACGAGTTCGCAAGGCACGCATGAAAAGCCCCCCTTTGAAGGAAGTTGAGATTGGAAAAATTGACTGTTTTACTGAGCGAACAAAAATCTCGAAGCCAAAGCCGGGTTCATGAAGAATTTTTTGAAATCACAGAGTTCTCTTTTCGAAGAACACGCAGGGGAGTAAGGGTGAGTATCGATACTGCTGAGTATCAATACTGCAAAGCGCTCAAATATTAACGAACGCCCCTCTTAAACGCAAGTAGCTACTTCATCAACTCCATGACGCACGTCACGAGGGTCTTGACACCAGTTCTGATCGTCGGTTCAGGAAGAGGAGCAAACAGGGGTGAATGAAGTGAAGGGAGAGGCGAACCCTCGTGCTTTGCTTTGATAATTTTCTCAGGATCCACGGCGCCCAGCCAGATCATGCATGCAGGGATTGAACCGCCAAGACTGAATCTGCCGAAATCTTCCGCGCCCATAACAGGGTCTTTCCTGACAACGCTTTCACGGCCGAGGGATTTCACGAGAGCCTGATCCAACCTGCGTGTGAGCTCGGGGGAATTGTACGTCGCAGGTGTAAACTCGTCTTCATGGAGATTGATGACGGGCATCTTGTCGGCTGGCACACCTGCTGACCCGGCAATGTTTCGAGTTATTCTTTCAATGGAGGACAGAATGCTCTTACGCACTTCTTCACGATACGCGCGGATGGTCAGCTGGAGCTTCACTTCGTCCGGGATGATATTGTGTTTTGTTCCGCCGTGAATGGAACCCACGGTCACAACGGCCGGGTCGAACGGGGAGTTCTCCCGGCTGACAATGGTCTGAAGCGCGACCACAACCTGCGACGCAAGGACCACGGGATCTTTTGTCGTGTGAGGGTAAGCTCCGTGACCGCCAACGCCCCGGATGGTGATGTCCACAGAATTCGAGCTGGCGAGCGCGTAACCCTCACACAGCCCGACCTTACCCGCCTCGAGGGATGCATCGTCATGCAACGCGATGGCAAAGTCAGGTTTCGGAAAACGCGAATACAGGCCGTCCTCCAGCATCGCATCTGCTCCGCTAATCCGTTCCTCTGAAGGTTGCCCAATGAAGACCAGCGTCCCGCGCCACTTATCCTTCATCTGAGAAAGCACCCTGGCAGCACCGAGAAAACATGTCATGTGGATGTCGTGACCGCAAGCGTGCATGACGCTGGTTTCTTCCCCGGTTTCGGTCCTGGTTTTTACTTTGCTGGCGTACGCTAATCCTGTCTTTTCTTCCACGGGAAGTGCATCGAGGTCTGTTCGGACGAGCACCGTCGGGCCTTTTCCATTTCTCATGACACCAACCACGCCATAGCCGGTGAGGTCTGGGTTCTTATATTTGCCGACTTTTTCCGTGACTTCCATTCCCAGCGTGCGGAGCTCCTTTGCAACAAAGGATGAAGTTTGCTTCTCGTAGTAGGAAAGCTCCGGGTTTGCGTGGAGATACTGATAAACGGGAATGAGCGTCGTTATCTCTTTATTGACGAGTTCGTCAACCTTCTGCTGCGCGAACGACGAAGAAGCGAAAAGGAAGAGAATCAAAGCGTGGGGTATTCTCATAGCCTGACGTCTATTTCGTTTCATTGAGCAGCATCAACAGTGTTCTTGTGAATTCAAAAGAAATTCCAAGGGCCTTCGGCGACATGTAGGCTGACGAGTCGTGCGGTGTATGCATGACCTTCATGACCTGAGGGTACGTGTCGGTATTTACTTTGTGGTTTGACAGGAACGAAACGAGTTTGTCCGCATCTCCTTTGGGAAGAACACTGACGGATATGTTTTCGAGTTTTGCGTTTGCGAACGACATGTAGTCGGACGGGGGATAGACAGTAGCCTCGATAAACGTATACCCGGTCCTTTTGGCGGCCTTACGCGCGATGGGCATGATAACGTTATCGTCCCCGCCTCCCACAGGCCCGACAAACACTTCGTCTCCCGTTCCTTCCACATCAAGGTTGATCATCGCCAAATGATTTTCTTTATCCTTGTATTTTTTGACAAACTCCTTGGACCCGAGCAAGCCGCCTTCTTCCTGGTCGAAGAAGCAAAAATCGACTTTATGATTCCATTGATAATCCATCAGACCCTTAATAAGCCCAAGAACCACTGCGACTCCTCCGCCGTTATCATTTGCGCCGGGAGATTTTGGCACAGCGTCGCTGTGTGCTCCGACAATGATTTTCTTTTTTCCTTTGCCCATCGGTACGATGATGTTCTCTCCCCTGACCAATGAATCGCGGAAGGGCAGGTTCGCCTGGAACGCCATTGTGTGATACCGCACTTTCCACCGTCTGAGCTGGTCCTTGATAAACTGTCTGCGACCTTCAGGAGGCTTTCCTTCAATTTGTTTTACGAACCTCATGAGTTCCGCACCGGTTTGCGGGAGGAGCTGAGAAGGGAGAGCGAAAATAACAAAAACTGAAATGAGGATTTTCTTCATTTGCTGTGGCGGTCGATCTACGGTCCTATTATTTTTTGAGTTTTATCCTGAACGTTGTTCCAAAACCCGGCCGACTTTCTTTAACGAAGAGCCGCCCGCGATGATACGTTTCGATTATGCGCTTCGAAAGGCTGAGTCCAAGCCCCCAGCCGCGTTTCTTGGTCGAGAAACCGGGCCGGAAGACTTCGTTGCGGTGTTTCAGGTCGATTCCCTTTCCCGTGTCCGCTACGTCGATGAACACCTGGCTTCCCTTCTCGTGAATCGAGAACGAAATCTTTCCGACGCCATTTTCAATCGCATCCAGAGCGTTTTTGGTCAGATTTTCGACCACCCATTCAAAAAGCTCGCGGTTAATCTTTGCCTTGACCTGCGAGCCGTTCTGGATCGAAAGGGCCACCTTCTTCCCTGTGTGCGGAATTCTTCGCTCAAAGTATTTTATGACTTTTTCAATCACGTCTGTCAGGTTTTCCTCATGCAAGTCCGGCTTTGATCCGATTTTAGAGAAACGGTCGGCAATCTTTTGAAGGCGCAGGAGGTCATTCTGCATGTCGTTGATGGTCTCCAGCCTCTTTGCGTCGCGTCCTGCTTGCTCCTTCAGCAGCTCCACCCACCCCATCATGCTTGAGATCGGTGTCCCCAGCTGATGCGCTGTTTCGCGCGCCATGCCCACCCAGATGTTGCTTTGCTCGCTGCGCTTCACATAGCTGAAGCTGATATAACCGATAAGGATGAAAAGCGCCACAATCGAGAGCTCGACAAACGGAAGCCACCGAAGTTTTGTTATGAGCGGTGATTCTCCGTAATGAACGTAACTCAGGATGATGGTATCCTGGAAGGCAACTTTGACCGGTTCATGGAGCTCATCCATCTCGGCAATTTTTTCCAGAAAATATTGTTGAAGCTCTTCACCGGAAAACTTAGACGAATCCACTCCCAGATTGCGATATGCCTTAATTTCAGTGTTGGTGGAATCGGTCTCGATAATAGGAAAGTCGATCGCCAGAATGATTTCGTTGAACACGAAGCTATAATCGCCTTCGCCAGCTTTTGCGTTTGCAATGAACCCGAGTGACTTCGCATACAGATTGGCTACCTCACGCTCCTTTGCCTGAAGCTGCTGCACAATTTCGTGAGTATACAACAACGTCCCGCCAACGATAAGGAACGCAAAAATCAACAGCAAGACTTTGAGCTTACCCGAAACGGGCATTGACCCGGAAAGGAAGGATTTCATTTTTAACGGACGATTAATGTCTGGTCTCTTCTCGCTCCGACCGAGACCATCCACACTTTTGTATCCAGGACTCTGGTGACAGCTTCGATATACTTCCGCGCGTTCGTGGGCAAATCGCGGTATTTCCGAACTCCTGAAGTGGGAGCTTCCCAGCCGGCGAAAAAGCGATAGATCGGTTGGACAGCCTCAAGCGTTTGAACGTCGGTGGGGAACTGCGTCAATTGCTTTCCGTTTCGCTTGTAGCCGATGCAAACCTTGATTTCACTGAAATTATCCAGCACGTCAAGCTTTGTTATAGCAATTTTTTCAATTCCGTTCACGTGGCATGAGTACCGGAGGCTCACGAGGTCCAGCCATCCACATCGACGAGGGCGCCCCGTCGTTGCACCATACTCTCCGCCAAACTCCCGCAGACGGTTGCCCGTTTCGTCATTGAGCTCGGTAGGGAAGGGGCCATTGCCAACACGCGTAGAGTAAGCCTTCACCACGCCAATAATTGAATCCACTGTTGTGGGCGGGATACCGAGGCCTGTGCATGCCCCTCCGCTCGTTGGGCTCGAAGATGTAACGAATGGATACGTCCCGTGGTCAACATCAAGCAAAGCTCCCTGGGCTCCTTCGGCGAGAATCTTCTTTTTCTTTCTAATTGCCTCGTTCAAGTAGGCCGATGTGTCGGTCACATATTCGTCGACCTTCTTGTCGAACTCTTGGTATTCGCTGATAATCGAGTCGACATCAAGTTCCTGCGAGTTGTACATCTTGCTGAGAAGTTCGTTGTTCTGTTCGAGATTCCTCTTGAGTTTTTTGCATAACACATCACGGTCGAGCAGATCAACAACGCGAATTCCCGTCCGCATGTATTTGTCTATGTAGGCCGGGCCGATACCCCGACCGGTTGTGCCGATTTTCTGATCTCCCTTTTCCCGCACAGAATCCAGCATCTTGTGATAAGGCATAATGAGATGGGCGTGATGGCTGATCAATAACCTGCCTTCTGTGCGAATGCCGATGCGATGGAGTTGTTCGATTTCCGCCATCAGGGCGACGGGGTCAAGTACAACTCCGTTGCCGATGACACATGTGACATGGCGATGAAAAATTCCGGAAGGAATAAGATGAAGGACGAATTCCTGTTCGTTTTTTCCGTTCTTCGATGGGATGACGACCGTATGTCCGGCGTTGGCACCGCCCTGGTATCGGGCGACGATGTCGACGTTTTCACTCAGATGGTCGACGATTTTTCCTTTTCCTTCGTCGCCCCATTGAGCTCCCACGATGATCTGAACTGACATTTCGATTGTGGAATGTAAATTGCGGATTGGGAATTGTTCTCGCAAAAAAGTGTAGTCAAAAATTGAACGAAAGACAAGGAATGGAAAGAAGGTTAGTTGGTGAGTGGTTAATTGGCGTACGAAATTAACCACTCACAACTCACCAACTAACCTAGGTATTCTTTCTTTTGAAACGTTATTGGACTATATTGACTCGCGAAAATTGCACGTTCAGCATGGATAAATTTGTCATTCACGGCGGCAAACCGCTCAGTGGAACTGTCAAAATCAGCGGGGCGAAAAACGCCTCTCTTGCCTTGATGCCGGCAACAATCCTGGCGCCCGGCTCTTTCTCGTTATCGAATACCCCAACGTTGAGGGATATTACAACGATGGCGCATCTTCTGGAATCGATGGGAGTAAAAACATCGCAACAGAATCACACGATGTCGATTGATTCCTCTCGAGTATCACGCTTTGAAGCGCCGTATGAGCACGTAAAAAAAATGCGCGCCTCGATTTACGTCCTCGGCCCTTTGCTGGCTCGCTACGGCAAGGCAAAAGTCTCCATGCCGGGAGGGTGCGCATGGGGACCCCGGCCAGTGAATCTTCATCTCGAGGGATTGAAAAAGCTTGGAGCAAGTATCGAGCTTGAGGGTGGTTACATTGTGGCGAACGCAAAAAGGTTGAAAGGCGCCCGGATTCTTTTCGATGTTTCAAGCGTTGGAGCTACGGGCAATGTGATGATGGCGGCCGTGCTTGCACAAGGCTTCACGACCATCGAAAACGCGGCAATCGAGCCGGAAATCACTTCGCTAGCTGAATTCCTGCAGTCCATGGGAGCGAAGATCCAGGGAATTGGAACAAGCAAACTTCAGGTCGAAGGCGTTGACGAGTTACGTCCAAAAAACGTCACGACGATTCCCGACAGGATTGAGGCTGGAACATTCCTGATTGCAGGGGCAATAGCCGGAAAAAAGGGGGGAAAGGTTAGGCTTGAAAACTGCACTCCAGCGCACCTCAACGCGATCATAGCAAAACTTGAAGATGCCGGTGCGGGGATGAGAAGGGGGGACGGTTTTGTCGAGATTCAACCGGCCGACGAAATCAAAGGAGTGGATGTTTCGACTGCCATTTATCCAGGTTTTCCGACGGACATGCAGGCTCAGTGGATTGCGCTCATGTCTCTGGCAAAAGGAACGAGTGTTGTGACCGATACAATCTATCGCGACCGATTTATGCATGTGCCGGAACTCAACCGCCTTGGTGCAGACGTGACTGTTCGCGACAATACAGCAACGGTGGTAGGCGGTCAAAAACTTACTGGGGCAAAGGTCATGTCAACAGACTTGCGGGCGAGCGCATCCCTAATTCTGGCTGGACTCGCCGCAGGGGGGATTACCGAAGTGTTGCGAGTGTATCACCTCGACCGCGGGTACGAATCCATCGAGAAAAAACTTCAGGGGCTCGGCGCAGATATCGAACGTGTTAAAGGTGAAGAATTCTAGTCTTTTGTCGAGAATGTTGTCCTGAATTCCCCCCATGCCTATCTCGAAGAGTTACCACTCCATTAGATCGTTTCAGGTAGCAGCGGCAGTTCTCCTTGCCTTTTCTCTCGCTTGTGCGCAGATTCCACTGTTCAACTACCTTGGTTTTGAATTCTCGGCGCTGACATCTATCGTTGCCAGCTTTCTTGCAGGTTTTGTGTCTCTTTCTCTTTGCCGTCAACACACATCTCTTGGCGAAAAGAAGGCGGAAATTCTTTTTAGTGAAACAACTCGCGCTTCTCTTCTCTTGCTTGCGATTCCCTTCGTTGTAATGTCGTTAAATGCGTTGGTTGTCAAGAACTGCGATTATCTGGATGGCGCGACGTTCTTTCTTCTCGGTCCGCTCCCGGCCGTTCTTTTTGCAAATGCCTTTGCATGCCTGATAGCCTCCATCGTTGAACGTTGGAACAAGACTCTCTACGTCTTCTTGTTCGTTTGTGTATTGCTCCATATTCCAGTCGTAACGTTTACCGGCATCCAAATATTCGCTTTCAATCCTCTTGTAGGTTTTTTCCCGGGGTTCACTTACGACGAAACATTAAACGTTACCACGCGACTGCTCAGTTACAGAGTACAGACACTCATTCAA
Organism: Ignavibacteriales bacterium; assembly: GCA_016193365.1. Taxonomy (GTDB): domain Bacteria; phylum Bacteroidota; class Ignavibacteria; order UBA10030; family UBA10030; genus JACQPT01. Next base: position 14,810 of record JACPSI010000083.1, read on the forward strand.
GTAGCACTTCTCTGGTCCATTCTTCACGTTGTTCAGAAGAGGAAAACGACGAGGCTCTCGTTGGTAGAAAGCGTTTCCAGTAAGGAGAGATGGCTTGCAATGGGACTCATGCTCGTGCTTGCATCAATGATGTGGTTCAGCGACGACCTCGGGCTCTCATCGTCAACGGAGTACATTCGCGGACAGCTTGGAGGAAGAATTGAAACGGAGCATTTCGTTATTTCCTATCCAACCACGATCAGGCAGTCCCGTGCGCGTGAGATCGCGCTGCAGCACGAATTCTATTATGCGCGCCTTTCCAATGAGCTTCGTGTAAACCCGAAGAGGAAATTCCATTCGTACGTTTATTTCTCAGCAGAGCAGAAAGGCAGGCTCGTCGGCGCATGGCGAACAAACATTACAAAACCATGGCTGTGGCAGATTCATATCAACCAGGGAGACATCGAATCAAGCCTCAAGCATGAGCTTGTCCATGTGATGGCGGCTGATTTTGGATTTCCGCTGTTCCGCATCGGGCTAAATTCAGGGTTGACGGAAGGGCTTGCGGTGGCTGTTGAGCGCACAGCCTACGAATCCGTCGTTCATCGTACTGCGGCCGAAGTTTTCGCAGTTGGCGTGCGTCCGAATATCGAAAACATGTTTTCCTGGTCGGGATTCCTCAGAGCGTATCCGGGTGTAAGCTATACGATCGCCGGCTCTTTTTGCCGGTATCTTATCGACCGTTACGGCCTCAGAAGGTTCAAAAGGGTTTACAGGACGGGAGATTTTATTGCACACTATAATAGAGGACTGGGCGAACTCATAGACGAGTGGAAGGAATACCTGGCCCGCTTCACCATAACGGACGCCGAAATGGTGAAAGCCGCGTATTTGTTCAGGCGGCCGTCGATTTTTGGAAAAGAGTGCGCGCGCGTGCTGGCAAACATCAATGCCCAAACGCGTTCTCTGTACAACCGTCGGGAATACGTCGATGCCCTCGAGTCATCAAGCTCCTCGCTGCAGAAAAGCACAAACATTGAGGCGGTTTTTCAGAAGACGAACACACTTGTTCGAATGAGGCATTTCCAGGAGGCGATTGATTTTGCAGAAGAGAAACTAACGGACAGCACAATTGCTCACGCCCTCTTTCCTCTGCGTCTTGCGCTTGGTGATGCTTACTGGGCTGTTGGATTGAAAGAACGGGCTGTAGACTCCTACCAGCGGATTCTTGCTTCGCACGTCAACCTCACGTTGGATGAGGCATGCGCTCTCAGGATCGAGGCGGCTTTTTCCGGCGGCCAGCATTTGCAGCCGTATTTCATTGAGGAAAACTCAGATTCTGGCAGAGTTCAATATCTTCAAAGTGTGTTGCGCCGAAACAACGCCGACCTGCTTGCAAAGTACCTTCTGGGACGGGAATTGGCTTCCAGGGAAGAATACAGCGAGGGAATTGACGCTCTGTCATCAATAGGCAAAATGAACCTGAGTGTTCTGGAATATCTCCGCGAACGCAGGATGGGGTTCATCTACTTCAAGCTTGGGGAATACCAAAAGGCGAAAGTCCATTTTTGGAGGTCGCTCAATGAGATTACCAACGAAGCGTATTTTATTGAGATGGATGAATGGCTGAAAAGATGCGACTGGATGGAGGAGAATGCAGAAAAGCCGAACCTCTGACGTCCTTCCGAAGGTTCAAAGGGTATCGGCATTGACCTTCGGAAGGTTTTCTTCGAAAAACCGGTAATCCTTCAGAAGGACCGGAGAGAATGAGTGATCCTTCGGAAGGATGGGAGAGTTCGTTGATTTTCCTTCAATTTTTGCCGTAATTGACCGACGTGTTTTATCGACCAAAATCGAAAGTGAAATTTTCCTGGAGAGTTCAATGAAAACCACGATAACGGATGTCTGGGGAAGGGAAATTCTTGATTCCCGCGGAAACCCGACAATTGAAGTCGAAGTGGAACTTGAAGATGGAACTGTCGGGCGTGCGGCAATACCGAGTGGAGCGTCAACGGGAGAGAACGAGGCTGTAGAATTGCGTGACGGAGATAAAAGTCGTTATAACGGCAAGGGAGTGCTCAAGGCCGTGGAAAATGTGAACACGGTGCTCTCGCAGGAGGTCGTCGGCTTCGATGCGCTGGATCAGGTCGGCATTGACAAAATGATGATTCAACTTGACGGCACGCCGAACAAAGGGAAACTTGGCGCGAACGCACTCCTCGGTGTTTCGCTTGCGGTCGCAAAGGCAGCGGCGCTATCGCAGAAACTGCCCTTATACCGTTACATCGGCGGAACAAATGCAAGGATACTCCCTCTCCCGCTGATGAATATTCTGAACGGCGGAAAGCATGCGGACAACAACGTCGATTTTCAGGAGTTTAAGATCATGCCACTCGATGCCCCAAGTTTTGCGGAGGCATTGAGAATGGGGGTTGAGGTTTTCCATTCTTTGAAGTCCGTTTTACAGAAGAAGGGATACAATACCGCAGTCGGAGACGAAGGCGGTTTTGCGCCGAATCTGAAATCCAACGAGGAAGCGGTTGAAGTGATCCTCGAAGCGATTGAAAAAGCAAACTACAAGGCCGGAGACCAGCTGTATATCGGACTCGACCCGGCGGCAAGCGAGTTCTACGACAAGGACAAGAAACGTTACGTTTTTTCCAAATCCGACAAATCTGAGAAGACTTCGGAACAAATGGTAAAATACTGGGAAGGGTGGTCCAAGAAATATCCGATTGCCTCGCTCGAAGACGGCATGGCCGAAAACGACTGGGACGGATGGAAACTTCTGACAGATACAATTGGTAAACGGGTTCAGCTCATCGGAGATGATATCTTTGTTACAAATGTGGATTACCTGTCCAAGGGCATTGAAAAAGGAATAGCAAACTCGATCCTGATCAAACTCAACCAGATCGGAACGTTGACTGAAACCCTCGACTGTATCGAGATGGCGAAAAGGGCCGGTTACACCACCGTGATCAGCCACCGGTCGGGGGAGACGGAAGATACCACCATGGCCGACGTTGCGGTAGCGACGAATGCAGGCCAAATCAAAACAGGATCTGCGAGCAGGACGGACCGCATAGCGAAGTATAACCAGTTATTGCGCATCGAGGAAGAACTGGATACGAACGGTTACTATGCCGGCTTTGGCGCTTTGAATGTGGAGTTCGACTAACTCTGTGGCGAAAGGTAGAACACAGATGACACAGAAAAAGGGATAATCACAGAATGTGTGCTAAGTATCTTTATCAGTGCAAATCATTTTTTTCGGCGTCACCAGCGCTCTAATTCTTATGCCATCTCCCATCAAATTCGGAACAGACGGCTGGCGCGGGGTCATCGCAGAGGACTTCACATTTGACAACGTCGCCAGGGTTGCCCTCGCCACGGCAAACTACTTCAAGCGTCACAAGAAGATCAAGAACGGTATCGTGGTCGGATACGATTCAAGGTTCCTTTCGAAAGAATTCGCGGAAAAGACGGCAGAGGTTCTCGCAAATCGGGGAATCCGCGTCATCATTTCTGACAAAATCTCTTCGACGCCGATGGTATCCCTCCTCACGAAAAAGCTGAACGCCGCCGGCGGAGTCGTCATTACGGCAAGTCACAACCCGGCAAAGTACAACGGGTTCAAGATCAAAGGGGATTTCGGCGGGCCTGCACATCCGGAGATGATCGACAAGGTCGAGCGCGAACTGAAGAAGGTCCTGAAGTCAAAGATCGTTCAAAAGAGGTCGTTTCAAGAACTCGCAGCGAAGGGCATCATCCAAAAGAAAGATTTTACTCAGGAATACGTCGACGATGTGAAAGCGAAGCTTGATATTCCGTTGATCCAGCAGTCGGGAATCAAGATAGCGTATGACGCCATGTACGGGGCGGGTCAGGGGGTTCTGGAAAAAATTCTGCCCGTGGAAGTCGCGCTCCGACAGTCGTTCAACCCTTCGTTTGGAGGCTCGCATCCCGAGCCTTTGCCCCATCATTTGAAAGAGCTCGCAGATACTGTCGTTCAGAAGCAATGCGATATCGGCATTGCCACTGACGGCGACGCAGACCGAATCGGGGCTTCTGACGAAAAAGGGAATTTTGTAGACTCACACAGGATTTTTGCCCTGCTTCTGAAATACCTGGTCGAACGAAAAAGATGGACGGGTGAAGTCGCAAAATCGTTCTCCGTGAGCCACATCATCAACAAAATGTGTCAAAAGTATCAACTTGTCCTGCACGAAACACCCATCGGATTCAAGTATCTGTGCCGTCTCATGACGGACAGGGATATTCTGATTGCGGCGGAGGAAAGCGGGGGGTTGGGAGTCAAAGGTCACTTGCCTGAGCGTGACGGTGTGTATATCGGTCTTTTAATCTGCGAAATCATGGCGACACGAAAGATGAAACTCAGCGCCCTTGTGGAAGAATTAATGCAGGAGTTTGGCTGGCACTATTTCAATCGTTATGACGCTCATTTGACAGAAAAAGAAAAACAACGTATTCTTAAAGCGTACACAAGGGGGGTTCAAACACTTGGTGATTTTCCCGTGGAAAGAGTCGAAACGAAGGACGGTTTCAAACTTTTTGTCGATTACGGCTGGACGCTCGTTCGCGCGTCGGGGACCGAGCCGCTCATTCGTTTCTATGCTGAGTCCGACTCGCCGGAGAAGGTAGAAGCATTACTTCAGGCCGCCAGGGGAATTTCATGATGTACGATTATACTGAATGAGAATACCTCATCTCCTCGTTTTGTCCACCTCCGTTGTACTCGCCGGCAGTGACCCCAAAACTGCCACCGCGGTTCGAACCCCCGCGGCGCCAAAGATCGACGGCAATCTGAATGAGCCTGAATGGCGGCTCGCAGCCCCCGTTTCCGATTTTACGCAACGTGACCCGTTCGAGGGAGAGCAACCCACCCAAAAAACCGAGATCCGTATTCTCTACGATGACGATGCGATTTATTTTGGCTGCACGATGTATGATACCGACCCGTCGAAAATCTTTGCACGCCTTGCCCGCAGGGACGATGAAATACTCTCGGATGTGATTTCCATCCGCATTGACAGCTATCATGACCACCAGACCGCATTTGAATTCACCATCAATGCTGCCGGCGTGAAGGTCGATATTCTTCAGTACAATGATGCAACGGAAGAGGACGACTCCTGGGATGGTGTATGGGATGTAGAAACCAGAATTACTGCTGAGGGGTGGATTGCCGAGGTCAAGATTCCATATGCCGTCCTGCGCTTTCCGGAAAAAGAAGAGCAAAATTGGGGAATCCAGTTCCTCCGGCGCATCGCACGCAACAGGGAGGAAGACCATTGGGTCCTGATTCGGAAAAACGAGAGCGGGTTCATCTCGAGGTTTGGCCATCTTGCCGGAATTCGCGGTATTCGATCCCCGACAAACATGGAAATCTTGCCCTACACGGTGGGCGGCGGACGCTTCATTCCGAAATCGCCCGGTTATCCCGACGGCCGCGACCTGACGTCAAATGCCGGCCTGGACTTTAAGTATAAACCGATCGGCGGCATCACCGTCGATGCGACCTTCAATCCGGACTTCGGTCAGGTGGAGGCCGACCCTGAGGTTCTTAATCTCACAACGTTCGAGCAATTCTATCCTGAAAAACGACCCTTCTTTATCGAGGGGACGCAGATTTTACGGTTCACAACTTTCGGAGGGGATTTTGGCCCGGGGTTGTTTTACTCGAGACGCATAGGAACGGCGCTCAGCTTCAGACCGAATGATGTCGACACTGTTATGAGCCAACCTCGCTACGCAACAATCCTCGGAGCGGCAAAAATTTCGGGCAAGACGTCGGAGGGATTGTCTATGGGGTTCCTTGAAGCTGTTACGCGAGAAGAACGCGTGAGATTGCGCAACGTTGTTGAAAGAGATTCCGTTATAGAACCTTTGGCTAATTATAGTCTGGTTCGTTTGCGACAGGATGTGCTCGGCAATTCCAATGTCGGCGCCATGCTGACTTCGGTGAACAAGAACGGAAGACTTCCTGCCTTCACGGGAGGAGTCGACTGGAACCTTAAATTCCTCGAGAATGAGTATCGAGTTGACGGCTTCTTCGCAGGTTCGCATACCACGAGCGGGTTAGACCAGGCGATCATCATTCCCGTGGAACAGAGGATTACCGGCTCCGCTGGGAGGTTGACGGTCGCAAAAGACGGGGGCGATCATTGGTTAGCCTCACTTTCGTCAGACTTCACTTCCAGGCAGTTTAACATCAATGATATCGGCTTCTTTCGTCGCCCGAACGATTACGGATTCGTTTCGACATTAACGTATAGAGATCAGAGGCCAACAGATTGGTATCGTTTCTGGCTTGTGAATCTCAACTATCACATACGAAAGAACTTCGACGGAGCCGAGCTTATTCACTGGATTCAGTCGGCGGGGAATCTGACTTTCGCCAACTACTGGCAGCTGGGTTACCAGGTGGTGAAGGATTGGGGAAAACATGACGACAGAGAGACGCGGGGGAATGGCCTTTACAACAAGCCGTCGAGCCAGAGCTTTCTGTTTCTCGTTGGGTCGGACCCGCGGGAAGACATTGTGGGGAATATCTTCTTCACTGTCGGCAGTGATAATCGGAAAGCACGTTTTGCGTCGACCGCTTTTGAGCTCGAACTGAAGCCCGCAAGTTACGTTACTCTTGAAATTGAGGGTTCTCGTTCAACCAGCGCCAACGAATGGGCGTGGGTGTATAACTTTGGAAGCAGCCCTGACACAACCATTTTTGCGGACCGGTCAACGGAAGCATGGGATCTGACATTGAGAGGAACGTATGTGTTTACCAGGGATTTAACGCTCCAGGTATATTTTCAATACTTTAATGCCAAAGGCAAACACGAGAATTTTGGCCGCCTGACATCGCGGGAGAGTTTTGAACCTTACACGAACTTCGCGTGGCCGGAGTTCAATTTCCTTTCCTTCAACTCCAACATCGTCCTCCGGTGGGAATACCTGCCTGGGAGCACGATGTACTTCGTCTGGTCGCAGGCCCGCAGCGGCAACGACGGCGGTTTCCTGACGCCGTTCGGCGACAGCTTTTCGAAAACCTTCTCTCTGCCAGGAGAAAACGCACTCCTCCTCAAAATCAGTTACTGGCTGAGTATATAATGCAGCTTGAATGATTTTCGCGAACTTCGAGAAATCAAGACCGGCCGACTCGAGTCGTAATCACTATTGCGACACCATCCTTGGTGCGTCACTAACGCTTGACGCACACCCATCAGTATAGTGGAGTCGATGGATATTCAGCGGGGAACTGAACTTCAACTGACGATCGATGATGCAGTCTTTTCCAGCACCGGCGGGTCAACGCTGGGTGGAGAGGGGATGTCCGTCGCGCGATCCAACGGGTTTGTTTTTTTTGTGACCGGGGCAGTACCCGGCGACATTGTGACGGCGCGGGTTTTTAAAGTCAAAAAAAATTACGCGGAGGCAAAAGTCGTTCGCGTCGAACGGCCGTCCCCATTGCGTGTTCAGCCTCGCTGCAAACATTTTGGCCCGTGCGGCGGCTGTCAATGGCAGCACGTGGAGTATCAAGCGCAGCTGCGATTCAAGCAGCAACGCGTTGTTGATGCGTTCCAGAGAATCGGGGGTTTCACCAGCCTCGATATTCTCCCCATTATCGGATCACGTGAACCGTATTTCTACCGCAACAAAATGGAATTTTCCTTCTCGAACAAGCAATGGCGTGCATTGATGCCGGACAAAGAAAGAGTGCCTGAACCTGAGGGCTCGGTGTTTCTGGGACTTCATGTTCCGCAGAGGTTCGACAAAGTTTTGGAAATCGAAGAGTGTCACCTTCAATCAGAAACGTCAAACCGGATCCTGAATGCGACGCGTGAGTTTGTGCGAATGAAAAAGATTCCCGTGTACGACTCGTTGCGTGAAATCGGCTATCTCCGTTTTCTCGTCATTCGCCAGAGTATCAGGACCGGTGAGCTGATGGTGAACCTTGTCACGTATGACGACCGGCCGGATTTTATGAGGGAATACGTTGGCGCTATGAGGAGGGAGATTCCCGAAATCACAACGATCGTGAACACCGTTAATTCTCGCAAAGCCCAGATCGCCTCCGGTGACGTGGAGAAAGTTTATTTTGGCGAAGGGGTCATTCATGAGCGGATTGGAGAGTTCGTCTTCACGATTTCGGCGAGCTCATTTTTCCAGACGAACACTGCACAGGCGGAGCAGTTGTATGATTCGGCGCGTGCGATGGCGGGTCTCCAGCACAGCGATGTGGTCTACGACCTGTACTGCGGGACAGGTTCGATAGCGATTTTTATTTCTGACGCTGTGAAGAAAATCGTCGGCTTCGAATCGTCAGAGAGCGCAGTCCGTGACGCCAGGCGAAATGCAGCCGCCAATAACGTTGACAATTGTGATTTTGTGCTCGGCGACTTGAAGGAAGTGATAACGAAAGGAAAGGCCGGGTTGGATTCCCGCGGCAGGCCAGATGTTGTCATCACCGACCCGCCCAGAAGCGGCATGCATGAAAAAGTGGTTGAGGAGCTTGTGGCGCTTGCGGCTCCCCGGATAGTCTATGTCAGCTGTAATCCGGCCACGCAAGCCAGGGATGTAAATCTCCTCTGCCGGGAAAAATATGAGTTAAAGCGGCTCCAGCCTGTGGACATGTTTCCGCACACGTATCATGTGGACAATGTGGCGTTGCTGCAAGCCGGGTAATTCGCGCGCTGATGGAAAACTCAGTTGGTTGGCGGAGGAGGAGGGTCGTCACCTCCTGAGCCCTCGAAGTGAATTCCCTGATCTTTCCCGGCCCCAAGGGTTTTGTTGATGAAGAGGATGGTGGCTCCCACAGTCAGAATGGCGGCTGCGATCAGATACCATTTCTTGTTAGTCTGAATTTCGTCCCGTTTTCCTGCCAGATCTGATGCGACGGATTGGGATGTAGAAAGGAATCCCTCAAACTCGCCGCTGAATTCCCAACTCTTGGACGCAACGACTGACGTAGATGCAGGGTCTACAATCTTGATGTATCCTTGATAAAATTTCCCGCGTCGTTCAACGTTACCCTGCAACACTCGTTGGACCCCGAGGATTTTTCCAGCCTCGGCGAGACAATGAATCGAGTAGCAGTCTTGGACCTGAAGTTTCGCTCCTGTGAGAATCTTTTGAACCTCCTGTGTGGGAGCAAGCTGAAAGCGCCCGGTTCCCCTTAGGGCCGCCGAAAGCTGGGAGTTAAGTTGCTCGATCTGCTCGGGACTTAGCTCCTTCGAACTGATTCCCAAGACTGCGAGGCTAAATATTTCATCGTTCGGCTCACCGCGAATCTGACAGAACGTAAAAGAGATTGGGACGATAAGGAATAACAGGAAGGAACGCGCAAAAAGCCGACGATGTCTCATAATCCACGCAATTGAAATCTTATGGCAGCCCCAAGCTAAGTGGTGTATAATCAGAATTTTCTATATCCGGTCCGAAACTCTACGACAAAGTCTTCGCTGAGCTTTTTCAAATAGGCAATTAGCATGTTGCTCATCGGTGCGACGCGCCATTCAAACGTGTGCAAGTATCGTACCTGGTTCTCGGCCTGCAGCCGTACCGTGTGTAAATCTGAGCTGGCTGCGCGCCCCCTTGGGGTGGCCTGGATAATAATTCGGGTAAGACCCGCTTCTATCCCTTGCTCGAGCTCATCGTCGAACGCTCCGCGGTTTTTCCATTCTGTCTCGAGATAATACATATCTGCACTTGTTTCGACTCTCTGAATACGAAACTGGTTGCGCTCGAGGATTGTGCGACTCTTTGCATTTGCATCAAACAACGTTGCTGTACCCAGGTTTGCCGAGTAGATGAGCGTACCGCGACCGGAAGCTTCATCTGATCCCGCACAACCAAAGGAAAGAACAATTGAAAAAAGGAGGAGGGGAGACACAAAGCGTATCATAGAGTTTTGCGAAGCGAAAGATCTCAGCAAAATGGCCTGCAGTATTTTCATAATTATCTCTCGATGAATTCCCTAAAAGTAGAAAGACCATCTTTGAGAATCAAGATGGTCTTTCTTGACAAGAAAATGGAAAAGGTTATTGGAGTCTTGGGTGCGTCAGCCTGCCAAGGGAGAGAGCTTTAGGAGCTCCTCCCGCTTGCCCCTCTCCACCGAGAGTGTACAAAGGCATTTCCCGAGCTTCCAATTCTCTTCCCGGCACAGGGAAGTTTATCAGCGTGCCGGAAACCAGTTCGCCCCATCCTCTTCTGTCAAACCACGGAATCCCGGATCCCGTCGCGAACGTCTCAATCATCTTCTCATATTTCAACCACTTCCAGATATCTGCGTCTGAATCCCCTACCGTTAGTGGCGCCCATTGGCCATTTGTTACTCTTGTCTTATTGATGAGGGCGACGACCGCTGCCCGATTAGCGACAGGGTTCGCATACCAAAGACCCTCTGCTTCGAGAAGGTCCATCTCTGGCTTTGTAAAAAACGTCATGAGACCAGTCGCACCTTGATTCAGATGGTATTCGAAGCGTTTATGCCGGTAGAGGGAATGATGGTACGTCCCACGGTCATCTCGGAACTGAGAAGAAGCGGGCGCGGCGAAATACGTCCCTGTTGTTGTGCCAGCGGGGTTGCCTGTGATTCGTCGGTCAGGTGTTTTGATCGTGAACACATTCCGCTGCTGGACGGGTGTGGCGAGCCATGCAGTGTAGTTGCCCGCCGTGTCGGCTAAGCCGATGGTTTTATAGTCTCCACGGGTCCATGTTGTGTGTTGGCCTCTAAACTTCAGCCCGTCCCACCAGAAGTTTCCATCCCCTGTCGGCCCCCATTCCTTCGCGGCATCTGTGACAATGCTGTTCTGCGCATCAGCAATGACCTTCGTCCAATCGACGCTTTGTCGGTCTGCCGGCGTTCGCGCAACAGAGGCCCTGAATCGTGCCCGGAAGGAACGAATCACGGCCGCGAACTGCGTGTTTGATAAAGTAACTCCCTTGATCCAAGTGCCCGGTATGTCATTACCTGTACCGAATGATCCCTGGTTACACAACGCTTCTGCGCTATCCAGCATTGCAAGAGCAAATGTCATGATGGGACCATACGGCTGAAAAGCAGGTTTAAAGTTTTCGTCGATAACCTGCGTCTCGTCTATAATGTATCCTTGGTCAAAAAAGCTTGCGATCCAGGCATGGGAGATGCCTTGAATAAACTTCGCAAACGCCTTCGCACGTCTGGTGACATTGGCGTTGGTGATGACGAGCCCTTTGTTGATCGCTTGGAGTCCGTCATTTGCGTTGGCATTGGCACGATACATGAAAATCCATGTATCCCTGTTAACACCGGCGTAGCCATACAGACTGCTATTGTTGTACGCGATTCGGGCTTCAGAGGAAAGGTCCTGCATCCCCCAGTTTCCCCACGAGGAAGTATGAGCGTCTGCCATCGTGCTAATGGTAAGAGCCGGGAAATCGGCATCTTTTTGAGTACCGGTCCACCATGTCAGAAAACTTCCCGCTATTAATGATTCGATATCGCCTGCCTGCGTAATTGCGGTCGCTCTTGTGGGCTGATTTGGGTTAGTTACTTCGAGATCTGTGCAACCCGAAAGCGAGACAAGCGCCGCGGCCAAAATGTATCCGATAATCCGAATTTTAGTATGTTTCATGGTTTCTCTCCTTAATTAGAATTCGAATTCGAGACTGCCGCTGATATTCCGATAATTCGGGTAGTAGTATCCGTCGAACCGGAAGATCGTAGCGTCACCCTGGCCGGAAGTGTTTCCCACCTCGGGGTCGTATCCAGAGTAATCCGTCCAAGTGATGAGGTTTCGACCAATGAGTGCAACCGACAGACGGTTGATCCAGCCGCCGAAGAAAGAAGAGAGATCTTCACGGTCAAAAGTGTACCTCACCGAAAGCTCTCGCAGCTTCATATAGGTGCCGTCTTCGATAAAATGACTGTTGGTGATGTTGGTGGAATAGAGCGCGCTGTAATAGGCAAGAGGCTTCTTTGTTTCATTGGTCTTGCCGATTTGGTCGTTGTCCCCGGACATCAAATCGCGATACGCCCACTGGCGAGTAAGATTGTAAATATCGCCGCCAATTTGTGCGTCAAAGAGGACGTAAACAGAGAAACCCATGTAACGGAAATTCGTGTTAAAAGCTATGTTAAAATCGGGAATGACGTTACCGATTTTGACAATGTCAACGCCGCTTGGCCAGTTGCCTTCAACGAACTTCACCGGCATACCCCATGGAAATCCTTGGGGAGCTCCATTCGCGTCTGTCAAAACCAGATTCGTTCCCCAGAGTTTCTTCGTTATGCCGTCGCTCCAGGAATTCCCTGTTCCAACCGGAACGAGATAACCGTCATCATTCGCCTGCCATTGGCTTGCAGTGTTTTGCAAATTGGCAGGAAGGTCGGCGGTACTCTTTAACCAACGACGGCCGTAAATGACTCCGAGATCTTCACCGGCTTTTGCGAGAAATACCGCACCCGATTGCTGATTCGGACCGTACCGATATGCGCCCGTGTTGAGCTCTGTGATTTTCTGACGGCTCATATCGAATAAAAAAGTCGATGAGAGGCTGACATCAGGAGTTTGAATGATAAAAGCTTTCAAACTTGCTTCCGTTGTTTTTGTTTCCACAGTGCCAACATTGGTCCACCAGTTTAAATAACCGCCGGCAGCTGCTGAAAGCGGGGGCTGGTCAATCTGGTCTTTTGTCAATTTGTTCGAGTAAATGAGTTCGAGCAAAACCCTATCGAACAGACCGACTTCAACACCGTATTCCTGCTCAGTTGAGAATTCCGGCCTCAGATCCTTGTTGCCAAGGGTTCCCTTGGAAACTGACCCGCCGGAAATGTTCCAGGTTTCATACTGTGCAGCAAACGCAGGCCGAGTTCCGGCTGTGCCGATCGAATATCGGAGTTTGAACTCGTTGACTTCTTCAGGTGCAAACCACCAGGATTCTTGAGCCATCCTCCACGCTCCACTGGCCCTGAAATAGGTTTGCCAGCGCTCATTTGATCCAAAGAGGGAACTTCCATCACGGCGAATAAGAAAATCCGTGATGTAGCGATCCATATAGTCGAACCCTGTGATGAAATAGTATCCGGCCGACTTAATCTCTGTCGAATAGGAAGTAACGTCCCTTGTATCGGTCGAAACATTCGTCAGGGTCTGTATATCTCCAATAACAAGCTTGTTGCCAGCCCCCTCATCCTCGGTCGTTTTTTGCTGCTCAAAAAGGTATCTGACCTTAGAGCGTGTTGAGAGTTCACCGATGTCATAATTGAATGACGCGGTTAAGCTGGCATTGAGTGCCTCATTTCCGGTGTCTTCGACGTACACGCGACCCGTGTTGAGCGACGAAGCATTAACCGTCTTATATCCCTTCGGATAGTACGATTTGTAGTTCTGATCCAATCGGTCATAACTAACGTTTCCTTCCACATCGAATTCTCGGTATGGAGCCCAACGAAGTGATCCGCTTCCGAGCGTCCGCTTCCTCAATTGCGTAAGGTCTGAATTGTGAACCCCATACAATGGATTCTGTTCTAGTGTCTGGCCGGGATCTGGATAATAGATATAAGGGCTTCCGTCCGCTGGCGCTATCGTTGTCGGATTGATTCCTAATTTTTGAAAGATCTCCGGACTGTTTGGCCAACGCAAGTCTACATCCGGCGGCATGAATGTTAGTCCGTAAAAAGGATTGCCTCCAAGGTCATCGCGCTTTGAACTGCTGTGGAATGCGCTTACAGAAAGGTTGAACTGATCCATGAACCTATGGTCGGCATTGACACGTATACTCTGAATCCCGTATCCTTCATGGCCATCAATGATTCCCGATTCATTGCGGTTGCTCAAGGATACCATGAGGTTAGTGTTGCGACTCCTGTGTGCCACGCTCAGTGTGTTGGTGTAGTAAGAGCCGGGGTCAAAAAATTCGTCAATTTGGTCGAAGAGTGTTCCCACATACGGTTTGTCCTTGAAAGACGTGTTGGCCGATCCAACGGCAACATTTCCTGCCGCAAATCGATACAACGTATCCGGCACGCGCGCCAATCTCGTCGTGTCTCTCCCAGCATAATTTCGCCAAGGACTATTTGGCGTTGACGGATCGTACTTAAAATGGTGTGCCTTGGAAAGACTAATTTTATTTACCAGAGAGTTTCGACCATACTCATTACGAAACGTCACGCGAGTTTCCCCGTCGGGCAAATTCTGTGCTCGATTTGTTTGAATCTGCACAACACCCGCCGCAGCTCGAGACCCGTACAGTGATGCAGCCGCGGCACCTTTGACGACTTCGATGTTATCGATATCGAGAGCGTCGATATCGACTGTTGATGAACCCAGAATCACGCCGTCGACAATATAGAGAGGCCCTTTGGCGCGTCCTGCTGTGTTGATGCTCGTTGCGCCGCGCATTTGAACGGCCGCAACGGTGCCTGGTTGACCACTGCCTTGAACGATTTTCACTCCTGCCACTTTCCCTCGAAGAGCTGACTCAGCAGTCTTCGCGGGGACTTTCTGAATGTCAGACGCGGAGATTCGATCCACGGTGAAAGGAAGCTTCTCTTTGTAAGTCCCTCCAACGACTCCCGTGATGACAACTTCTTGCATTCCCAGAGGATCTTCAGAGAGGGCGAAGTCTTTGGTGAGAGTTCCGCCATTGATTGTAATTCTCTCCAGCTTTTCTCTGTAACCCAGATAGCGCGCAGTCAAGAGTGCTTCCTGACCGGCAACTCTCTCCGCTGGGATAACGAAACTGTACGCTCCGTCAGGACCAGCAACGGAACCGACTCCGAGTTCCTTGACAAAGACGTTAGCTCCAGCAAGTGCCTGACCACTCTTTGCGTCAACAATCTTTCCTTGAATGGTCATCGCTCCCTGAGCGTTGAGTGCAGCGGGGGCGCACAAGGTGAGAACGAGAAGCATTCCTAAGCTACTTCGTAGAAAAGGAATGCCTACTGATGGTAGCAGATATCTCATATCTCCTCCTATATGATGATATATGTTATAGATGTGAAACGGGTGGATTAGCATCTTCTTCTGTCCAAGTGGTGGTACGGGAACGCGAGATTTGGAAAACGACAGAAGACAGGATTCAATTAGTCTATATTTTTCTCCTCAACAAACTTGGTACACATAATCTATTTCACGCTATCGAAAAAGTCAAGTCCGAAATGGCGCATAAGCGGGGAAGCGCACATCTCCTCATGTAGGGTATTTTGAAAGCCTTTTTCGGTTAAGAACACAAAACACATGAAAGAACTGAATGGTTCCAGGTATAAAAGCCTACCTTAAGGAGATAAGCCCGTTGAAGCGAAGAATTCTGGTCAGGAGCTACATTTTTCTTAGCATTTTCTCGTTTTTCCCGCTAATCAAGTGGTGGCTGTGTGCGTGACCGGCCGACTGAGCTAACACCGGCCTAGGTCTGCCATTCACTGTTTAACCAGAGATCAGGCGGTTTTATCATTGACGTCTCATTTGAGAAGCCCTGATCGTGGTGCTTTGCCGCAGAGTGGATCTCGTGGAAACATGTGCCAGGTTTTTCTTCACATCCACAGCTTCCAAAGGCTGAACAAAAATTGCTTCGACCGATTCCGTCACGGAATCTGCTCCCACAACTGTGAAATCGATAGGAACGAGCAACACCGAATCTGGGAAAAAACTCCAATGCAAGGAAATCGTTCGGGCCGTCGAGGTGAAAGCGTAAACACTCCCCGCGTCTTTTAAACCGTGTTTTCCTCCAGTGTACGTTAGCCTCATTGACAGCGGGCGATGCTTCAAGCGAATGCTCGCAAGGATGTTCATCGCATGGTTTGAATCAGTCGGTGTAGATTCAATTGTTCGCGTTATTGTTATCCACGGTTCCTGATCAGCCGACAGATCCTTCACTTTGTACTCTCTCGTCCAACCTGAAATAAGAGTGTCATTGCTCTCGCCAGTTTGAAACATGGCTCCGTTCAGATAATCGCTGCTCCTGATAAAGAAGCTTCCTTTTCGTGAATTGTAATCAAAATGTTGATCCACCCTGATTGTTTGTTTCCACATTTCGTTATAAGAAGGCTTCATCCCTAACCATACAACACAAGCGAGAAAAGCCAGTGAAGTCATGATGAGTCCGGTTTTTTCTTTAAACGATTTCAACCAGAACAGATCACGGCCCGACTCCAGATACAACGATGCAAAACCGAGCATCGACGGAAA
>JACPSI010000084.1 GCA_016193365.1 Ignavibacteriales bacterium
ACCGAACTCTCGTTGAGTTCGGCAAAATCGATATCGTTGTCAACAACGCCGGAATTTGGACCTACGGGGAAATCGGAAACATGGACGACAACCTCTGGAATCAAACTATGGACGTGAATCTCAAAGGCATATTCAATGTCTGTAACGCCGTTGTGCCGCACATGAAGAGAAACAATGGCGGCCGGATTATCAACATTGCCTCCACTGCAGGACAACGCGGCGAAGCCAATCACTCGCATTACGCTGCCTCGAAAGGAGGAATCCTTGCCTTCACCAAATCGATAGCGGCAGAATTGGCGCCGTTTGGTATTCTCGCCAATGCCGTTGCACCCGGATGGGTTGACACAGAAATGAACGATGGCGTCTTTGCAGACACTGAGTTTAAGACTCAGGTCGTTGATGCTATCCCTTTAAAAAGAATTGCGACTGCTCAAGACGTTGCGGGAGCTGTTCTCTTCCTTGCCTCAGATCTTGCCAGCCATATCACGGGGACGACAATCAACGTAAACGGTGGCAGCGTACTTTCTTAAAGTACTATCGTTGCTCCTGCGGAAAAAACTTGCTACCTTACGTCATCGCCCGGATGGCGGAACTGGCAGACGCGCTAGCTTCAGGAGCTAGTGGCCGCAAGGTCGTGGGGGTTCAAGTCCCCCTTCGGGCACGAAAGAAAAACGCCTCACCTGATTATCCTCCAGTCCTTGTGCCCGCCCCGATTTCATATTCCTTTGGCGGCTCAGAATTGAGCAACCATTTCACGAAATAATCCCATCTACGCCGCATCATGTAATTCGACTGGCTGCCGAACCCATGGGCCTGACTGGGAAGCAAGAGGAGGTCGAAATCCTTGTTTGCTTTGATCAGCTCCTCCACAACCAAAAGCGTATTGTAGGGCGGCACGTTGTTGTCGAGCATTCCATGGGCAAGCAAGAGATGACCTTTGAGATCTTTTGCCATATTTTGGTTCGCTTCGACGTCATAGTTGTCCGTTCCGTCGGCATTCCGTGTCAAAAGGCCCTGATACCGCTCACCCCAATCGTCTTCGTACAACCGCTGGTCGTGGTTCCCGGATTCAGAGATGCCGACTTTAAAGAAGTCGGGATACCTGAACATTGCGTCTGCAGCGATGAATCCACCGCCCGAGTGTCCCCATATCGCTGAACGGTCGATATCGATCCATGGATACTTTTGAGCAAGCTCCTTCATGCCACCAACTTGGTCATGCAGGGTGTTATCGCGGCCCATTGCTCCGTAATAGGTGTCATGGAAGGATTTGGAGCGGTTCGGCGTCCCCATTCCGTCGATCGTCACGACGATAAAGCCCAATTCTGCTAACGCTTGACGGTCTCCGCGGGCGGGCGTGAATGCCCGGCTCCCTGTGCTTCCACTCTGTGGACCGGGATACGCATGGTTGATGATAGGGTACTTCTTTGTTGAATCAAACGTGGTGGGCCGGAACATCAGCCCGTGAATGTCCGTTTTCCCGTCGCGTCCCTTCATTGTGATCGGCATCGGAGGTTTCCATCCTATGGCGAGGAGTTTCGAGATGTCCGCATGCTCAAGAGGCATCACAAGTTTTCCATCTGTATCACGAAGCGTCGAGACAGGAGGGATCTCGGGTGTGGAGTATGTATCCACCAGGTACCGACCGGACGGTGAAAGCCGCACAGAGTGGTGGCCATCATCAGGAGTAAGCAACACCAGGTTTCTCCCATTAAGACCGATGCGATAGAAGTGCAAAAAGTACGGATCCCGTCCTTGTTCGCGTCCGTAAGCACCGAACACTATCGTGCGGTTTTTTTCATCGACCCTCACGATCTGGGCGACCGTTCCCTCTCCCGCCGTAATCTGATTCTTGAGTTTTCCTGTGTTCAAATCGTAAAGGTAAAGATGTCCCCAGTTATCCCTCTGCGAGTACCAAATTACCTCTCTCGAAGACCAAAGTACTTGCCAGCCGGAGACCGATTCGAAATGGGTCTGGACCGTCTCCGTAAAAACTGTGCGGACGGCACCGGTCGATGCATCGGCCATACGAAGCACTGCTTGCTTATGGTCGCGCGAGGTGGAAACGAGGGCAAGCTGCGACCCGTCGGGGCTCCATTTGTAGTCATCCATCGAGAGGTCGTCACCCAGTGTTGCACGGTGGTAATCAGGGGGCATCTGCAGCCGGATGACATGCCCGGCATCCGGTTCTATGATGACCCGGTGAACCATTGCAACGATACTGTCTCCGGGCAGAGGATATTTCCAACTTCGCAGCACGGGATGGCCAACCTTCGTTTCTACAAGATACATTTCCCCGACATTTTGCTCATCCTGCTGCTGCGTCGCGATTTTTCTTGAATCGGGAGACCAAAGAAGAACCGGCCGGTTACTGCTTCTCCACCCAGCGTTATCAGTTGCGTACCCGAAGTTCTCCGTCCCGTCAGTCGTCAGCTGCTGCTCCTGTTTTGTTGCAACATCCAGAATCCAAAGGTTCCAGCTGCGAATAAACGCTTCACGCTTTCCATCCGGCGACTTCACAGTTGTAACAGCAGCCCCCCGACCGAAACCGCGACCTCTCGCTTGCCCGGTACCGGCTGTGTCACTTGGCGTTGGCGAGTAAGGAGAGCGCGTCCGTTTCGTCGGGTCGATAAGCACATACTCAACGCCCCCTCCTGTCGTACTGCGATACCAGAAACGATCGTCCGGAAGCCAGGTGGGCATGACCTCACCGCCGACCATCAGTCCTGTAACGTTGGGCGCCAGGAATTTTTCGGCACGGGCATAGTCGGCCGCAGTAAACGGGGTTGGTTGCGCGAAACCAGGAGAGCAGACGAGAAACATGAGAAAGAGCTTCTTCATTGTTTATCCTTTCATCTTCTATGATTTTGAGGTCGGATCATATCAGGACTAAAAAACCGGTGCCGGGGTCACTTCAGAGGAACCGTTGCGTTAGTTTGGCATTCTCGGCGAAAGAAAGTAACATTCGGGCTGGCAAAAGGCAACGCCGCTTATGCCGGATTCTTGAAAGATATCCCGCTCCATATCAAGTCTCCATGAACCATCAACGAAGTACCGTTTATCAAAGGATTTTTTCATTCTATGGTCTCTTGTATTAAATGGCCTGGAAAGCATGTAAGTGAAAATCTCCATACATTTCCCTGTTGGAACATCGAAAACCAGCGTTTGTATGGACTCCCAAAAAACTGTCGCCGTCGTCGAGGATAATAAAGATAACCGGTTGCTCATTCGCGCCATCTTGAGCGATTTTTATGAGATTACCGAGTATGCCTCGGCGTACGAAGCATTGGACGGGCTGAAAGCATCGGTGCCCGATCTCATTATTCTTGATATCTCGCTTCCTGGAATGGACGGAGTCGAGCTGCTCGGACACCTGCGTTCTGACGTGCGACTGAGAAAACTTCCGGTCATTGCTCTTACCGCTCATGCAATGACGGGAGACCGGGAACGGTATCTCTCCTCCGGGTTTGACGACTATATCGCAAAACCTATCGTTGATGACGAAGTTCTCCTGTCATCAATCGACCGGCTTTTTTCCGACTCGAGCCGATGACCAAGGAATGAACTTTAGACTTCTCCCTGAAATGCTAATGTGTTTACAATTCCGAATTTTTCGGAATTTGTTAATCTTGCCCGTCATTCTCGGTGTAATACCATTACGCGCGACAAGTCAATCAAGCAACACCAACGGCCTCGATCCCTCTCGTGCAATCACACAGTACGTCCACGAGTCCTGGCAAAACCGCGACGGCTCTCTCCAGGGAGCAGTGCGTGCGCTTTACCAAACGAAGGATGGTTATCTGTGGATTGGGACGAAGTCCGGGCTGTACCGTTTCGACGGCGATCATTTCAGGCTCTTTGACAAAAGCAACACGCCGGCGATGACGAACAACAATATCGCTGCACTTCTCCAAACCCGCGACGGAGCTTTATGGTGCGGGACAAGCGGCGGACTCTTGAAGTATCACAACAATCAGTTCAAGAATTTTATATTGCGCGATGGGTTGAACAATGACAACATTCTCTCATTATTCGAAGATGGGGACGGTACGTTGTGGATCGGGACCGTCGAGGGTCTCTCCGTACTCAGAAATGGCGTGATCACTTCATTCCCTTTGACGGAAAACAATGCCGTCTTTCAGATCTCCTCTTTAAGCGGGGATGGAAACGGCAACATCTGGATCGGCACGAACGGAAGAGATCTTTTTCATATCAAAAAAGGTAAGGTCCGCAGCCTTCATTACGAGACGAAGAAAGTCAGCAGTCGCAACATTGTTTTTTGCGGCAAGGATGGCCGCGTTTGGATAGGAACTCAGTACGGCCTTTGCTTGCTCTGGAAAAACACATTCAGGTGGTTTACTACAAAGGAGGGTCTCAGTAGCAATCTGGTCAGTTCAGTGTTTGAAGACAGCCGGGGAACTCTCTGGATTGGCACGAGCGGAGGCGGAGTGAATCGATTCGTGGACGGACAATTCTCCACGTATTCGACGAAAGAACGGCTGACAAATGACTACATCGGAGCGTTTGCCCAAGACCGGGAAGGAAATCTGTGGATCGGAACAGCGGATGGAATAGACTTGTTGCGGAACGGTAAATTCATCGTGTACACGACCTCTGAAGGACTTCAGAACGACGTCCTGTGGTGTGTGTATGGCGCACGAAACGGAGATATTTGGGCCGGCACCAACGGAGGAGGTGTTGCCAGACTCCGGAACGGAAGGTTCACTTCGTATTCGACGAAGGACGGCCTCTCCGGTGATGTCGTTCGCTCAATCCTTGAAGATCATAACGGCTCCATTTGGATTGGCTCCAGAGGCGGCGGTCTTGACGTCATTCGAAACGGCATCGTCACCAACGTGACAAAAACATATGACGTCCCCTCGCCTTACGTGTACGCGATCTTCGAGGATTCGAAACGCCAAATTTGGATCGGATCGTATGGCGGGTTGAGCGTCCTGCGTGACGGAAGATTTCAGACTTTTTCTGTCAGCGATGGCCTGCCGCACAATTTCGTACGAACAATCACCGAAAGCCGTGACGGGACCCTCTGGATAGGCACAAATCAAGGGCTCAGTTCGTTCAAAAACGGAAGATTCCGGTCATTTTCGGTGAACAACGGACTTGCCTCTGATGTGATTATGTCGCTCTACGAGGACCGGGAAGGAATTCTCTGGATCGGGACATACAACGGCGGTTTAATCGTACTTAAAGAGGGAAAATTCACCTCAGTCAAAAAAGAAAATGGGTTCGCTGACGACATCGTGTATAGCACTCTGGATGATGCCAATGGCAAGCTCTGGTTTGGATGTGACAATGGTATTGCCAGCGCAATCAGGTCCGAGCTCATTGATTTTGTGGACGGCAGGATTTCCACTGTCCGAACGCATTCATACAGAAAGGCCGACGGATTGAGGGCAGTCGAATCCAACGGTGGCTCGCAGCCCTCGGCCTGGAAATCGAGAGACGGGAGGCTCTGGTTTTCAACCATCAAAGGTCTTGCCGTGATTGACCCCATGGCCTTGAATGTCAACACGACCCCCCCACCGGTTGCAATCGATTATGTCTTCGCCGACGACAAACCCCTCGTCCTTTCTCCGGATATTGAAGTAGACGCCGGAAACGAAAAACTGGAAATCCACTATGCTGGACTGAGTTTTCAAGCGCCTCACACAATGTCATACCGTTACATACTCGAAGGCTATGACAGAACCTGGGTCGAAGCGGGGACCCGCCGGACGGTATCGTATAACAACCTCTCCCCCGGCGACTACAGATTCAGGGTGAAAGCCGCCAACATCGATGGAGTTTGGAATCAGGAGGGCGCAACGATGACCTTAACGTTGAAACCTTTTTTCTACCAAACGAAAGTGTTCTATGGCGTTTCCTTCATCCTCCTGGCGGCAGGCGCCATCATCCTGTATACACGACGCGTACGTCGATTCGTTGAGCGAAACATCGAACTGGAGAGAAAGGTCACCGAGAGAACCCAGGAAACGCTGGTTCAAAAAAGAGCGCTTGAGCGTACCAATGAAGAATTGAGCAACCTCCTGCACCGTCTTGAGGAAAAATCCCGCCTCCTCGAAGAAGCAAAAATTCGCGCCGAAGAAGCCAACAACGCAAAAAGCCAGTTCCTTGCGAACGTCAGCCACGAGCTTCGGACGCCGCTCAACTCTGTTATCGGATTCGCAAATGTCTTGCTGAAAAACAAGAGAACAACCATCGACCCGCGTGAGGTTCTTTACCTTGAACGAATCCTGGAAAACGGGAAACATCTCCTTGACATCATCAATCAGATCCTTGACCTCTCGAAAGTCGAAGCGGGGCAAACTCATCTCGAAATAACCGACGTCTCCCTCAGCATGCTCATCCATGAAACGCTGGACCAGTTTGTCGACCGGTTTAGTAACAATGAAGTGGAGATTCTCCGAAAGCTCCCGCACCCTATGGCCCTCCTCCAGACTGATTTCGGGAAACTGAAGCAGGTGTTGATTAATCTCGTCGCCAACGCAATCAAGTTCACAGAAAAAGGAAGCATTACCGTACGAGCGGGCGTCCATCCAAAAACGCGCAAGCCGATGAGGATCGATGTGATCGACACCGGGGTTGGTATCCCGCTGGACCGGGTGTCGTCGATTTTTGAGTCATTTCATCAGATTGATTCGGGCACGAAACGAAAATTTGAAGGCACCGGGTTGGGTCTGGCAATTTCCCGCTCCCTGTGCGAGCTGATCGGATACCAGCTTGAAGTCAAGAGTCAGCCCGGACAGGGTTCTGTCTTTAGCGTTGTCATAGACGCGACCGACGATTCGATAACGTATGAATCCCTTGACGAACCGGACCCGCAGTATCTCCAGAGCGGAAGGTCGACAATTGACCCTGAGCATGTGCAGGAACAGATTCTCCGGCTCTTGCAGCCTTTCTCTCATGGAAAATGGGCGCACCTGAATCTAAACAGCATAGCCTTGTTCGGAAGGAATCTGAAACATGCCCTTTCCCACACACAGCGGGTACGACTTCGTGACACCATTGCGCATTACCTGGAAAGAACCCTTCCGGCAATCCAGGCGATCGTTCAGAAGACGCGGCATAATTCCATTGAGCCCGATATTGTGGAATCGCTCAGAGTGCACGCCGAAAAACTCGCCTTTGTTCTGAAATCCAGCAGTTTTCACGAAACGACGAACCTTGATGAGATCGCCCGTTTCGAACAAGTTATCCCGCTCCATGTTGACGAAATACTCCATGCATTTCGCGCAATCAGAAAGGAACTGGTCGCAGATTATCGGTGCAACCCAACCGTTGTCATCGCAGAAATGTTGAAAAATTTGCAAAGTTCTTTTGAGCAGAATCACATTCGCGTGCTGAACAACGCCGTTGCTCAACAGTCACTGGTCGTCATTTCGTCCAAGGATTTTTCAAGGGCTTTCCAGACGATTCTTGACTTCTTCGTAAGAAGACCAACCTCCGGCAAGGCGCGCATGATTTCGGTGAACGGCCGTACTTATCTTGACCGCTGGTTGTTGGAAGTTAGCGATTCGGGGATCCTGTTAAAGCCTGATCTTTGGAAAACGTTTTTCGACCCGCAGACAAAAGGGTCGACTCTCGTGGACGCCGCCGAGGTCCTGCAGAAATACGAGGGCGACGTGAGTATAAAAGAGAGTGTTCCGGACAAAGGCACCACCATCCTCATGCGATTGAAACTCGGGTAGGACCTTGGAAGACGTCAGAACTGTTTTAGTGCTGGATGATAGCAAGACGTTCCTCGAGGACTTTGATTCCTTGATGAGCTCGACGTTCGTTGTGCTCCAGGCGCAAACGGAACGTGACGCATTGGAACACTTGAGCCGGAAGAAAGTAGACGTCATGTTTCTTGATCTCATGCTGGGCGACGGCCAGAGTGGCCTCGATGTACTCGTACGAGTCAAGGAAATTCTGCCCGACCTTCCGGTTATTATGTTAACTGCTCATGCGGATGTCGAAACGGCCGTCGAGGCGATGAGGCTTGGAGCTTTTCACTACGTGTCAAAGTCTCCAAAAATCGAGGAGCTCAAAACGCTCATCGACAAGTCGCTTGCCGAAAGAACCTTGAAGCGCGATTATCAGGTCCTTCGGGAGGAAGTGCAGAGGGTATCAGGAAAAATCGTTGGCAACGGCGCCGCCATGCAGGAACTCCTCCTCTCCATTCATCGCGTGGCGATGACCGACGTGACGGTGTTGATCTCCGGCGAATCCGGCACGGGCAAGGAATTAGTTGCGCGGGAAATTCATATGGCGAGCAAACGGCATGAGCGCGCGTTTGTTGCTGTCAACTGTGGATCCCTTGTCAAGGACCTCGTCGAAAGCGAGCTTTTCGGACATGTCAAGGGCTCCTTTACCGGCGCGACGCAGACAAAGCTTGGAAAGTTTGAGCTCGCTGACGGCGGAACAATTTTCCTGGACGAAATCGGAGACCTGGATAACCATGCTCAGGTGAAACTCCTTCGGGTGCTGCAGGAAAAAGAAATTGACCGTGTTGGCGGGACGACTCCCATCCCCGTTAATGTTCGTGTCATAGCAGCTACCAATCGCGATTTGTTTGCCATGACGCAAAAAAGTGAGTTTCGAGAGGATCTTTTTTATCGCCTCAATGTTTTTCCGATTTCCATTCCTCCTCTTCGACAGCACAAAGAAGATATCCCTCTCCTGGTGGAACATTTTCTTCGCCAATACGAGGTTCAGCTGAGTCGGCCAAAGCTTCGTGTCTCTCCCATGGCGCTCGAACACCTTATGGAGTATTCCTGGCCGGGAAACATCCGTGAGCTGGAAAACATTATACAACGGGCTATCCTTCTTTCGCCCACGAACATCGTCGAACCGGAGTATCTTCCCAAAGAGATTGCCGAAATCAGAGTTCCGATCTCGGAGTCCCTGAGTCTGCCGCAGCTGGAACGTGAGGCAAAAGAAAGGGCGTCCCGTTTGGCAATCCTTAGAGCCCTTGATCAGAATGAGTGGGACATTCGCGAAGCCGCAAGATCCCTTGGAATCCCTGAGAAGACCCTGTACGACAAGTGCTCAAAACTTGGAATAAAACTACGGAAAAAGGCATGAACATGAACTGGGGATGATTTTCCGAAAAAAAAGGAAAAAAGAAGCCCTTTTATTCCGGAAAACTCGGAATTAATGAAATACAGCCTTATCAAGTGGTTTAACTGCTTGATTTTTCAAGGCTTTCTTCTAATTTAGTCTATGGCATCGTTATTGAGCAGATGTTGACGGTCTAAGGAGGCATATGTATGGCAAATTCCGTCAATAACCACCAATACCGCCTATGTCCCAAGTGCGGAAATTTCTCGAACGTCCTGGAGCGGCAAAGCTTTTGCATCCTTTGCGGAACAAAGCTCATTGAACAGTGCGCGCAGTGCGCTGAGCCAATCCTGCACCCTTACGGGAAGTTTTGTTATCATTGTGGGGTGCCGTATCTCATGGAGCCCTATAAAAAAGAAGTCAAGCGCTAATGCTTGCTTCGTCTATCCGACTCACCATACGCTGACCATCTGAAAGTGCTCTCCCTATGAGGGGAACAGAATATCGAATTCAGGCAGTCAACAAAAGTGGAAAGCCTGTGCAGAGGGTGATTTTTGCTTCATCTTTCCTCGGCGCCCGCGAGAAAGCAAATGAATTTGCCAGAAGTCTTGGCCTCTCCCGAATCTCCATTCGGAAAAAGAAGAATTTTTCTTATCGAGTCCGCCGCGGGAACAATATCATCGATGGAGTCCAGAGCGCGTATTCGAAAAGCGAAGTTGTATCCGCGTTAAAACAGCTTGGCTTTGAAGTCCGATTCGTACGGAGACATTTCGACATCCAGTTTGAAGCTCCCGCCAACGAGTTGGTCTCTTTTATTGGCACCAGCGCTCGTCTCCTCGAGCAAAAAATGCCGTACCACGAGATACTCCAGATCATGTCAGGCAACGTTCGCAACAAACAGCTGAAGGGAGCCATCCGTGCGATCATAAAAGATTTGAAGGAAGGGACGGATTCACGCGAGGCGTTCATCCGCCAATCGAAAGTGTTCGGAAAAGAAACCGCTCTCATGCTTGGTATTGCATCGAAGAGCGGAGATATGAAATCGATTTTTGAGAGTGTCGCTCATTTTGTCGAGCGTCAAGCCGACTTCAAGAAAGGGCTGGCGAGTTCTCTTATTCTCCCCGCCGTTACATCTCTTTCGCTTGTGGGCGCCATCGGGTTTTACGTTCTTTATCTCCTTCCGGAAATGGTAAAACTTCTCGGCCCTATGGCGGGGGAACTTCCTCCGCTCACGACAACGACGCTCGAAATCAGCGAGATCATCAAAGAGAATCTCCTTCTATTGACTCTTGCTTTCTTTGCACTGCTTGGTGGATTCTATGCATGGCTCACGACATCATCGGGTCAATATTTTTTTGACAAATTGATCGTCCGCATCCCTTACATCGGACGCATCCTTCAAAACACAAGCGTTGAAATGTATTGCAGAGTCCTCGGCATCATGTATACGTCATCCCAGGAGAACATTGACGCAATTCAGCACGCTGCGGAAGCAAGTCGCAATCACTTCCTCGAGAAACAAATTCGCACGGTGGCTATCCCCGCCATGTTGAAATACGGAACCGAATTTGCCAAGGCCATGGAAATGACGAGATTCTTTCCTGAGATGGCGCTTTCGCGGTTCCGAACCGCAGCCGAGACGGGCGATGTGAAGGGAACGGCCCTGCAGCTTGCCGATTTTTACGAGCTGGAAAACCGTTATGCCATGAAAAACCTTATTAGTATTATCGAGGTCAGTATTTCGCTCATCATCATGGTGGCAATGGTGTTCCTGACATTCCTGTCATCTGAAACTGCCTCCATCAAGATCGAGGGCATACCATAAACGCTACCGTGATAAAACAAAATGGCGTCTCAAGCTAGAGTGGCAAAGAAAGAACTGGGGGATCTCCTGGTTGAAAAGGGAATTATTACTGCCCACGACCTCCTTGGCGCGATTGATATCCTCAGCAAGGAAGACACCAAAAACAGGCGAAAATTGCCGCAAGTATTGGTGGATGAGCTTCACCTCGACCGCGACAAAATATACGGTGAAATAGCCAACTATTACGCCTTCCGCACTATTGACCTGTCGAAGGAAGTTCCGACTGACGATAACGTAAACTTCATGCGGCAGGAGCTCAACAACCTCCCCGTCGCGATAAAGACGCTCGCCCTGGAAAACCATGTCCTTGCCTTTATGGTAGACCGTGACCGGCCGGATCGATTGCTCGTGATTACCCCCGACCCCACGAAGCGGGAAGTCTACACCATTGCCCGCGCGTTTTCGTTTCCAAAGTTCGAGATTTGTTATGTGCGGTTGAGCCAATGGCAAGAGCTCTGGCAGCGGGTCAATATCGGACGTTCGGCATACGCGGACTTCGAGTCCGACACGGGTAGAGAAGGCGTATTAGGTGAAATGGAGGAGGACTCCGATCTCTACGAACAAGCCCTTGAGGAAGAGATTAACCGGAGCGGGCTGGTGGAACTTGTGGAGCGGATTTTTATGGATGCGGTTCGGGCCGGAGCAAGCGATATTCATGTTATGCCCCGCGGAGAAAAGAAAACAGAATTTCACTTCCGGGTGGACGGCCGGTTGTCACTGTGGTACACACACGCTGAAACGCGCGCCGAAGCTGTTTCTGCGGTCGTCAAAGACCGCGCCATGAACCTTGACCGGTTCGAACGAAATACCGCACAAGACGGGTTCGCACAGTTTATCGTGGACCGAAAAACCGTGCGCTTCCGCGTTTCAGTTATCCCTATCGTGGGGAAAGAGCTAAAGAGCAAGTTCGAATCCATCGTTATTCGTGTTCTCCAGGAGCCCAACTTCAGTACTCGTATTCAGGATCTGGGATTCGACCCGTACTCTCAAAACGCATTCCGCAAAGCAATTGAAAAACCTTACGGCATGATCGTCGTTACCGGACCGACGGGAAGCGGCAAAAGCACGACACTGTTCTCAGCGCTCAAAACCGTCATGGATCCTTCTCTGAATGTCATAACGGTTGAGGACCCGGTCGAATACTTCATCGACGGCGCCCGGCAAGTGAAACTCAACCCAAAACTCGATTTTGACGGAGCTCTGCGCGCCATCCTGCGCCACGACCCCGATATTGTCATGGTGGGCGAGATTCGGGACCGCATTACGGCGGAATTAGCCATCAAACTCGCCAACACCGGCCACCTGACATTTGCCACGCTCCATACGAACGATGCAGTCAGCGCAATTGCACGCTTATACAAGATGGGAGTTGAGCCTTTCTTGATTGCCTACACGCTGAACATCATCCTTGCTCAGCGGCTGATCCGGAAGCTCTGCGACAGATGCAAGGCCCCCGCAACGGACATTGAGAAAGAGGCGCTTATAAAGCTCGGCGTCTCGAGTGCGGACCTTGACAAAGCAAAAATCTGCCGGCCTGTAGGGTGTGCAAACTGTGTAAAGGGTTTCAGGGGCCGTCTCCCCATCCACGAAGCGCTTTATTTCAACAAAGCCATAAGGCGTCTTGTCCTCCAAGCAGATACAAACATCGACGAAGAAGCTTTGCGAAACGAGGCCCTTAAAGACGGTATGCAAGTACTGCGGCAAAGCGGACTCAACCTCGTGTTGAGAGGAATAACAACACTTGAGGAAGTAGCTTCCGTAACGGTTGAGGACGACTAGTTTTTCCCGCTCTCTCCTTTCCATCTTCAGCCTCACCGCAATGTAATAATTACCGAAGTCTATTTTCTGAAAAAATAGGAATTCTCTTCTCTGGCTTTTCTGAAAATTCAGGAATTGTCGTCAAGTTGTCGGCATTCTCTTGCCATAACTCCTTATTTTTCAATGGATTTCTAAGAATCGTAACTGGCACTATAGTTGCGACATGATACAGCCTAGATTTGTGGCTCATTCTGAGCCTCGTCCTCACAGTCAAAACTAAGCGTGATTCCATGGAAAAAATAGACCCGAATCGAAGAGTGTTGGACGTTCTTATCGTCGACGACGATGGTCCTTTTCGACTTGTCCTGAAAGAAATTCTCTCATCGACACGTCAGCATACGGTGGTCGTATGCGAATCAGGCGAAAAGGCCCTCGAATTCTTGCAGAGACAGGCCTTTGACGTTGTCCTTCTGGATTACAAGATGGCAGGTATTTCCGGGCTGAACGTCCTGCAGTGGATGCACGAACAGAAAATGGAAATCCCGGTAATCATGCTCACAGCCGCCGGTTCGGAGAATATCGCCGTCGAAGCCATGAAGCTCGGCGCGTATGACTATGTGCGCAAGGAGAACATCGATTTGCATCACGTTCCTGTCATTGTGAACGGCGTGTATGAGCGCTACCAGTTTCGCAAGGAGCGGGAACGCCGCGAGATGGTTGAACGCGAACGTTCAAAGAGTCTCGTTGCGATCGAAACGTTTCACAGCACGCTCGCTTCCCTTACCCAGATACTCGATAACTCGCTTTCCGTCGCTTCCCTGAATATTGAAAAGTATCAGTCCGAATTGACGGCTCACGTGAAAAACGAAGGTCGGCGTGACTTCGAAAAAGCGTTCAAAGAAATTCAGCAGCAGTTCAGCGTCATCCAGTCGGCGATCAAATCGATGCTCCGGACGGCAAATCTTCTCCACGGCAACTTTTCCGATTCGAAGTACACGGCTCAGCTTGAGCAAAACGTCAACGGAACGTTAAAAACGGCGCAACAGCTTGTGAGCGCCTCCATGGGTCAGAAACTTTAAAAGGCATCGAGGAGCCCCCGTACGTGAGTCTTGGCCAAACAATGTTGACAGCAGGTTTTGTGGTGCTGCTCATTATGCTTACGATCAGCTCGAACCGGATGCTCATGGAAAGTCAGGAGACCGTATTTGAGGCTGAGGCCATTGATATCGCAGCGGATCTTGCGAACGCGTTGATGACGGAAGCATCCCGGAAAAAATTTGATGAGAATCAGGCAAATTACGGCACGAATGGTGTTAACGCATTTACTTCGTCCTCTAACTTGGGTCCAGAATCTGGCGAAGCGCTTTCCTCCTTACCTGATGTCGCTCCATTTCAGTCCGTATCCAAGTTTGACGACGTCGACGATTACAACGGCTACACTCGGAGAGTGGACGGACAAACGATAACGGGATTCATTGTTTCTGTGAAAGTGTATTATCTGGTTTCTCGCACCAATTTGACGCAAACGACAAGTAAAACCATGCTTAAGAGAGTAGATGTCAAGGCGGAGCATCCGAACTATTTGCCATCAGGTTTTACGATTACTCGCATAATGACATTCTAAGATGGGTGCAATTCTCGATATCGTCGGTTCCATCGCTTTACGGGGCGTCATTCTGGCGCTTGTGATGAATCTTATTCTCACTTTGAGAGATGCTGAGTATGAAAGGACGTCTGCGGCCACGACAACGCAAAGCTTGGCTACCGCCGCGAGGGTTATAGAAAAAGACCTGAAATACGCCGGCTATTATTCCGACACAACTGCCATCACTGC
>JACPSI010000086.1 GCA_016193365.1 Ignavibacteriales bacterium
GCACAGGTGCAGCAAAATTCCGGAACGCCCGGCGGCGGCGTAACAGTCAGGCTCCGCGGCACATCCACGATCTCCTCCAGTGCTGAGCCTTTGTATATTGTCGACGGCGTGATCATCGACAACAGCTCCAATGAGCTGGCGAATATGGGGGGCTATGTCGGTAACAGGGTGGCCGACCTCAATCCCAACGACATCGACCGGATCGAAGTCGTGAAAGGTGCCGCTGCTGCTGCGCTCTACGGCTCGCGTGCGAACAACGGGGTAGTGCAGATTTTCACCAAGCGGGGACACATCAGCGCACCGCGGGTAACCTTCCGGACTCAGACTGGCGTGAGTAACATCCGCAAGACATATGAAGTGAACATGTATCCGTATGATTTGCCCCCATCCAATCCAGCTCGTAAGCTCGTTACCAGAAGAGATTACCAGCAGGAAATCTTCCGAACGGGTTCGGAAACTAGCAATTACATGTCCATTTCCGGCGGAAATGAAGGAACAAAGTATTATGTGAGCGGAACACATAACTACGAGAATGGAATTATGAAATCGATGGACTACGAAAAAACCAACTTCCGGGTGAACCTCGACCAGAATGTCAACAACTGGCTGAAAATGTCTATCGGGGCAAATTACCTCACGTCATTGACCAATAGAGTCCCGAACGGCGGCATTGTCGGCGGAGAAGGCGTGATCACCAACTTTGCCTTTCAACCTAACTGGCTTGACCTCAACCCCAATGCGGAAGGTAAGTACGCTGCATCGCTCTTCGGATTTGCAAACGAGCTCGAGGTGTTGAACACCTGGAAGAGCCCTCTTTCCGTGAATCGCTTTATCGGTGGTCTCGTTCTGACAGCGATTCCCTTGTCAAACTTGAGTCTGGAGTATAGAGTCGGCTATGACCAGTACAGGGAAAATGCCACACGTGAAATTCCGATCGGTTCATCTGCCGGTTATGTAACTGGGTTTTCACAACAGGCGACACAAAACGTTCAACTCGTCAATAACGACGTCACGCTCACGCACATCGAATCCTCTTCCGACTTTGGATTCACGACGGTGGCAGGGTTCAGTCATCAATATCTTGAAGGCACAAACGTTACGGCTTCCGTCCGCGATCTCATTCCCGTTGCGACCATTCTCAGCTCAGGCGCTACGGCCACAGCCTCCGAGTCTCGCCAGAAACGTGTCATCTACGGCTCTTTCATTCAGGAAACCGTCGGTTATGTGGACAAACTGTTCATCACTGGTGGAATCCGCGTTGACGGAGCTTCGACCTTCGGCGAAGATGACCGGTTCCAGGTTTTCCCGAAAGCAAGCCTGTCGTATCTCATTTCATCCGAAGATTGGTGGAAGGATTTCATGGGTGATGTCATCAATCGTTTCAAGCTCAGAACGGCGTGGGGGCAATCCGGTGGACAACCCGCAGGAAGCTATGACCGTTTCTCCGTGTATGTGCAGCAAAGCAACAGTAATCGGCCCGGACTCGTAAATTCCACGCTGCTGGGGAATCAAAATCTCAAGCCCGAGCGCATGACGGAAATCGAGGTCGGCGCTGACTTCGGCCTATTCGATGACCTCGTCAGTGTTGAGGCTAGCTATTACAACAAGACAGTGAAAGATTTGCTCCTGCAACGCACGTTGGCTCCTTCGACGGGATTTTCAGGAGTCCTCGACAACGTCGGCGAGCTTACCAATGAAGGGTTTGAGCTGCTGCTGAAGGCTGTTATCTGGAATAGTGACGAGTTCAAATGGCTGAGCTCATTTACTTTCTCGCAGAATTCCAACAAGGTAACAAAACTCAACGGACCTGCGTTTGCCGTGGCTAACAGTTTCGGCATCACCCGTGTAGCTGAAGGTGAACCCCTCGGCTTTTTCTTCGGTCCCAAATATCAAAGGAATGCGGATGGATCCATCAAGCTGGATACCCTGGGACGGCCGTTAAGGGATCCGGTGAGCCAGAAGATTGGCGACCCGAATCCAGATTTTATCTTTTCGTTTTCCAACGATTTCAACATCTTGAAAAACTTAAGCATCCACATCCAGTTTGACGGAATGTTCGGCCAGGACGTGTTCAATTTCACGCGACGCATTCTTGAAACCCCCGCGTTCGGCAACGGGAAGGAGTACGAGCGGGAATTGAGCGGTGAAGTGGCCGTGGGCTACTTTAACAATCGGAGAACGGTTTTTGAAGAATACATCGAGGATGGGTCGTTTGTGAAGCTTCGCGAACTCTCCGTCGGCTACCGTCTGGATCAGGAGTTTGTCCAGAGTCTCGGTCTTCGTTCTCTTGAGGCAAGACTTACAGGGAGAAATCTTCTCTCGATCGATAATTATTCGGGCTATGATCCTGAGATCAATGTTGCTTCTCAAAGCACCCTCGTGCGCGGCTTCGATTGGTCAACGATTCCACTTCCACGAACGTGGATTTTCAGCCTGACCTTTAATTTATAATGCCTTGTTCGAGCGAATGAACACCATGCACCTCTTTCAAAAGGATACCACTATGAAATCGAATATCTTTCTTATCGTTTTCTGCGGAACTCTGTTGCTTACACATGGATGCTCCTTGGACCAGCTGAATCCGAATGCTCCCACTGATGCGCAGGTTCTCTCGACACCGGAAGGGATTAAAGCGCTGGCCGTCGGTTTGCAAGCTCAATTCGGTGAGACCATCAATGAAACTGTAGAAGCGTCTAATTTCCTGACCAAGCAATATGCGACGATGCCCTCCTCAGTTCTCGGTCTTCGGGAATTAGAGACCGGCGCAGCAGACGTTCAGCCGCAAAATGGCACCGTGAATAATCTGTGGATTCAGCATTACCGCGTTGTCAAGACTGCCGAAGATTTATTAAACAGTGCGCCCAAAGTTTCCCTTACCCCGGGGACGCGAAGCGGCATCCTGGCCCTGGCGCGATTGATCAAAGCAATGACCCTTGGCGAGTTGATTGAGGCGTTCGAAAAAATTCCTGTGGAAGTGACAACTTCACAAACACCCTCCTTTGTCGACCGGACCTCGGCCTTGAATACCATAGTGTCTCTCCTGGAGGCTGCACGCGACGAAATAACCGCAACGGCTCCCTCGACTGATTTTAACACGAGTGTTCTGGGAATAGGATTTGATTTGAGCAATACCATTCAGGCTATGATCGCCCGTTATGCCTTGATTCAGGGTGATTACTCAAAAGCCCTTACGGCGGCCAACCTTGTTGACCTGACGAAGACATCAACGCTCTTCTTTAACAGCACCACAGCGCGAAATCCCATTTACCTGATTGCAATTCAATCGGCGTTCTACAAACCGGTGAGAAGTTGGAGGCTCAACGCCGACTCGGGAGACGGGCGTATCGCCTATTGGGTCACTGCGGGCACCGGCAACTCCTTTTTGGGAACACCGGTTGATGAATTCAACAAGTATCGAACGGACAATGCGCCGTTTTATGTATATCTCCCGGGTGAGATCATGCTGATCAAGGCAGAAGCCTACGCTCGCCAAAACGATTCTGCAAATGCACTCATTCAGGTGAACACGGTTCGAACCAAAGCAACCGACGCAGCAGGCGTTGGAGCCGGACTTCCCGCCAAAACCGCAGCACAGTTGCCAACACAACAGGCAATGTTGGACGAGATCTACAACCAACGGTTGTATGAACTATTCATTTTGGGAACTCGATTAGGTGATACGCGCAGATTCGGAAAGCCGGGCGCAGAAACAGGGCCCGTCACAAGAAGCCGTAACCGGAACTGGTTACCGTATCCTGACGGTGAAGTTCTTGCAAACCCCAATACTCCACCACAACCGCCAATTTGATCTTTTCAGGTAACGGCATGTTCTAGAACGAAGCAAAGTCCGATAAAGAACTTTCTTTTACTCGGACTTTGCTGCTTTTGCACCTTCCGAAAAAGGTCATCCAATGAAAACCATTCTCTTGAGTATCCTCCTTTCCATCGCTTTTTTGATCTTGAGTTCCTCACGCGTCCAGGCACAACAAAAGTTTGAACACCTCTTCTATTACGTTGACTCCGAAATGAGCTTTAAGAGCTTCACGGAAAATATTGAAAAAATCAGCATCGTTGCGCCTCAGGCGTATTCTGTGGACGAAGATGGAATCGTCTGGGGTTCTATCGATCCACGAGTGCTTGATCTGGCCGCAAAACAGCGCGTGGGCGTCATGCCGCTGATTGTCAACCCCGGTTTCGATCAGACGATGCTTCACAAACTCCTTGTGAATGAACAGGCTCGCCAGCGCGCAATCGCCAGCATGGTAGAGCTGTGCGAAAGAAACAAATTCCTGGGAATTCAATTCGACCTTGAAAACCTGCACATTAATGACAAAGATGCCTTCACCCAGTTTTATCGGGAGACTGCCGATGCGCTGCACAAAAAACGTTTTCTCCTGAGCGCCGCTGTTGTCCATCGGCCGGATGAGCTGGCGGGCCCAACGTGGTATTTCAAATGGCTGTTTGAAAACTGGAGGGCCGGCTACGACTTGAGAGAACTTGCGAAGATTGGCGATTTCCTTTCGGTGATGACCTACTCGCAACACACGAGGCGGACAACTCCCGGACCGAACGCAGGCATCCCCTGGGTAACACAGGTCATAGAGTATTTCCTCAAATTCATGCCGCCGGAAAAACTTTCGCTCGGTATTCCTCTTGGCTCCCAGCACTGGTACACACTCCTGGATACGGCAAGATTCTACGTAAACGCCCGCAGCTGGAGTTCCTCTGTAGACTTTCGAAGTGCTATGATGCTGATTGACCGATTCAAAGCAAACATCCAATGGAACGACGAGCAGAAAGTCCCTTATGCCATTTTCGACAACGGCGGATTGTTTGAATACATTTATATGGAAGACTCTCGGAGCTTCAAGGCGAAATACGAACTTATAAGCAAATACAAGCTTCGCGGTTTTTCTGCATGGGCCACTGGAAACGAACACCCCGAAATCTGGAAAGCGATGCCGACTCCTCGATAAACTTAGTTTGAGATCGCATAGCAAGAAATGACTGAGTTCCACGGCATCATCCCGCCTATCATCACTCCCTTCAAAGAAAACGGAGACGTTGACTACGACGCCTTCGTCCACAATATCGAAAAATGGAATAACGACCAGCTCGCAGGGTACCTTGTGCTTGGCTCAAACAGCGAAGCACCGTTTCTGTCCCGCGAAGAAAAACTCAAACTCATCGAGTTGACGGCCAGCAACGCAAAAGCCGGGAGGACAATACTTGCAGGTACCGGACTTGAATCCGCGCGTGAAACTGTCCGTTTGACGAATGACGCTGCTAAACGTGGAGCCCAGGCGGCTTTGGTCCTCACACCGTCTTATTATATAGACCAGATGGACGACCCTGCGCTTATCCAGTATTTCAAGGAAGTCGCAGACCATGCCGATATTCCAATCCTCATCTATAACGTCCCGAAGTTTACTCACCTCAATGTATCGATCAACGTCGCCAAGGCTCTTGGAGAACACCCGAATGTCGCAGGCATGAAAGACAGCTCCGGCAATGTTGAACAATTAAGCGTGTTCTTCAAATCTGCCTCGGAGAATTTTCAAGTTATTGTCGGCACGGCGGGAGCCTTGCTGCCCGCCTTGAAGATCGGCATTCGGGGCGCCATCCCCGCTCTTGCCAACGCGGCGCCGAATCATTGCGCACACGTTCAAAGGTTTTTCGAAGAAGGGCTTATTCAGCGCGCCGAAGAGCTGCAACAACGACTAACTCCAGTGAACACGGCGGTGACCGCTACGTACGGAGTTACCGGCCTAAAGTACGCCTCAACATTGATGGGCTACCATGGCGGCTTCGTACGAAACCCTTTGAGGGAGCTGAACGAGAAAGCGAAAAATGATATTCGAAGAATTCTTGGTGAAGCTGGAGTTCTAGGTCCCGGCAGCTAACATTCTGTATTCCAATAACCTCCGCCAAAGGCGGATCCGCCTCCGGCGGACAGCAATCCACAAATCCATCCTATTGTCGCTTCTCGCTGATATTCTCCCATTTTTTCCCTAATTTCCTTCCGCCATGAAACCCAGATTCGCCATTGGCGTCGACTTTGGGGCCACAACCGTAAAAACCGGCCTCGTCTCTTCCGCGGGGAAGATTCTCTATCAAAACAAATTGCCCACCAACGGCCACTCAGGACCCTCCGCAGTCATCAAACAGATCGAAGCTTCCGTCCGTGATGCTTTATCTCGCGCGGATGGAAAAAAAACAGCCGGTATCGGTATCGGTTCTCCCGGCGTCGTCGATGATCACGGAGTTGTGAAATCTCCGCCCAACATTCCTCAGTGGGATGAGGTGCCTCTTGCCCGAACAATCGGAAAGATTTTTCCGCGGCATCGCATCAAAGTCGAAAACGACGCCAACGCCGCTGCCATTGCGGAGTCAAGGTTCGGGGCGGGAAAAAAATATCCAAATTTCCTGTTTGTCATCTGGGGCACTGGCGTGGGCGGCGGAATAATTCTGAACAACAGAATTTATCGGGGACCTACCGGCGGAGCCGGCGAAATTGGCCATATTTCCATCGATTACAACGGCGCCGAATGCAACTGCGGGAATCGGGGCTGCGTAGAAGCATATATCGGCCAGCGGTACTTATCTCAACGCACTACGGAAAAACTGAAATCCCGGCCCGATTCGAAGATTCTTGAGCTAGTGAACGGAGACCAGTCGAAATTAGAACCGATGTACCTGGCACAAGCCGCACGTCAGGGTGATCAACTCGCCCGCGAAATGCTGACCGAAGCGGGGGAAATGCTCGGAGTCGCGATTGCCGCAGTCATGAACGTGATGGATCTACGGGTGAGCATCATCGGCGGCGGTATTTCAGCTGCAGGAGATTTCGTCATCGAGGCAATTGAACAATCGGTGCGGTCCAGAGTGCTCAAACCGCTCCGCCCCGGAATCAAAGTCCTTCAGGCGAGACTCGGGAACGATGCAGGAATCCTCGGTGCTGCCGGGCTTGTGTTGTGAAGTCTCTTGAATGATTCGATTCTCTCCCAACATCTTTCTTGCTGTGATCCTGGTAAGCGCCGGCGCAACAGCTCAGCCTGCCGATACCTCACTCATCCCTGCGGACACATCCAGGCCATCGGGCCCCTCGGGCATCGACACTCTCGTTACCTACAGCGCCAAGGATTCGATTGTCTATTCCATGCGAACGCGTTACATGGACTTATTCAGCAACTCGGAGATTCAGTATCAGGCCATCGGACTGAAAGCCGAACGTATCAGCGTGAATTGGGACAATGCGTCGCTGAGCGCCGCGGGCGTTCGCGACACAAGCGTCAAGGGTCGGGACACGACGCGGGGAAATCCCGTGCTCAAAGATGGCGGCGAGAATTACTACGGCTCCAGGATTGGGTACAATTTCCAGACGAAGAAAGGAAAGATTGACGTCGGCACAACAACGATCGAGCAGGGATTTTACAGGGGTGAAGAAATCAAGAAGGTCGACACCGATGTGCTTTTTGTCGCCGACGGCCGGTATACCACGTGCGACGCCAACCATCCGCATTTCTATTTTTACAGTCCGAAAATGAAGGTGATCGTGCGAGACCACCTCGTTGCGGAGCCTGTGTATTTCTATATTGCCGACGTGCCTTTGTTCGCTCTTCCCTTCGGTGTGTTTCCAAGTCGCGGCGGCAGAACGTCCGGCATCATCCCTCCCGCCTACGGCGAGGACGGCCGGCGCGGCCACTTCTTCAGCCACCTTGGCTATTACTGGGCGATCAACGACTACATGGATTTTGCCACGACGTTCGACTGGTATGCGCGCGGCGGATGGCTGAACCACTCCCTGCTGCATTACAACCTCCGTTACGTTTTCGACGGCTCGATCAACGCCAACATCTCCAGCACCCATGAGGGCGAGCCAAACGACCCCGGAAGAACGGAAAGCCGCGACTACAATGTCTCCATCAACCATCGGCACACGATCAATCCCTCGACCCGCCTGGACGTGAACTTCTCGTTCGCTTCAGG
Source organism: Ignavibacteriales bacterium (assembly GCA_016193365.1). Taxonomy (GTDB): domain Bacteria; phylum Bacteroidota; class Ignavibacteria; order UBA10030; family UBA10030; genus JACQPT01. The sequence goes on from JACPSI010000086.1 coordinate 7,990, forward strand.
GAGTTACTTCAAAAACTACAGCAAGAACCTGAGCGACATTCTGCTCCAAAATCTCGTTTCGAATGCAACACTCTCGAAAACCTGGGCTCCTGCCAACAGAACGCTGACGGTCAACGTCTCGCGGGACCAGAGTTTGACCACCGGAGATATCAGTGAGGGCTTGCCCAGCATTTCATTTTCGCAGGGCCAGATCTTTCCCTTCCGAAAACGGACAAAATCGCGAGGGCTGACGACGGTTGAATCGGACCTTGGTTTTTTTGAGATGATCGGCTTGAACTATGGCGCCAATTTTTCAAACAACCGACAGAAAACATCCCGGCCGGTCGACTCCGTCAAAATCGACCCTGCAAATTCCTTGCAACTCGGATCGGTGACGGAATTTCAGCGGTTGAACACACAGACGTTGAACCAGAATCTCTCGGTCTCCATCTCGCCGAAATTTGGCAATTTTACCGTGTCACCGTCCTTACGATTCGACGAGTCGCGCATTTTCAGGCAAACGAAGACGCCTCAGCGGAACACTTCCGACAGTACTCTTGTGTTTCAATCGTTTGAAGACCAGTCCACAAGAGGGAACATGAACGCGGGCATAGCCACAAGCACGCGTCTGTTCGGCATTGCACAGCCGCAGATGTTTGGTGTCACTTCAATAAGGCACACGCTCACGCCTACATTCGGGATAAACTACGCGAAGCAAATCTACGGCAAGAACGCGCCGAAATACTCGATGACAGGGTCGTTCAGCGTGGGCAACAACTTCGAGATGAAGTATCAACCCAGCGACACTGCCAAAGAGGAAAAAATCCAGCTGATGAACATCGGCGGCAGCGTTTCGTACAACTTTGCGGCGGACAGTTTGCGGCTTTCTCCTCTGTCGGTGTCTTACAGAACGGATATCGGCCGCTACTTGAGCATTAGCGCAAGCACAACGCATAATTTTTATGTGTTCGAGCCCTCTGCCGGCACAAGAATCAACAAATTTCTTCTGAGTGAAAGAGGAAGGCTGGCCGACCTCACAAGCGTGTCACTGAGTCTCTCCACTTCGTTGAGCGGCCAGAAGAAGCAGAGCGCTGCGGATCAATCCATCCCCGAAAGCGTACGCGAAGAACAAGAACGGGTCGACGGAATAGGTCCTGCTCCCCAGGAAAAGAAAATTTATCGCGGCGTCTATGAACAGGAGGAGGCGGACTTCAGTATTCCGTGGAATCTCGGTTTGAGCTATAATTTCTCCCAGTTCCAGCAGGATCCGCGGTTCGTGTCGCGGTCGTCCAACATCAACGCAAACCTCTCATTCAACCTGACTGAAAAATGGCAAATCTCCGGAGGGACGAGCTACGATTTTGTCCAAAAACAGTTTTCCGCACCGTATGTCAACGTCACCAGAGATTTACACTGCTGGACAATACCGCTACTACAGGCTGGAGATTCGTGTGAAGGCGCCTCAGTTACAGGATCTGAAGGTTACAAAACAGGGAAGTCAAACGGGCTTCTACTAATGAGGGATGAAGTGAAGACGTATGTTGCAGCGGTAAGTTTCTGGCCGTAGTGCCGAAGCGCTATGCCGACTTTCTTTCTTCGTACAGATAGATCGGTTCTTTGGATTTCAGGATTGTTTCCCTCGTGATGATGCACTTGGAGATGTTATGCCGGGAAGGAAGCTGATACATCACATCCAGCATGATGTTCTCGATGATGGAGCGGAGAGCCCGCGCCCCTGTTCCGCGTTCCATCGCTTTTTCAACGACAGTCTTAAGCGCCACCTCTTCGAATTCGAGCTCGACTCCCTCGATACCAAACAGCTTCTGATATTGTTTGACGATTGCATTCCGCGGCTCAGTCAGGATGTTCAGCAACGCGTTTTCATCCAACGGGTCGAGCGTTGCAGTCACGGGCAGCCTTCCGATAAATTCCGGTATTAATCCGTACTTGAGAAGGTCGTCCGGCTCGACCTGGGAAAGGTACCTCTGGCGACCTTTTCCTTTTTTCCCGTGGACATCCGCGCCAAACCCCATCGGGTTCTGACTGACGCGTCGTTCGATGATTTTTTCCAGCCCTTCAAAAGCACCGCCGCAAATAAAGAGGATGTTCCGTGTGTTGAGGTTAATCAAGCTTTGTTCCGGATGCTTCCTCCCGCCCTTCGGAGGAACACCGGCAATCGTCCCTTCGAGAATTTTCAGGAGCGCTTGCTGGACGCCCTCGCCTGAAACATCACGCGTGATGGAGGCGCTGTCGCTTTTCCTGCTGATCTTGTCGATCTCATCGATGTACACAATTCCGCGTTCAGCTTTTTCCACATTGTAATCGGCATTTTGCAGCAGGTACACCAGGATCGTCTCTACGTCGTCGCCCACGTAGCCGGCCTCGGTGAGTGTCGTTGCGTCTGCGATAGCGAACGGAACATCAAGGATGCGAGCGAGAGTCTGGGCCAAGAGTGTTTTTCCGGTTCCGGTCGGTCCGATGAGCATGATGTTGCTTTTCTCGATTTCCACATCGTCGAGATTCTGCAGCTGCTCGTTGGAATCGATGCGCTTGTAATGGTTGTACACTGCAACTGCGAGGGTCTTCTTCGCCGCTTCCTGCCCGATGACGTACTCATCGAGGGATCTTTTAATGTCGACGGGAGTGAGTGTGCGCTTGACGCTGCCTTTCCGGGCGTTGATTGCCGCGATGTTATTGCGGATGATATCAACCGAGCTGGAAACGCAAAGGTCGCAAATATACACATCCGGGCCGGCGATGATGCTGTTGACTTCTTCGGGGCTCCGCCCGCAGAATGAACAGGTGATTTTATCGCCTTTGCTTGTTTTTTGACTCATGAGGAAGTTGTCCTTGTCCGGTCAATCCTTTTTTTCTTTTTTCCCATCCAACGGCCGTTTCAACAGGATGTTGTCGATCAAGCCGTAGTCCTTTGCCTCCTGAGATGAAAGGTAATAGTCGCGGTCAGTGTCTTTTTCTATCTGGTCCATTCCCTTACCCGTGTGGTTCGAGAGGATTTCGTTGATTCTCTTTTTCATCTTGAGAATCTCTTCCGCCTGTATGCTGATGTCGGAAGCCGTTCCCTGCACTCCACCCCACGGCTGATGAATCATGATCCGCGAGTTCGGCAACGCCGTCCGTTTCGCCTTGGCACCGCCGGCTAACAGCACAGCGGCCATACTTGCCGCCATGCCGATGCAAATTGTTGAAACATCTGGTCGAATGTACTGCATGGTATCATAAATCGCAAGACCGGAGGAGACGTTCCCGCCCGGGCTGTTGATATACACGTGAATGTCCTTATCCGGGTCTTCGGACTCCAGAAACAGCAGCTGGGCTATGACAAGGCTTGCGATCGTATCGTCAATCGGCGTCCCGATGAAGACGATGCGCTCTTTCAGCAATCGCGAGAATATGTCGTACGCTCGTTCGCCCCGCCCTGTCTGCTCCACGACAATCGGCACCAGTTGGTTGTAAATTTCGGTTCGGGAAGATTTCATCGTTGTCCTTTCCACGGCTTAGAGAACGGGTGGTTTTTCTTCAACTTCTTTTATTTTTGCGCTATCGAGCAACAGCTTCATCAACTTTTCGCCGACCATGCGGTCTTTGACCTGGTCCGACGACTTATAATAATTGACCAACCGCTCCTTGTCAATACCGATTTTTGCCGATTCTTGCTCGGCCAATTTCAAGAGGTCCGCCTCTTCAGCTGATATCTTTTCGGTTCGAATGAGCTCCTCCCGTAATAGGGCCCACTTTGCTTGATAGATGGCATATGCGCGATTTTCTTGAAAGAACTTCTCGGCGTCAAACCCCTTTGGCAGCTGTTTGTCGGGCGATTCGTTCTTGACCTCTTCAACGAGGCCTACGAGAACTGAGCGAATGAGCGATTCCGGAACCTCGAAATCGTGCCGCCGAATAAGTTCACCCGTCACCGAGTTGAGGACCCCGCGCTCGCTTTTTGCATTCCAGTAAGCGATCAAATCCTGTTTCACATCTGCACGGAGGGTCTCTACCGTTGTCACCTTTCCCTTGGTGATTTTCGAAACGAACTCATCGTTAAGGTCGGGGAGCTTTACCTTTTCAATCTTTTTTGCCCTGAGCGCTGCATTGACACTGTGTTTGTGGTCTCCGTGCTGGTGTTCGAACTTGACACGGTACTCGCCGCCCGCTTCTGCGGACTTTAGTGCATCCTTAAAAGGCTGTTCCAGCTGAGCATCCGCAAGATAGAATCTCACGTTCTGCGTTTTCTTCCCGATAATTGGAACACCTGCCTCATCAAGTTCCTGCATGTCGACCGTGACAATGTGTTCGGCGTCGGTAACGGAGGAGACTTCCTCAACGCCGGCATTCATCCGCCGGAGCCTTGCGATCTCGCTCTCCACCTCTTCGTCCGTCACGCGGTGAACGACCTTTTCAACCGGAATTCCCTTGTACTCCTTGAGGTCAACCTTGGGCCGGACATCGTATTTTATCTTAAACCGTACACCCTCGCCTTTTTTATAGTCCATGTCGACGAGGAGCGGATCGCCGATAGGTTTAAGCTCTTTTTCCTCTACAGCTTTCTTGTAAAGTTCGTTCGCAACTGATTCCAGTGAATCCTGTTCAATGAGTTCTCCATAGAGTTTTTTTACCAATTCGAGCGGAGCCCTCCCCTTCCGGAATCCCTTGATTTCGACTTTTGCCTGATAACCCCGAAATGCCTTGTCAAAATGAGGTTCCAGTTCCTGCGCCGACGCGCGGATTTCGACTTCTTTGGACACCTCTGACAGTGAATGAACAGTCACTTCCACGTACAACGATCCTTTCTATTCTATATTGTAGAACAACACTTAGTTTCTTTTTTGAGAGGCCAACCTGCCAGTGCCGCGGGAGAGACTCGAACTCTCATGCCCTTTCGGGCACTGGATCCTAAGTCCAGCCTGTCTGCCAATTTCAGCACCGCGGCGCGCGAGGCTCACGGCGCCAGGACAGAAACTCGCGCTGTCGGCGCCAAAAACCAACGAAATCTAAAGTGTGAATATACTAAGGGGTTGTCCGAAATGCAAAGAAACTCAATGATAATGCGGGAAAACTACTTGCCAGCGCGCTGTAGCTCGTTGAGTTTCTGGAGGTAATCCACGGCCTCGTTGCGTTGAGTGTCGATCTCGAGCGCCTTGTTAAAATAGTCGCGCGCCCGCGGATAGTTCTTGATGTTCTGGTAGGCGAGTCCAAGCTGAATATTCGTTTCATAATTTCGCGGGCTGATGGACAGAGCGTGTTCAAACGCCTGGATCGAACGCGCGTAATCTCCATCACCTTGATAGGCAATACCGATATTGTAATTTGTTTCCCAGTAGTCGTTTCCACTCTCAATCGCCTGCGTTAAGACTTCTATGCATGATTTGAAAATGCCTTGTCTGCGGTACAAATTGTAACACTCCCGGAAGGCGCTCAGGTAAAGTGTGTCAACCTGATATGCACGTGTAAACGCGTTGATGGCACGGATCTGGTCATTCACCCTGACAAAGTAACGGCCCAAGGCATACAGCGGGTAGCCAAAATTCGGGGCAATGATCCTTGCCTGCTCGAATTTGTCTTTTGCCCCCTGGTCGTCCTTCTTCGCGGCGGCTTCTTCGGCTTCCGTGACCAGCCTCAGCACTTCCGCCGGAGCACGGCCTCGTCGGATGGCGATCAACGTCCTCATGTAATCGAACCGGGCCGAAATCTCCGATTCGTAGCATGTCCTGAAAATCTTGAAAATCTCGTCGCGAGCTGGTCCATAGTTACCATAGAAGTAGTCGTTGACAGCCTTCGAAATCGAATAAAACGGGAGTGAAAATGCGGCTGTATCTTTACGTACGGCCGGGAGAAACTCAATCGGCAGCATGGGCAATCTTGTTTGGAACCGCTCATTGCATACACGCATGAATGTCTCAAACGACTCAGTGATATTGAACTTCGCCAGCCTCGCTTGCTGGTCGGATGGAAGCCTGTACTTGAGACTCACAATTCCAGTATCCGCGAAGTCGAGCGATGACAGTGCCCAGCCGATGGCTTCTACCATATAGACGAATAAATAGCCGTTCTTCCCGGTTGAAGAGCCTTCGAGAATCCAACGGATGTTCTTGTCGTCAAGAGCTCGCTGGAGGGAATCCCTTGTTGTGGCGACCACAAAGAGAATGTCACGCGCCCTGGACAGGATCGGCGAGATCGTGACATCAATGGAGGTGATGTTCAGGGCGGGTCTCGGCAATGAATCCACAACAAATTGAAACTGCGGTTTTATTTCATCGACTTTGGCAATTCTTTCCTTTATCTCTGTTTCAGGGTTTCCCATCGCTGACTGATATTCTGCGACTTTTTCGACCAAAAACGAGTCAAACGCCTTGGTCCTTTGTTCCCGAGCCTCGCTGAATTGTGGAAAAATCTGCAGGGAGGGGTTTTCAATGATCCGCTCAAAAAGGGGGATAGCATCCCGATACTGCCTCCCGGCAACAAGGCGTTCAGCCTGGCCGAACAAATCGGTCACGCTGGCATACCCGGGCCAGTACTCCTGAGGTACGTTAAACTCCGCCTGAATCAAGGCCTCCCCAACCGGTATTTGGAAAAGAAAAAGTTGATGAAGCTTTACTGTTTTCGGATATCCGAGCAGAATGGAGGTGGCGGCTCCGTCGACCAAAATGTCGCTTTTCCATGCAATTTGAAATTTCTGTTCGTTCTGATAAATCATCAGTTTTGAAATATCATCTTTTACGGCATCAGCATCGATTTTCCAATCCCCCACAGGCTTGTAGAGAAAGTAGTAGTATTGACCCGAGCTGATATTCTCACTTGAAAGAGGCAACTGACGACTTTGGTTGGAAAGCTGAATTTCGACGTTCCTCGGACCCCCCAGCCCTAAAAAGCCGGATTTTTCCTTGATTTTCATCTGCACAGAGGGCACTTGTTGCCCCACAGTGTCAACCGCCAGCAGAGCGGCAAAACAGAACGTCAAGAGAATATGTTTCTTCATTACGGAATTTCCTTGTCGGAGATTGTAAGAATGTGAGACCTGCGTCACAGAGGAACCTGCAAAATATAGAAAATGTGTTGGCCAGAAGCAACCACTCACCTTGACATTCACTCGAAAAATACCGAAAATGATATCCCCGGGTTGGGAGGCACAAAACACAAGACGAAGCAGTCATCACGCCCCCTCGTCATCTATAATAATCTCTGTTAGTTTCAGCTTAAACCTTCCACCTGAGCGAACGTGACCCACTCCACAGGTTTGTTGTGGATTGACACGCAGCAACAACCGGTTGTTTTGAGTATCGTAGAACAGCGCAACCATTCACAAGGAGCTTATCATGATTCGACGCCTATTTGTCCTGCTGATTGCGGGAAGTCTCACAGCGAACCTGGCGGTCTCGCAACAGAACCTCTATATTCAACAATTGAGTTCTGTCGAATCCTTCCCGAAGTCGCCAGTTCTTCGGGGAGCGGCTTCAGCATCTTTGGTCGCTGTTACTTCTGTTGACAAAGTCGTCAAAATCTACGATGGAGTATCGTTGGCCGAGCGCTTAGCGATTACAGGCGTTACCAACCGCGTCGGAGCATTGTCCTTCACTGAGTCGGGACAAAGCCTGATTACATCGACTTCCGACGGGCTTCTTTCCGTTTGGAACACAAAAACGGGAGGACTGGAGAGGTCATTCACAGGCTTTGGCAATGTTATCAGTTTGTCGTCCCTCAATGAAAATCTCATATTCATCCTCGGGCTTGACAGAACTGTAAAGATCTACGATGCGAATTCTGGGAAATCGATAGGCTCAATTTCGTCAAAGGACGAATTGACGGCGATGGCTGTCCACCCCAACGGGCGTGTTTTTGCTGTGGCGTCCATAACGGGCGAAGTGCGTATCTATACCATAGCCCAACTTGCCATGACCAACGTGTTGAGTGATTCCAAAGAAAAGATTACGACTCTTACGTTCAGTGGCGACGGCAAGTATATGGCGGCGGGCAGCACGAACGGGAATATCTTTTTATGGGATGCGACGGGCTTGATGTTCAAGGGAAAACTTTCAGGCCAAAAACAGGGAATCTCGACGCTCGCGTTCGACCCCAAAAGTCGCTGGGTGATTTCTGCTTCTTTTGACAGTACGCTCAAATTCTACAACGTTGCCACATTAAGCGGCCTGAATACGATCCCTGAATCGGGGGCGTATTACACCGTTGCCTCATTTGTCAGCGACGAGCTTCTCTTCGCAGCCAACACCAAAGGTTTTGCGCGAACATGGAGGGTACTCGAAGAGCCGCCCGACTCATTGCCGCCGTCCATCGTTATCAACACCCCGCTCACGGGTAAAGAACCAATGAAGGTTTTTGCAAAAGACTATGAAATCAAGGGGCTGGTGTACGATGATAGCGAAATCAAGGAGGTTACTGTTCAGAGAACAAGGGTGACCCTGAGCCCCCTGTCTCCCGCGGAAGAAGCGAGTATCCCAAAGGGATTCAAAGGCAAGAAGTTCGTCGCCACTGCAAAGCTCGACGCGATTGGCCCTCATTTAGTCGAGGTAACGGCAACGGACAAAGCAAATCATTCTGTCAGGCAATCTGTTTCTTTCCAGCGGTTATCGAACGAAGAAGCCGTCGAACTCGCGAGCCCGGCAAACAATTCCGAAACGGACAAAATCACAGTTCAGGTGCAGTTCAAATCGTGGTTTGAAGTTGCGTCCTATTCCATTAGCGTGAATCTCGCCGACCTGTTTACGAATCAACAACCTCCTTACGGAGCCAAAATGGGTGATGTCATTTCGGAGGAAGTGCCTCTCGTCGGAGGCTACAACCAGATCCAGCTGACCGTCAAGAGTAAAGACGGCGAGAGGTTTACGAAGACTGTGGGGGTTACGCGTAAGACTTCTATGACGTCTTCTTTCCCTCAGGGTGGAACACTCCCCGGTTTGAGCGGCCGAAAAGAGACTTCCATTGGACCCCAACGGTGGGCAGTCGTGGTGGGGATTTCGGAGTATGCCAACTCGAACATTCCGAGGCTCCAGTTTGCCGACCGCGACGCACAAGCATTTGCGGAATTTTTAAAGACTGAAGAAGGCGGGAAAATCGAGTCAGACCACATGCGCCTGCTCATCAACCAGGACGCAACGGTGACGAACGTCCAGGACGCCCTCTACAACTTCCTCGGGCAGGCCATAGACAAAGATTTTGTCGTGATCTACTTCGCGGGACACGGCGCTCCGGAGCCCGCGCGACCCCAGAACACTTATCTGCTCACGTACGATGCTAACCCGAGTCAGTTGGCAACCACAGCTTTCCCCATGTTCCGCATCAAGGAGGTTTTGGAGCGATACATTTCATCAAAGAAAATCGTTGTCCTCTCCGACGCGTGCCACAGCGGGGCGATTAGCGTTGATTTTGCAACGAGGGGCCTGGGCGTCACCGAACAAAATCTCTTCAACCAGTACCTTGCCGACCTTGCAAAAGCCAAGGAGGGAACGATCGTGTTTACCGCGAGTGCAGCGGGCGAAGTTTCTCAGGAGTTCCCCGACCTCGGCCACGGCGCTTTCACGTATTATCTTTTGGAAGGATTGCGCGGCAAGGCAGACCTGGACAATGATTACACGGTGACCATCAATGAGTTGATGCAGTTCGTCGAAGAACAGGTCAAACGAAAAACCCGGGGCGCTCAGAATCCAACCCGCAGCCAAACTGAGTATGACAAAGATCTTCCTATTTCTTTTATACAACATTAAACGGAGAGAGAGAACGTTATGAGAACGCTCGCAACAATACTGACGCTTTCCTGTGCTTTTCTCGGCTTCCGATTATTCGAGCATCCCTCTTCAACCGTAATCACTTTGCAGCAAGAAGTAGAGAATGTCGGATTTAGATGGGCCTTTGGAGCCATAGTCGGATCCGCAAAGGACCGCAAGTTCGTCGCTGTCACACGAGACACAATATTAAACACCGGAGACGAAATTAAGATGTGCGTCGAGCTCACAAAAGATTGTTTTGTGTATCTGATCCATGCAGGATCAAAGGGCGAAGTGAGCCTCCTTTTCCCGTATGACCTCAGAGACTTGAACGCCGGACTCGCAAAAAACAAGAACTTCTATGTTCCAAAGGGAAGAGTCTGGTCGAAGCTTGACAAGAATGTCGGGCGCGAGACATTCTATGTTCTCGGGACATCCGAGAGACTTATTGAACTTGAAGCATTACTGGCTAATTACGCCTCCGCCGATGACTCAAAGAAACCACCGATTGCCGAGCAAATCATCGCTGAAATTCGCACTGTGAGAAAAAAGTTCAGAACCTTCACGACGCTCGCTGAAAAGCCCATCACCATCGGGGGGAACGTCCGCAGCCTGGAAAAGGCGGAAGAAGTGAAACGCCCGGATGTTTCCACGATTGCCGTGCAAGTATCTGCCAATAATTTCTACAGCAAAACCTTCACCATTGACCACCAGTAAGAAGCTCCAGGTCACGACCGCTCTGGTCGTGACCTCGTTTCTTGTTGTTCATCTTCTGTTCTGGCTTCTCCCCAACGTGTTTGAGCCTTGGAATGCTCAAACGGTCGACCAACTTTTTGCTTTCCGCTCAGCTTCCTCCGGTTTGCGGGTTCATTACGATAGCACGGTCATCCACGTCGACCTGAAAGACGGAAGCATCCAGAAACTTGCCAACGCCTACCTGAACCGAACTCATTATGCCCAGGTGGCACAAAACCTCAGCGAAATGAGGGTTTCGTCTCAAATCTGGGATTACATCTTTCGGGCAAAATCGAACGAAATTGAAGATCGGGCGTTTATCGAATCGACTCGGGGGGCAAAAAGCGTCTATTACGGGGTGGCGTTTGACCTCGCTGAACGCGGAAAAACCATTCCCAAACCTCCCCGGCCGAAATCGCATCTTCAATATCTGGAAAGGACAAAGTGGAACGTCGTCGTCGACGGCGACACATCTGAAATGTACAGGGGGGAAAACCCCATCATCACTTTTCCCGAATTGGCGGAAGCTGCTCGGGGATTGGGTTATCTGAGCATCAGGTTCGACCGCGACGGCGTCTTCCGCCGCGCCCCGTTGCTCATAAAGTTTAGCGACGGGTTTTACCCGAGCTTTCCTTTCCGTGCTGTGTGTGAATTCCTGAAAGTACCTCCTGAAAAAATCATCTTGCGACCGGGCAAAAGCCTTACGCTCAAAGATGCTTCTCCGCCCGGAAAAATCCCTCACGATATCGTCATCCCGGTCGACGATCACTGCAACCTCGTGATCAACTACATCGGTCCGTGGGAGAGGATGAAGCACTATGACTTTGCAGATGTTTTGACCGTATCCGATTCGCGGGATGACCTGGAAATCATGGCCGAAGAGTTCGAGGGACGGATCGTCGTAGTGTCCGAAGTTTCCACGGGTTCTTCAGACATTGCCCCTGTTCCCACGGATAACAATTTTCCGTTGAGCGGACTGCATGCAAACGTGCTCCACACCATTCTCACCGAGAATTTTCTCATCGAGTTCACGGATTTTCAAATGGTGTTTATCGAAGTGCTCTTGATGGTGATGGTGCTGATTTTTGCTTTCAAGCTTTCTTCGCGGGGACTTCGGTATGGCACCATCATTCTCCTCATCGGATACCTGGTGAGCTGTGCTTCGCTCTTTCTCTACGCCAATGTTATTGTGAATATCATCAGACCATCCCTGATGATTATAGGTTCCGTCTTTTCCATCATCGCGTATCGTTACATCAACGAAGAGAAGGAGAAGGAATCCCTCCGCCGCTCCTTCGAGGCCTATTTTCCACCCGCTGTGGTCAAGAAAATCATGGCCAACCCCGACCTCGTGTTTGCAGCGGGACAGAAGAAGGAGCTGACGATTATGTTCAGCGACATTAAAAGCTTTACTACGTACTCGTCGACCATGAGTCCGGAGGCTATTCAAAAATCTCTCGATGAGTACTTCGGCGCCATGGTGGACATTGTGTTCAAGTACGAAGGGACTGTTGATAAGTTTATCGGAGACGGGTTGATGGTTTTCTACGGCGACCCCGAGCCTCAATCGGACCATGCTTTGCGATGCGTGAAAGCTGCGATTGAAATGCAAAAAAAATGTCGGGAATTGAAGACAAAATGGGAATCCGAAGGCAAATTTCCCCTCAAGATCCGCATCGGCATCAACACGGGTCCCGTCGTGGTCGGCAACATGGGGTCGTCAAGAAGGCTTTCCTACACGGTGCTCGGCTCCGATGTGAACCTTACCCAAAGGCTCGAGGCCAACGCTCCTGTCGAGGGCATTATGATTTCTCAACGCACCTATGACCTTGTTAAAGACCATTTAGTGACCCGGCCTTTGGAACCGATTAAGGTCAAGGGACTCGACCAGCCAATTCCGGTATACGAAGTCATCGTCGACGGCACGACGGCTTCCTAGGCTTCTTGCTTTTCCTTTCTGCTTTCCCCATATTAAAGAAGCTTCATTCTTTTCAACCGGGGCGATCACTTAACCTTTTTTACCATTCCATGCTCACGCGGGACGTTGAAATACGAAGACGTGTGTGGTCCTCCCAGGAGGCTTTCCTTCACTGTGAAAGACTCACGTATGCTCATTACGAAAACTTTCCCGTCGCATCGTTGCTGCTTCCTAAAGACCGTAGGAAATACATTTGTGCCGTCTACGCCTTCGCCCGCACCGCTGACGATTTTGCCGATGAGCCGGGACTCACGCCGGCCGAGCGAATAGAAAGCCTGAACGCCTGGGAAGAACAACTGAATGATTGCCTGAACGGTTCAGCCCGCGACCCGGTCTTTATTGCTTTGGCTCAGACAATTGACCGGTTTCATATCCCGATGGATTTGTTCCGCAACCTCCTTTATGCGTTTCGGCAGGACGTGACGGTGCATCGCTACGAGAAGTTTGACGACGTGCTCCAGTATTGCCAGAATTCCGCGAACCCGGTCGGCAGATTGATCCTGTTGATGTTCAATTATCGCAGCGAGGTCATGCTTCAGTATTCGGATTCCGTCTGCACGGCTCTTCAACTCACGAATTTCTGGCAGGATATCAGCATTGACGCGGAAAGGGACCGCATCTACCTTCCGTTGGAGGACATGCGAGACTTTGGCTATGTGGAGGATGATCTCCTGAGTAAAAAATTTACACCGCAATTCAGTCATTTGCTTGCTTTTGAGGTCGACAGGACGAGAGAACTTTTCCAACAAGGAAAAGCTCTTCTTTCAGAGGTTGGCAGGGATCTTTCGCTAGAACTACGAATGACGTGGAAGGGCGGCATGAGGATTCTGCAGAAAATCGAGCGTATGAACTACAATGTGTTCCGTATTCGGCCAAAACTCACATTTGCCGACACATTGGGCTTGTTCCTTTCAACCAGGTTCAAGGTGGGTTAGTGAACGCCGCTCAAAGCATAATGCCCGAGTTCGCTCAGAACCGCCAGAGTAACTTCTATTATTCCTTCCTCATTCTGCCCAAACCAAAGCGGGAAGCGATAGAGACAATTTACGCGTTTTGCCGCTACACCGACGATATTGTCGACGAGTCTGCCAGCCGGAAAGAACAGTATGCGCGGCTAAAACAATGGACAAAAGAACTTCATCTGTCTCTCAACGGGGAATCGCGTTACGCAGTTTTAAACAAGCTGAGCACGATCATCCAGCAATTCAATATTCCTTTGAATCATTTCTACGACCTCATCAAGGGAATGGAAATGGATTTAACGAAGAAGCGGTACAAAACGTTCACCGAGCTTCGACAGTATTGTTATCACGCAGCCTCGACCGTCGGCCTGATCTGCGCAGAAGTTTTCGGATACAAGAATGAAGATACAAAGCAATATGCGATGAACCTCGGCATCGCCCTCCAGCTGACCAACATCATTCGCGACATCAAATCGGATGCAAAACGGGGAAGGATTTATTTGCCGTTGGAAGACCTGCGACGGTTTGGATACTCCGAAGACGAGCTTCTCCGCGGAGTGTACAACGAACATTTTGTCCAACTGATGAAATTCGAATGTGAACGTGCTCATTCGTACTTCCGCAAAGCCAAAGCCTCCCTTGCCGAGGAAGATAAACCTCTGTTCACAGCAGCCCGCACGATGGGCAATATCTATTATTTGCTCCTCCGGAGAATTGAAAAGGCGAACTTCGACGTTTTTTCCAAGCGCATCCGACTCTCTCCGCCGCTCAAACTCCTTGTCGCCATGGTGTTGAGTCTCCGGAGCAAAGCTCCGAAGAATCTCCATCGCTACATACGAGCAGAGCTTCCCGCCTAAACAGTGTAAAGCGATCGATGGATTGTTGGATTTTTGGATTGATGCCCGTAACTATTGACCTCCTTTTCTCGGTCGTTCGGGCGGGGATTCATTCGGTCTGATTCACTCATCCAAAAATCCAACAATCCATTAATCCAACTTTTGTGCATTGATGGTCTATGATGTCGCAATTATTGGCGGTGGAGTAGCCGGCCTCAGTGCCGCTGTAGATTTGTGCTCGCGCGGTTACAAGATCCTCCTGCTGGAACAACGCCCGCGCTTTGGCGGCCGGACGTACTCCTTCATCGACGAAAAAAGCGGCGATGTTGTCGACAACGGTCAACATCTTCTCATGGGTTGCTATCACGAGACGCGCAGGTATATCAGGGAAATCGGGTCTGAACACCTTGCCAGTCTCCAACCCAGTTTGCATATAGACTTTTTGCATCCGGAAAAAGGAATCGCATCGCTCGATTGTCCTCGCTTGATTGCGCCCCTCCATGTTCTCGCCGGACTTTTACAACTTGGCTCGTTATCGTTTGCGGACAGGCTTAAACTCCTTCGCGTCGGAGTTGAGTTGCAGTGGACGTCCACAGAAAAAGAACACCGGCTTGAATCGATGACTGTCGAAGATTGGCTCGTGAGCCTGGGGCAATCCGACCAGAATCGCAAATACTTGTGGGATATTGTCGCTATCGGCACGCTCAACGACAAACCTTCTGCCGTCTCTGCTCTCTTGTTCTTTCGAGTATTGCGCGCGGCATTTCTTGGCTCGCCGGAAAATTCGTGTTTGCTCGTCCCCCGATGCGGCTTGAGCGAGCTCCTCGTCGACCCGGCGTTGAGGTATATTCATTCGCGGGGTGGCGAAGTCAGAACGTCATGCGGAGCAAGGACTTTGGAAGCGGGCAAGGAACGTATCGTTGCGCTCCTTTGCGAAGACGGGTCGAAGATTGAATCCCGGATTTACATCAGTGCTGTTCCGTATTACGCCTTGCCAGGAATTCTGGACGGAAAAGCATCCGAATCAGCCGCACAATTTGAATCGTCGCCAATTATCACGATCAATCTTTGGCTCGACCGGGAAATTCTCGAAAACGAATTCGTGGCGCTGCTCGATTCACGCGTTCAGTGGATTTTCAACAAATCGCGTTTGTTCCTCAAGAAGGGGAAGTACGCAGAACAGTATCTTTCTTTAGTGATGAGCGGCGCCGGGGAATTTGTCGGGATGGACAAACACGACCTGATCAGCATTGCCTTGGAGGATCTCCAGAGAGCGATCCCGGCAGCGCGTCGGGCAAAGGAAGTCCATTCATTGATTATCAAGGAAAAACGGGGAACTTTTTCTCCGAAGCCTGGGACCGAATCCCTCAGGCCTTCGACCAAAACAAATCTCCAGAACTTTTTTCTTGCGGGAGATTGGACCGACACAAAATATCCCGCAACGATCGAGGGAGCCGTGATGAGCGGGAAAAAAGCGGCGCAAGAAGCCTCCGCATTGCTGGTGTAAATGGGCTGACATTTCCTTAAGTTACCCGCCGCATCTTCTCACGTGGGAAAACCAGGTACCATAACGCTCTTTCTGCTTTTTGTCTGTGCCGCTTTTGCGAGGTCGCAGTTTGTCTCCGTTCCCATAGACCACCAGGTTTATCCCCTGCTGGTGAAGGGTGAAACGCTCGGGATGTTTGATTCGTACAGCCTCCGCGTCCTTCCGCTTACACGTCACGAAGTGGTTCTTCTGTTAAAATCCATGAAACAACACACACCAATACTGTCTTCCGCAGACGCTGAACTTGTCGATCAGATGCTCGGAGAATTTGCTGAGCTTAAAGTAGGCGATTTCGCCGTGCCCGAAAACGAAATTCACGCCTATCGATATGAAGAAGG
>JACPSI010000087.1 GCA_016193365.1 Ignavibacteriales bacterium
TTCTCTTGGCGTCGCAATGTTTGAGATGCTGGCGGGGATAAAGCCATTCCGCGGAGAGCACGAAGCGGCGATTTCATATTCGATCCTCAACGAAGAACCACTGCCGATCGCTCGGTTCAACAACAAAGTCACTCCCGAATTAGAGCGGATCGTCTTCAAGGCTCTTAGCAAGGATCGCGAAGAGCGGTACCAACATGCGGATGATCTTTTGGCGGATTTGCGCCGCGAGCGCAAGGGCTTTGACTTCGCAAAGTCGGGATACGTCAAAGCCACTGCCACTGAACAAGCCGCGGGAACGAAAGCCGTAGCTCCAAAGAAGTATTCTTTGGGAAGTAAATCTTGGGTTGTCGTTGGACTGGTGATTCTTGCGGGAATTGTTCTTGTGGTTTCCAACCTGAACGTTCCTTTCGGTGGGAACGTCGTCAAATCAGGGAGTGCTGAACAAAAATCGATTGCTGTCCTTCCGCTTCAGAATCTGAGTAGAAACCAGGAAGACGAATTCTTCAGCGATGGCATTACCGAGGACATCATCACGCAGTTGTCGAAGATCGGTGAGCTGAGGGTCATATCACGGACTTCTACGATGCAATACAAGGGCAGCAAGAAGAACATCCGAGAAATCGGTAAGGAATTGGGTGTTGCAACCATCCTCGAAGGAAGTGTCCGGCGTGCGGGAGACCAGATTCGCATTGTCACACAGCTCATTGACGCCAACACCGACGAGCACCTGTGGGCGGAAACGTACGATCGGGAGTTCAAACAGATCTTTGCAATTCAGAGTGAGATTGCCCAAAAGGTTGCTGCACAACTCAAGGCAACATTGGCTCCAAGTGTGAAGGAGCAGATAGAAAAGAGACCGACGGAAAGCTTGGAGGCGTATGAGTACTATCTGAAGGGCCGAGAGTATTACGGTGCTCACCGTAGAGAAGACAATGAAAGAGCGATCAAGTTTTTCAGGAAGGCACTTGAACTCGACGCGAACTATGCACAAGCGTATGCAGGGATTGCGGACGGATACATACAATGGGTTGTCCGATACGGTTATCCAATCAGTTGGCTGGACTCTGCTGAGACCCTCGTCCAAAAATCCATTTCCTTAGATGCTAGCCTCGCTGATGGTTATAAGGCACTCGGGCGCCTTTATTTACCTCAAGGGAGTGTCCGGAAATCACTTGAGGCAAACTATAAAGCACTACAGCTGAATCCAAATCACTATCCTGCAATGCTCATCACATCTTACGGAAAGATTTTCTCTGGCCAAATCGGAGATGGAATCCTTTGGGCCAAGAAAGCCAAAAACATAATCCCCTTTGGCGCCTTTCTGAATGCCCATTTGGGGCAAGCTTATCTTGCATTGGGCGATGATGAAGAAACCGAAAAGGTTCCAGCGCGGCCTACAACTTCAACCAATCTTCCCGGACGCTTCGTTGGGGTTGGCCGCTCTTCGTCTACTGCAAGGCCAGTCCGACAAGAGCCTCGTGCTGATTCGCGAAGCTCTGGCCGAGTCACCGGGTTACGTCGCACTCTTGCATCTCTCAGCATTTACTCAGCTATTGGCGAAGAACTATAGCGAGGCTAGAAAACTTTACCAGTCGCTTGCATTGACCGGGCTATACTTACCAGGGAACTTTCCACTCGGGGTGCTCAGTGTGGATTACGACGCCGGTTTAGGAATAGTTGCTCTCAGAACAGGAGAGAAAACTGAGGCAAAGAGGTTCTTTGACCGAAGTCTCGAGGTGAATCGAAAAGCCATTGAGGGAGGGAACGAACTCTATCACTATCCGTATAACATCGCGGCTGTTCATGCCGTTCAAGGCAACAAAGAAGCGGCCCTCGAGTGGCTTAAGAAAGCAGTCGACGCAGGATGGCGATTACACCGCATGGCTCAGATTGATCCGTTCTTTGAGAATCTTCGGGGAGAGAAAAAGTTTCAGCAGATCATGGCAAGTGTCAAAGCGATGGCGGATGAAGAGCGGAGAAAGGTGGAGGAGTGGGAGAAGGACGAGACTTCAAAGTAGAAACCAAATGATTGGTCAAACAATATCTCATTATAAGATTCTCGAAAAACTCGGCGAGGGGGGCATGGGTGTCGTCTATAAAGCTCAGGACACCAAGCTCAACCGCACTGTCGCTCTCAAGTTCCTCCCCGAACACATCTCGGCATCCGAGGCAGACACAGCCCGCTTCATGCAGGAAGCGCAGGCAGCAGCTTCACTCAATCATCCTAACATTTGCACAATTCACGGGATCGAGGAAGCCGACGGTAAGAACTTCATCGTCATGGAGTTCGTTGATGGGCAGATGCTGCAGGAGAAGAAATCCTCCCTCTCGATGAAACAGGCGTTGGATATCGGAATACAGGTCGCTGAAAGCCTTGCAGCGGCTCACGAAAAGGGGATTGTTCACCGGGATATCAAGCCCGAGAATATCATCCTGACTAAAAGCGGTCAGGTGAAAATTATGGATTTTGGACTGGCGAAGATGAGAGAAGGCCCACTTCTGACAAAAGCAGGAACCGCTGTCGGTACGGCGGCGTACATGTCACCTGAGCAAGTACGAGGCGATCAGGTGGATCACCGCACGGACATTTGGTCGTTCGGCGTGGTGATGTACGAAATGCTTGCGGGACAATTGCCCTTTAAAGGCGATTATGAACAGGTGGTGATGTATTCCATCGTCAACGCGGAGGCGCCATCGGTATTATCCTTCCGTAAGGACATATCCGGACGATGGGAATCCGTGCTGAAGAAAGCGCTTACGAAATCAACCGATGAGCGCTATCAGACCATGGGAGAAGTGATCGCTGACCTGAAAGACCTCTCCGACCAAACACGTGAAGCTGCGCCTGGCTCAAAGCCTTCCATCGCCGTACTGCCGTTCGCAAACATGAGCGCCGATCCCGACCAGGAGTATTTCTGTGACGGTATGGCCGAAGAAATCATCAATGCCCTTACACAGGTTCGAGAATTGCGCGTCGTGGCACGAATGTCTGCGTTTTCATTCAAGGGACAAAATACGGACATTCGTGCGATTGGCGGGAAGCTGAACGTGGAGACGATCCTCGAGGGAAGCGTGCGCAAGGCGGGCAACCGGCTACGGATTACAGCTCAATTGATCAAAGTAGCCGATGGATACCATCTCTGGTCCCAGCGCTATGACCGGGAGCTGGATGACGTATTTGAGATTCAGGACGAAATCTCCTTGTCGATTGTCGAGAAGCTGAAGACAGAGCTGCTGGGGGAACAACCTCAAGCGTTGGTGCAACGAGCCACGGAGAATATGGAGGCATATAACCAGTACTTAAAGGGGTTGTTTTATCGCCGCAAATGGTCACCGAAAACGGCGCCACAGGCCGTGGCATGTTTCAAGAAAGCCATCGAGCTTGATCCGAAATTTGCGAAGCCGTATGCCTCTCTTGCTGGATGCTATATTGAAATGACGGACATGGGCGGACTTTCTTTGCTTTCCCGTGATGAGACCTATCCGCTCATCAAAGATGCGGTAGAGAAGGCATTGACGCTGGACAATACTTTAGCTGAAGCTCATGTCGTTCTCGGCCTGCTTAAATGTGTATTTGAATGGGAATGGCCAGGCGGCGAACAAGCGTGCAAACGGGCGCTTGAGTTGAACCCCAATGACGTGTCCACGCTTATCTGGTGCGCATATTATTATTGGATCACGGGCCGTTATGATGAAGCGATAGCCATCACCCATCGGGCCGAGGCCCTTGATCCGCTATCATTAGTGACCCAGCACAATATCGGCGGCTCTTATTTCTTTGCCCGGCGGTTCGATGAAGCGATTGAACGATTTCAACACATCATCGAGATGGACGATCATTACTTTCTGGCTTACCTATTTCTGAGTGCATCGTTTATCTGCAAAAGAGAATTTGAACAAGCTCTGGCTACTTGTCAAAAAGCCCTGCCTCTATTCGGACGCCATCCGGTGTTGTTGAATGAAATGGCACGTCTTTACGGACGCTGGGGCAAAAGATCAGAAGCGATGCAACTGATCGAAGAGATTGAGAAGCTATCCGAGAAACATCCGATAAGCCCGATTCTGTTTGCTTGGTCTTCCATTGCCCTCGGCGAACAGGAGGAGGCAATTGTGCACATCGAAAAGGCCTTCGAAAAGCGCAACCTGCTTATCCCGTTTTTTCTCAATTGGCCCTGGCCCGAGATCGAATCATTGCGCTCACACCCGCGCATACAGGCGATAATGCAGAAAATGGGTTTAGAATTATGATCGGGCAAACCGTCTCTCATTACAAGATTGTCGAAAAGCTCGGCGAAGGGGGCATGGGCGTCGTCTATAAAGCCCAAGATACCAAGCTCGACCGCCTCGTCGCGCTGAAGTTTCTGCCATCGAATTTTCTTGCTTCCAATGAAGAACTTCTCCGCTTCCAGCAGGAGGCAAAGACACTTTCTGCACTCAACCATCCTCATATTGCTACCATCTACGATATCGATCAGTCGGATGAGCAGAAATTCATCGTTCTTGAATATCTTTCAGGCGGAACGCTAAAATCCCAAATCAACAATCTTACCGCTGCCCGTCGTGATCTTTCGATTTCTGAGGTCGTTGATTACGGACTGCAGATTGCGGAAGGTTTAAGCCATGCCCATCGCCGTGGGATTGTGCACCGGGATGTGAAGACGGAGAACATGATGTTGACAGAAGAAGGAAGCGTGAAAATTACGGATTTCGGACTTGCAAAACTCAAGGGAACCGCTCAACTGACAAAGGCGGGAAGCACGGTAGGAACTGCCGCCTACATGTCACCCGAACAAATCCGTGGTGAAGAGATTGATCACTGCTCAGACATTTTCTCGTTTGGGATTGTTCTGTATGAGCTCGCAACAGGGCGGTTGCCGTTTCGCGGCGAACTCGAGGCTGCACTGAGCTATTCCATTGTGAATGAGGATCCGATTCCGCTAAAGTCTTTGCGTCCTTCCATTCCTTCCTCGCTCGAAAGGATAATTTCACGCTGCCTGGAAAAGGAAAGAGAAAAGCGGTATCAAAGCGCAGAAGAAATTATGGCTGAGCTTAGCCCGATCCGGCAAGAAGTTTCCGGTTATGCAAGAACGCAAACCGTTCCCAGATGGCAAGCCCTTAAAATGCCGTTGGTAACTGCCACGGTTTTGTTAGTCATAGGGTTGTTTGCTCTGTACGTTCTCCTTTCCCCCAAGTTCGATTCTCTTGATCGAAAACCGATTGCTGTGCTCCCCTTCAAGAACCTCAGTGAAGATAGAGAGAACGAATATTTCAGCGACGGCATCACGGAAGACATTATCACACAGCTTTCGAAAATCGGAGACCTCAGGGTCATCTCGCGCACATCCGTTATGCGATACAAGAACTCAGACAAAAGCCTCCGTGATATTGGGAGTGAGCTTGATGTGGCGGTCATTCTCGAAGGAAGCGTACGTCGATCGGGAAATCGCATCCGCATTGTCAGCCAGTTGATTGATGCGCAAAGGGATGAACATCTCTGGGCAGAAACCTACGACCGCGATTTGAAAGATATCTTTGCCATTCAGAGTGAAGTTGCACAACACATTGCAGCTGCTCTCAAGGTAACGCTCTCTCCTGCCGTCATAGAACGGCTTGAGAAAAAGCCAACCGAAAACATTGATGCGTATTCATACTACCTCAAGGGTCGAGAATATTACTACCGCTATCACAAGCAAGCAAATGAAAATGCGATTGAGAT
This sequence comes from Ignavibacteriales bacterium, assembly GCA_016193365.1. Lineage (GTDB taxonomy): Bacteria > Bacteroidota > Ignavibacteria > UBA10030 > UBA10030 > JACQPT01. The sequence continues at coordinate 5,717 of JACPSI010000087.1, forward strand.
GTTCAAGAAAGCATTAGAGCTTGACCCCACCTATGCACTTGCGTACACAGGCTTAGGGGATGCTTATGGGCAACGAGTGGGTATATTTGGATTTCCTGCAAATTGGCTTGACTCTGCCATTGCGGTGAGCAACAAAGCAATCTCCCTCGACCCAAATCTTGCAGAGGCGTACAAGGCGCTTGGTCTTGCTTACGAGAACAAAGGATGGAACCATAGAGCGCTCGAAGCATACAGGCGATCAGTACAATTCAATCCAAATTATTTCGTAGCAATTGCAAATATTGGTTTTATCAATTTGAAAATCGGAAACTTTGATGAAGCATTGCTGTGGATGAAAAAATCGATAGAACTCGACCCCACGTTTGCTTTTCAATATTTCGGTGTTGGAGGGGTCTATGCATATCTCGATGATCAAGTTGCCGCGGAGCAATGGTTTCTAAAAGCCATAGATTTACAACCGGATTTTATTCATGCGCATGCTGGCTTGAGCTGGCTGTATTGGTGGCAGGGGAAATATCAGCAGTATAAAGAGCGCGCCGGAAAGATCCTATCAATTGATCCTGACAATCTTCTCGGATTAAAGCTTCTTGGAGATACTTATCTTTTTTCTGGAGATTACGGGCAAGCAGAGCCTTACTATCGAAAGGCAATAGCAATACATGCGAGCCGAATGCTCGAGGGTATCTACACATCGAACAGAACGAACTTAGGCTTTCTTTTGTCGAAAACCGGGCGAAGAGATGAATCTCGCAGAATACTCGATGAAAGCCTTAAGCTCGACGAGAAGGACTTAAAGCAAGGGAACGAGTGGTATGCCATTCCGTATGACATGGCCAGGATCTATGCGTTGCTGGGCAATAAGATAGAAGCCTACAAGTGGCTTCAGAAAGCAATGGATGCAGGCTGGAGGGATTACCGATTCGCTTCCATCGATCCGCTCTTTGAAAACCTTCGCAACGATGAGCAGTTCAAACAGATGATGGCGCAGGTGAAAGCCATGGTTGATGAAATGCGAAAACGGGTAGAGGAAATGGAAAAACAATGATCGGTCAAACGATTTCCCATTACAAGATTCTCGAGAAATTGGGCGAAGGGGGAATGGGCGTTGTCTATAAGGCACAAGACACACGGCTTGATCGCAACGTTGCCATTAAACTTCTCCCCTCGCATCTTTCAGGCTCTGCCGAAAGCAAGGCTCGCTTCCTGCAGGAGGCTAAGGCCACTGCGGCACTTAACCATCCCAACATTCTCTCGATGTACGACGTCGGTGAGCACGACGATTCAATGTTCCTCGTGCTTGAACTGGTCGATGGCGCCACGCTGAGCACTCATATTTCAAATCTGAGATCAGGTACGGGAGTTCCCGTCAAACAGGCAATCGAATGGCTCTCACAAATCGCCCGCGGATTGAAGGTCGCCCATGAAAAGAATATCATCCATCGCGACATCAAGCCGCACAACATCATGGTCACCTCCTCGAATCAGGTCAAGGTGATGGATTTTGGGCTGGCTAAAATGACGGCATCGTCGATGACAAAAACGGGCTCATC
>JACPSI010000122.1 GCA_016193365.1 Ignavibacteriales bacterium
CAGTCATCCTCCAAAAAAAGGAGGGTTGCGGCAAATCGAGGATATTATCCTGACGACGGGCGGGAACGTTTCCAATGTCGGCATCGACCTCGCAAAGCTCGGATTTCATGTGGGCGCAATCACACGTGTCGGCAAAGATCGCTTGGCGGAGGTTCTCCTGCAGGAGTATGCAAACCACCACGTCGATGTCTCCGGTGTGTTGGTCGACAAGGATGCCCAAACATCGGCGACGATGATTTCAGTCGACCGGTCAGGAGAGCGAACTTTTTTGCATACGCGGGGATGCATGGTAAATTTTCGTGTATCGGATATTCTCAGCCAGCTCAACTTCATTCGAAATGCGAAATTCCTCGTGTTCGGATACCTTGGCCTTATCCCGGAAATGGAACGGGAGCTCTCAAAGCTATTCCGAACAATTAAAAAAAGAACTGGCGTAAAGATTCTTGTTGATACCGGAGGACTGCCGCACCGGTTCAGCAAAAAAGAATTCCGACGATTTCTTCCCTGGGTGGATTATTTCATTCCCAGCTTCGAGGAAGCCGTTGCATTGACGGGAAAAAAGACACCGGAGCGAATTGTCGAGTTCCTGTTTGACGCCGGAGTTCGAATACTGGTCGGGGTCAAGCTTGCCGCGAAAGGATGTTACATCGCTACGCGAGAAAAGGTTGCGTACGTACGGGCGGCAAGGGTCAAGAAGGTTGTTGACACCACGGGCGCAGGTGATGCGTTTGTTGCCGGATTTGTTGCCGGCATGTTGAAAGGATTCGATCCTTTTCAAGCGGCTCGCATAGGTAACGCAACCGCGGCAAGCTGTGTGATGTCCATGGGAGCTTCGACGGCTGTTCGGCGATTGGAATACTACTTGTAAATGCAGACTCGCAGAAAGCCGACGTATCATATTGTTTCTCATTCTCACTGGGACCGCGAGTGGTATTTCCCGTTTGACCGGTTCCGGGCGATGCTTGTAGATATGATGGAGGAGTTGCTTGAACTCTTCAAAAAAGATCCGGAGTTCAGGTTTTACACACTCGACGGTCAAATGGCTGCTGTCATCGATTACCTGGAGGTTCGGCCCGACCGTCAGGATAAGATCCGAAAGCTTGTTCAAAAAAAGAAACTCTTCATCGGCCCGTGGTATATTCTCAACGACGAATTTCTTTCGAGCGGAGAATCTCATGTCAGAAATCTTCTTTTTGGCTTTCGGTTGGGCAAGTCGCTTGGCGGAGTCATGAAAATGGGATACATCCCCGACCAGTTCGGCCACATTGCGCAAATGCCCCAGATCTTGAGGGGATTCAACATTGATACTGCAATGATTTATCGTGGTTTTGGAGGAGAACAGGGACAGGAACCCTCCGAATACTGGTGGATAAGTCCGGATGGTTCACGAGTTCTTATGCACCATTTACCGAAAGACGGATACAGCGCCGGATATTTTGGAACGAAGGATGAGCAAGTAATCATGCAAAAGTTCGACCGTCTGAAAAAAGAATTAGATGCTCGCGCAACAACGTCGCAGCGTGTCTTCTTCAACGGCGGCGACCACCATTGGCCCGATGAGGCTGTCACCACTGCCATCAAAGTATTGCACAAAAAATATGACGCGATCCTCATTCACAGCAATTTTGTCGACTATTTTAAGGCATTAAAGAAGGAAGTCGCCAAAGGAGAAACACTCAAGAGCCTGAATGGGGAGGCGCGCTTTGGATACCGGCACGCGTTTGCTGTTCTCGGCGGAGTGTTTTCAAGCCGGATGTATCTCAAGCAAATGAATGCCTCCTGCGAGGTGCTTCTTGAACATCAACTTGAGCCGCTGAATGTTCTTGCGATGGCCGAGGGGATGCCCAGCAAAACTCCGCAAATTGAACAGGCTTGGAAGTACGTCTTACAAAATCAAGATCATGATGCGATATGCGGGACGAGTACTACACGTCTCGATGGAGTGCCTTTCCTGGTTATTACCCTATGACGAGCGCGCGTCCAAAGACGACAAGTACCTCTTCATTTTCAATCCGTCTCCGTTCGAAAGAAGCGATATCGTTGAAACGAATGTCGAGTTTTTCCTTCAGGATGTAGTTGTTGGGTTGAACCCTGAAGTGAAAGTTGCGCCGAAACTGCCTCCGGTGGAAGGATTTCGTCTAGAAGGTCCGGATGGTAAAACCATTCCTTACCAAATCGTAAGCCGTGAGGAAGGGTTCGGTATAACCTATTCCAAACATGATTATCCGAATCAGACACTGGTCGATAGGTTTTCGATCCTTGTCTCTGCAGAGAAAGTGCCGGCGATGGGATGGAAAGGTTTTAAGATCATCAGAACGGGAGCTCCGGTTCAATTCCATCAGTCGGTTCATGTGGGGGAGAATTTCCTGGAGAATGACTTTTTGAAAGTGGAAATCTCTTCCGACGGAGCTCTGCGAATTCTGGATAAACAGACAAAGGCCTCCTATGAGCCAATGAATATTTTTGAGGATTCGGGAGATGTGGGAGACGAATACAGTTACTCTTATCCTGAACACGACGAACGAGTTGAATCGACGCAGTTTCAGCCCGTTATTCACGTTATCGAACGCCGTTCGGTAAGAGCATCGATTCAAATCGACCAAACGATGGTTGTCCCGGCAAGCGCCTCGTCGGATGAACGCAGTCGTTCAAGCGAGAAAACTGAACTTGGAGTTTCTACTGTAATTTCGCTCACCCCCTTCTCAAAGAGACTCGATTTTAAGACAACCGTCCGCAATTCAGTGAAGGATCACAGGTTTCGAGTACTTTTTCACACAGGAATTCAAAGCAGGGAATCATATGCCGAGACCCCGTTTGCGGTGGTCAAACGTGTGCATCAGGAATACGATAATTCGCGATTTCCGTATGAACTTCCGGCCTTTGTCTCGCCGATGCAGCGCTTTGTAACGATCCTTGACGGGCAAAAAGGATGCACGCTGATTACGAGGGGATTGCCGGAATATGAACTCAGTGTACGTGAGCCCGGGGTTCTGGCTCTGACATTACTTCGCTGCGTTGGAAAACTTTCCGGCAGAAA
>JACPSI010000123.1 GCA_016193365.1 Ignavibacteriales bacterium
GTTCAACCTTGAATATGCCGGCAGCGACGGACAAAAGCACCGGCCTGTTGTTATTCATCGCGCACCGTTTGGATCGCTCGAGCGATTTATGGGAGTTCTGATCGAGCACTTTGCCGGAGAATTCCCTCTGTGGCTCGCGCCGGTTCAAGTCGCCGTTTTACCAATCACCGACGGTCATGTGTCGTACGCAAAGGAAGTTGTCGAACAGCTTTCTTCGGCGGGAATACGTGTGGAGCTTGACGACCGAAATGAGAAAATCAATTATAAGATCCGCGATTGGGAGACGAAGAAAGTGCCTTTCATGTTAGTGGTGGGAGACAAGGAAAAATCCGGCAACACAGTTTCTGTGCGTCAGCATAAGAAGGGCGACCTCGGGACTGTCTCCCGCGATGCGTTCCTCAAGAAGACGGTGGACGCAATCAGCAAAAAATCACTCACAAACTAGGAGTACCATCTATCAAGCAAGATCGAGCACGCATTAACACTGAAATTCGCGCACCTCAGGTAAGAGTTATTGGGGATGACGGCGAGCAACACGGCATCATGTTGCTTAAAGATGCACAGAGACTCGCAATCGAAAAGGCGTTGGATCTGATCGAGATCGTGCCGAACGCCGAGCCCCCGGTCTGCAAGCTGATGGATTTCGGGAAATACAAGTACGAACTCGCGAAAAAAGAAAAGCACCAGAAAAAACACCAGCATATCACTCTTGTCAAGGAGATTCGGTTTCATCCGAACACAGATACGCACGACTTCGAGTTCAAGGTGCGTCACGCAAGGGGGTTCATTGAAGAAGGACACAAAGTGAAAGCGGCCGTTGTGTTCAAAGGCAGGGAAATCACGTATCAGGAACTTGGCCATAAAATGCTCGACAATTTCACGGAAAGGCTGGCGGACATAGCAAAAATCGACCAGTCGGCGAAAATGGAAGGCCGTCAGATGGTTGCGTATTATGTTCCGGACAAATCAAAGAAGAAATCGGACTCGAAACAGGTTAAAGACAAAACAACAGGGTAACGGCTATGCCAAAAATGAAATCACGTCGTAATGCTTTGAAGAGGCTGCGCGTCACAGCGAACGGCAACTTCAAGCGGCGCAAAGCTTTTCGAAGCCATATTCTGACATCGAAATCGAGCAAGCGGAAGAGACATTTGCGAAGGTCTGGGCTTATAGCGAAAACAGAAGCTTATAAAATGAGACGACACATGTTAGCATAAGGAAAGGTAGAAGGAAATGCCACGTTCACAAAACAAGGTCGCGTCGCATCGCCGGCGCAAAAAACTCCTCAGCCAGGCCAAGGGATATTGGGGCGGACGGAGCAAGGTTCTCACCGTTGCAAAGCATCATGTTGAAAAGGCGCTTACCCACGCGTATCGGCATCGTCGTACAAAGAAGCGCGAATACCGGCAGCTGTGGATAGCACGTATTAACGCGGCCGCGAGACTGCACAACGTCAACTATTCGCGCCTTATCACGGGGCTCAACAAGAAAAACGTCGACATCAATCGGAAAGTCCTGGCCGACCTTGCGGTGAATCATCCGCAGGCGTTTGCCGAAGTCGTCAAATTTGCTACTGCATAACCGAGAATCTTCTCAACAGAGGTTCGGATCTCGTTCGTCGGGAGTTGAGCTCCCGATGAACGGAGAAAAATGTCTGGGGGAAGATTTTTTCATTTTATGTAATAGTGTCATTCCGTCGGATATTCCGCCACAAAGCTCGTAGGACAAGTAAGACCGAATCCAGATGACGATTGTATCTGCATGCCCGCCTAAAATCCGCTGGCATGACAAGTTCTTTTGAGATGTCCTCTAACATTTATGCACGAGAAAATCGAGCAAATAAAGCGGCAGTTTTTCGCCGACATTAAGCAGATCAAGTCCCTTGATGACCTCGAGAAACTCCGCGTAAAGTACCTTGCGCGCAAAGGAGCCGTCTCGGATCTTTTCGAGGCACTCAAGGATGTCGCCGCCGAAGAGAAGCCGAAGATCGGCAAGCTGCTGAACGACCTGCGATCCTCTGCGCAAAGTGAATTCGAACGACTCAGGGGCGAAATTGAACAGGCGCTCAAGCCGAAAGAACTCCCATTCGACATTACCCTCCCCGGGCGTCCAAAGCCGGTTGGCACAAAACACCCCGTAACACAATCCATGGACGAATTCAAACGGATATTTGTCGGCATGGGGTTCTCCGTCGTTCACGGGCCGGAAATCGAAAGCGACTACTACAATTTTGAAGCGTTGAATTTTCCGGAAGACCATCCCGCGCGGGACATGCAGGACACGTTTTTCATCTATGGCACAAAGGTCGTCCTACGCACACACACGACTCCAGTGCAAATCCGGATTATGGAAAAACAGAAACCTCCCGTCCGGGCAATCATGCCGGGCCGCGTGTTTCGCAATGAGGCGGTAAGCCCAAGAAGTCTGGTGCTCTTTCATCAGGTCGATGGCATTTACGTCGATAAAGGCGTCACGTTCAGCGAACTCAAAGGGACAGTGGTTTCGTTTGCGCGCCAGTACTACGGCACCAAGATTGAATATCGGTTCAGGCCGAGTTTTTTCCCGTTCACGGAGCCAAGCGCCGAGATGGACATCCGATGCTACATTTGTGGCGGGAAAGGATGCAGAGTCTGCAAGCATTCCGGGTGGCTGGAAATTGTTGGCTCTGGCATGGTGCATCCGCACGTTCTCAAACGCGTTGGCTATGACCCCGATGAAGTTTCCGGGTTTGCGTTCGGGTTTGGCGTTGAAAGGCCGCTGATGCTCAAATATGACATCAACGATATTCGGCTTCTTTATGAAAACGATGTACGGTTCTTGAAACAGTTTTAACGGTCATGAAAGTCTCTCAAAACTTGCTCAAGCAATACATCGATTTCAAACTTTCCACGAAGCAATTCGTTGAAGGCCTTACTATGCTTGGGTTGGAAGTGGAAAGCTACGAGGACCTCGCGAAAAAGTATGAGAACTTTTTCGTGGGTGAAGTTCTGGAAAGGCAAAAACATCCCAACGCGGACCGTCTTACGTTGTGCAAAGTCAACGTCGGAAAAGAGACTCTTGATATCGTTTGCGGCGCACTGAATGTTGAGGCAGGGCAAAAAGTAGCGGTGGCACTGGTAGGGGCAACCATTCCGCATAACCAACATGACCCCGACGGCGAGCCGTTTGTTCTTACGAAAGCCAAAATCCGCGGAGTTGAATCCAATGGCATGATTTGCTCTGCATTTGAGCTTGGCGTTGGCGACGACGCTGACGGAATCCTTGTTCTTGGCAAAGAGTCCAAAGTCGGAACTCCGTTGTCAAAGCATTTTCGTCAGAACGATGTTGTGTATGAAATCGGCATTACGCCGAACCGCGGCGATTGTTTAAGCCACATCGGGATTGCGAGGGAGCTTGCAGTACTCGTTAGCAAAAAGCTCAAGCATCCCGTGATCAAATTGAAGGAGAGCGGGGAAGCCTCTTCGAAGCATGCCAGCATCCAAATCCTGGACAAGGCGCGATGTCCGCGGTATTCAGCGCGAGTGCTGCGGAATGTCAAAGTTCAGCCTTCACCACAGTGGTTACAGGATGTACTTACCAATGTTGGTGTCCGGCCTATTAATGTTGTCGTCGATGTGACGAATTATGTTATGCTCGAAATGGGGCAGCCTCTTCATGCGTTCGACTACGACAGACTTGCGCAACACACTGTTATCGTCAAAACAGCAAAAGAGGGCGATACGTTTACAACGCTGGACGGAAAGGATCGCAAACTGACTTCTGATGTCCTTATGATTTGCGATACCGAGAAGCCCGTTGCCATTGCGGGAGTCATGGGCGGGCTCAACTCGGAAATCAGCGATGCGACGACAAATATTCTGATCGAAAGCGCTCACTTCGACCCGAAGAACATCCGTCGCACATCGCGACATCTCGGGCTCTCGTCAGAGGCATCATATCGCTTCGAACGAAACGTGGATGTGGAGAACACTGTAGCTGCTGCCAACCGCGCGGCTCAGATGATCCAGGAACTCACGGGAGCGGAAATTCTCAAGGGCGCGCTTGATGTCTATCCGAAAAGAAGAAAAACTCCCCGCATTACTCTGCGTATTTCTCAGGCAAATAGCATTCTTGGAACATCGCTTTCGAACAGAGAAATGTCGGCTTCGTTGACAAAACTCGGAATAAAGGTTCAATCGAACTCCAAAAAAGAACTCAAAGTCTCTCCGCCCGGATTTCGCCCGGACCTTATGGAAGAAATAGACCTCATTGAAGAAGTCGCGCGAGTTCACGGTTATGACAACATCGAGACAAAAACGAAGGCGGGAATAGACTTTTCGTCTGCGGTTGTCTCCGACCGTTTTGAAGATGAGCTGAGGAATTCCGTGGTTGGCTCAGGATTCAACGAGATACTTGCGATCAGCCTTCAAGATGAAAAGACGATTTCTCTCGCAGGTCGGCCTGCGGTGAAGGTTCTTAATCCGGTCAGTGCGGAGATGCAGGCATTGAGGACAGAGCTTGTGACCGGAGCACTTGAAGTTGCCAGGCATAATCGCCATCACGGGGCGATGAATTTACGCCTTTTTGAGATTGGGAACGTTTTTCGATTTGATTCCGCCAAGAAGCCGGATTCTTTGGAGGCGTACGGCGAAGAGCAGAGGCTTCTTCTCCTTATGAGCGGGAATGCGTCACCTTTGGGTTACGGGAATGCTTCACGGAAGTGTGACTTGCTGGATTTGAAGGGTGAGGTTTCGGCATTCCTACAAAAGTTCTGCCTTGACAAAAACCGGTTTATTTACTATGATACTCACAACACTTTAACTGAACGCACGATATTCGTTGAAATCAACGGGACTTACGCAGGTTTCCTCGGTACCATTAAGAAGGAACTTCTCGAACGTTTTGAGATTGATGAAGACGTTTTTGTGTGTGAGTTGGGAGTTCAAGCACTACGTGAAGGTAGGCCCACAAATCGAAAGTTCGAGGCTTCGCCAAAATTTCCAGGTGTAAGTCGGGATCTGGCATTCGTTGTAGACGAAATCGTTCCTCACGGGAAAATAGAAGAGTCGATAAGGAATTCCGGAGGCATGTTGTTGAAGAACGTGACGTTGTTTGACATGTATGTCGGAGCACAGGTCGGGTCGGGCAAGAAAAGCCTTGCTTATGCACTGGAATTTCAGGCTCATGATAGGACGATGACGGACGACGAGATTGAGAAGAACATCGGTAAGATCGTGCAAGCGGTTCAACGTGAGTGTAACGCCGTACTTCGCAGTTGATTGGTCATAAAGGAGCTTATTCTTGCCAGAGTTGCAAGTTGAATCCGAAGCCGCTGCGAGTAAGAAGGACCTTCGGCACTTAGAAGACATCCTACAGAAGCTGTGGGAAAAAGCACGACTCGTGTCGGATTCCCTCAACACCATGCGGGTTGAGAATCGGACGCTGAAGGAGAGGGTTTCTGAACTGGAACACGTCGAGCGGAAGCTCATCTCGGAGCTTCAGAAGGGCGATCTGGAGCTTCAAAGGCTTCGAGGAGATTTGTTGAAACTTCAGTCTAACGGAAGCGAACTTTTTACGAAAGAAGAAAAGGAGGCACTCAAAACGAGGATCAAGGAATTAATTCAAAGGATTAATTCTCGACTTTAGTGTGTTGTGAGGCTGTACGCAGAAGCAACGGACGCACAGATTGACTCCCTGAATGACGATTAACTACAGTATGAGCACGAAGAGCATCAAAGTAAAAATATTTGGCAGTGAATATCCTCTCCGAGGCGATAACGAGGATTTTACGAAGCAGATTGCCGAGTATGTGGACACGATGCTCACGAAGATCCACGATAAGATACCGGAACAACCGCCGTTGACTGTCGCGGTACTTTCGGCGTTAAACATCACAGAGGACTTATTTAAGGAGCGAGATCGGCACCAGGAAGATGTCGGGAACCTCGAGCGTGAGATCGTCAAACTCTCGAATTACCTGGATAATTGCCTTGTCGCTGATACCGGAGAACAGTCGACGTAACGTTCCCCGCGTCCGTTCTTTCTCATCGCGGAAGAAGTTTATCCGCACCGTCAGCCGTAATCAACACCATATTAAAGAACCTGACAATTCTTTAGTAATGGGAGCTTGACTCATAAGCGTGGAGCGCAAGCCACCGTTTCCCCGTCACAACGGGGGAAGTGCCCAGCGAAGACCTTTTGCTCACAGTAAAAGAGAGCGGGTCGAGTGGAAGTGTGAAATGCTTAGGCAGGCACCCACCGTGTATTCTTGAGGTTCTTTCAATACACTTGATTCTCGGCAGGCGAGTGCGGATTTTTTTTATACGAACGAAGCAGGAGGGGGCATGGAACCATATCTGTTGATCATTATCGGAGCGATCATTGGTGGAGCGTCCTTTTTCCTGGGATGGTTCCTCAATGCTCGCAGCGGACAGAACAAGATCGAAAGCTCTGAAGCGCGGGCAAGGAAAGTTCTTGAAGATGCCGACAAGGAAGCGAATACGCTCAAGCGTGAAAAACTCCTTGAAGTAAAGGACGAATGGTATAAGCGCAAAAAAGAATTCGAATCCGAGCAGCAATCCAAAAGAAGCAAGCTCCAGGCACTTGAAAAGCAGCTTTTGTCGAGAGAAGAAAACGTCGACCGAAAGCTCGACGTACTGAACAAGAAAGAAACGTCGGTGCAGACTTTAGAGAAAGAGTTCAACGACAAGAAAAAACATGTTGAGGATCGTGACAAGGAGCTCCATCGCCTCATCGAAGAAGAAAACAACCGCCTCGAGAGAATCTCCGGTATTTCAAGGGAAGAGGCGAAGAAAACGCTGATTGAAAACCTCACTGAAATTGCGAAAACGGAAGCGGCGCAAAGTCTGAAGGAAGTAAGAGACAAAGCCCGGGAAGAAGCCCGACGCGAAGCACAAAAGATTATTGTGCAGGCTATTCAAAGGACTGCTGCAGACCACACCGTGGAAACGACAGTGAGCGTTTTGAATCTCGAAAGCGATGAAATGAAAGGACGCATCATCGGTCGCGAGGGGCGCAATATACGGGCTTTTGAGGCGGCCACCGGCGTCGACGTCATCGTGGATGATACGCCCGAAGCCGTTATTCTTTCCGGATTTGACCCGTTCCGTCGCGAAGTCGCAAGGCTGTCTCTGGAAAAACTCATTGCCGACGGACGAATCCACCCCACACGCATTGAAGAAGTTGTCGATAAAGTGAAGAAGGAGCTGGAAGAGGAAATTATGCACCTCGGAGAGAACACACTTCTGGAGGTGGGTCTTCACGGTGCACATCTGGAAATCGTAAAACACGTCGGCAAAATGAAATACAGGTCGAGCTACGGCCAAAACCTGCTCCAGCACAGCGTCGAGGTTGCGCTGATTACGGGCATTATGGCGTCTGAGCTGAGGCTGGACCCCATGCTTGCGAAACGCGCGGGATTGCTGCACGACATCGGAAAGACCATCGACAGGAGCGTGGAAGGACCGCACGCCTTGCTCGGCTATGAGTTGTGCAAGAAGTTCAACGAACATGCCATTGTCTGCAACGCGGTGGGTTCGCACCACGAAGACATCCCGATGGAACATCCTATTGCGGCTCTTGTTCAGGCTGCAGACGCCATCAGCGGAGCCCGGCCCGGAGCGCGACGTGAATCAGTGGAGGAGTATATCAAGCGACTTGAAAAACTCGAAAGCATCGCGAAATCGTTTGACGGCGTCATGAATACATATGCGATACAGGCGGGAAGGGAAGTGCGCGTGATCGTGAGTCACGAGCGCCTCGACGATGCCGCGGCCGACCAGCTGTCGCACGATGTTGCGAACAAGATCCAGCAGGAACTCGATTTTCCGGGGCAAATCAAAGTCACTGTCATACGAGAATTCCGGTCAGTGGCCTACGCGAAGTAAAATAGAGACTGCGCGACGGGCTCCATCGTCAGCGCTTAAACCTGAAGAGGGGGGTCCGACAAATCAATGAACCCCGATTTGGCGGGCGAGCTGGACTACGCATCACATCATACCAATCCGATTGCTTGCATTACTGGAGCGAGGTTGAGCAATCGGATTGGTCACACAATGGCGGATTCCAGCGCGAGACACTCATTTGAAGAGACAAAAATCCGGCATCCTCAAAGTCGGCGTCACGGGCGGTATTGGAAGCGGTAAATCCGTCGTCTGCAAAATGTTTGCGGACCTCGGCGTTCCGGTTCTCTATGCCGACGAAATCGCCCGGGAAATCAGCACTTCGAACCTAGAAGTACGAACCGCTATCGTGAGCCTCCTCGGAACGTCGGCGTACGACGCCGGCGGTACACTCGACCGTTCGTATGTCGCCTCCAGAATTTTTTCCGATAAGAAGCTTCAAAAGAAACTCAACGCAATTGTTCATCCTGAAGTGGAGAAGGAGCTTGACGGCAAGGTAGCCGAGCTTGAGCAAATCGGAAAAAAAATAGTTATCGTTGAGGCGGCGTTGATCTACGAAGCCGGTTTGGACAAAAAACTCGATGTCGTTGTCGTGGTGAACGCCGAGGAAGATCTACGGGTTGACCGGCTGAGGTCGAGGGACGGAACAAATGACTCGGATATCCGCAAACGGATGCAGTCACAATGGAATCCCCAGGTCAAACTCAACAGGGCAGACTACGTGATTCTCAATAACACGACAATCCAAGAGCTTCAAGAGAAAGTGAAATTCCTCCATGCAATCTTTCAAAGTCTCTGAGAAGATGGAATCTTCAAACCTGTTCGAAAAAGAACAGCGATATTTTTTCCATACCTACAAGCGCCTTTCTCTCGACATCGAGAGGGGAGAGGGATGTTACCTCATCGACAAAAGCGGAAAACGGTATCTCGATTTTTTTGGAGGCCTGGCCGTCAACGCGTTGGGATACAATCACCCGAAAGTCAATGAGGCTATTCAAAGCCAGGTACAAAAATACATCCACCTCTCGAACTATTACGTTCAGGAACCCCAAGTAAAGCTCGCAGAAAGGCTCATCCAGGTCAGCGGCTACAAGCGTCTCTTTTTTTCCAACAGCGGTACGGAAGCAATCGAAGGCGCGTTCAAGCTTGCGAAGAAATGGGGGAAGAGCAAAGGGAAGACGGAGCTTTTTGGACTGTCCAACTCTTTCCATGGACGAACAATGGGAGCCTTGTCGCTCACGGAGAGGCCAAAATATCGTGAGGGGTACGAACCTTTTTTACAGGGGGTAAGTCATCTGGAATTTAACGACGTCGATGCGCTGCGGAAGAATGTCAATGAGAAAACCCTCGGGGTTGTGCTGGAGGTTATTCAAGGCGAGGGCGGCATCAATGTGATAACCCAGGAATATGCTGATGAGTTGAGGTCGCTTCAGAAAAAATTCGGGTTTCTCATTATCGCGGACGAGATACAATCCGGAATCGGGCGCACGGGAAAATTCTTTGGTTTCGAGCACTTCAGGCTTCATCCCGATATTGTCGTTGTGGCAAAAGCTCTAGGCGGAGGGCTTCCACTGGGGGCTTTTTTGGGAAAAGAGAAAGTTGAGGAAGTGTTTACGTACGGGGTCCATGGTACAACATTTGGCGGAAACCCTGTTGCGTGTGCTGCGGGGCGCGTTGTGCTGGATGAAATCCTGAAGAACGACCTCATGAGGGCAGCCTCCGGCATCGGGGATGCGATAAAATCCGGTGCACAACAACTTCAAAAGGAATTTCCTGGTGTCATTCGCGAAATTCGCGGCTTTGGGTGCATGATCGGGATCGAGCTCACGGTTGATGGACAGCCGGTTGTAGATGAAATGCAGAGACGCGGTGTGCTGATAAACTGCACGAATACGAATGTGTTGCGATTGCTTCCGCCGTATATTATTCAGCCGGAGCACTGCGATATCCTCCTCCATGAGCTACGGGAAGTGCTCTCAACGCTGGAGAAGAAATAGTTCCCTTCTTATTTTTCTCTTCTTGAAAATACTGATCCCATCCGCTATATTCCAACCGATGGAACTTCAGCCCAAACATGTCCGCGCGCCGGTGGTGTACGGGGATTTCTGGTTTAACACCGACCCGATATCCCTTTCATCGCTTCAGGGGAACAGCGTTGTCTTGATCGATTTCTGGGATTATTCCTGCATCTCATGCATCAGAGCGCTCCCGTATATCAAAGAATGGCATCGAAAGTATAAAGACTTTGGCCTGGTTGTCATCGGTGTGCACACGCCGGAGTTCAAATTCGCCCGCACTCAGGAAGTTATTCAGCGTGCATTGAGAGAACTTAGCGTTCTGTATCCCGTTGTGGCTGATAACGAAGCGATTGTTTGGAGCGCCTATGGCGTTCGTGTGTGGCCTACACGCGTATTGATCGACGTCGATGGATACATTCGGATTATTCAGAACGGAGAATCCGGCTATCAGGAATTCGAACGCGCAATCCAACAACTGTTGGCTGAAGCAGGATACCACGGGGAAATGCCGGAACTTACGAAACCGTTTCGCGATACAGATGAACCGGGAGTGGCGCTCTTTCAAACGACCCGTGAGATTCATCTTGGCTACCTCAAGGGTACGCTCGGAAACCCCGAAGGATTCAGCGCAGAAGCGACAGCAGCGTATGTCGATAAGGGCTTGCATCTTCCTGAGCGCTTTTACGCCAACGGAAAGTGGATGAGCGAGAGAGATTTCCTTTGCTTTAACGGTGCTCCCGGCGAGCAGGGAATTGTCACTTTCCAGTATGATGCACGGGAAGTCAATGCGGTCATGAATTCGAAAATAGGTTCGAGGTTTGAAATTGTCGTGCAACAAGACGACAACGCACTCACCGAAAGTAACGCCGGCCTGGACGTGGTTTTACTGCCGGAAAAAAGTGTTGTCCGCGTCGACACGCCGAAAATGTATCGGCTTGTGAAGAACCCTGAATTTCAAACTCACACGCTGAAGCTTATCGTATCGGACCCGAACGTCGAAATCTACGCCTTCTCTTTTGTTTCTTCCGTCATTCCGGACGTCATTCCCTCCAACTGATGAACTGTGTTCGCATCCACGAGCACGGCGGCCTCGACAAACTCATCTACGAGGAAATCCCCACTCCGAAGATCAAGGCTGACGAAGTCCTCGTCAACGTCAAAGCAACCTCGCTCAACCACATAGACATCTGGATTCGGCAGGGACTTCCCGGAGTCAAGATAGCATTACCGATGATTCCGGGCGTCGATGCGGCCGGTGTTGTGGCAGAGGTTGGGAGCGCAGTGCGGCATGTGAAACCTGGCGATCGTGTGGTGGTAGCTCAAGGCATCTCCTGCGGGCACTGCAAATTTTGCCTCAACGGAAGCGACAACCTTTGCAAAGATTACATTCTCATCGGCGAACACCGGGATGGTGCGGATGCGGAGTTTCTCGCAATCCCCGGCCGGAATGTTTTACCGCTGAGCGAAAAAATCTCATTTGAACAGGCGGCCGCCGGTGCATTAGTATTTCTGACAGCATGGCAAATGCTTGTGGAGAAAGCCCAGGTGCAGCCCGGAGACGACGTTCTCTGCGTCGGAGTCGGGAGCGGCATTGGGAGCGCCGCAATCCAGATAGCAAAGCTCTTTGGGGCCAGAGTTATCGCTACGACGAGTTCAGAAGAAAAGGTTGAAAAGGCGAAGGAGATCGGCGCCGATGATGTCGTGAATTACAAGAAACAAAGTGTTTCCGAAGAAATTCGAAAGCTTACAAGCAAAAAAGGTGTTGAAATTATCATTGACCACGTTGGAAAAAGCGTCTGGGATGAATGCATCAGGAGTCTGACCAAGGGAGGGAAGCTCGTCACTTGCGGGGCGACTTCGGGATATGATGCCGTCACGGATTTACGGTATGTGTTCTACAAGCAGTTGCAGATTCTCGGGTCGACGATGGGAAAAAAGGGGGATCTTGTAACGATCCTTAAGTTCTTTGAAGAGGGAAAGCTCAAGCCGGTGATTGACAGGATGATGCCGTTGTCGCAAATCAAAGAAGCTCACAGGATACTTGAGGAGGGAAAGCAATTTGGGAAGATTGTTTTGATTCCCTAGTTGACACAGAGTGTCGAACAAGGGAGATCCCCGAAATCGCCTCAGAAATTCAAGAGAGATTTCGGGGATCTACAAGAATTTGGGTTCTTAGGCGCCTAGAAAATATACCTCAACCCAAATTGTGCCTGCCATCGTGAGTTCAGTCCGGGGTCGTCGATAAATGTTTCTTTCGGACCGATGAACGAGAACCTCGGCGTCCCGCCGGGACCGCCGAAATCAACGAGTCTGAGCGGCGATGTCGCGGAAGAACTCGCAACTTTTCTGACTCCCAGGTCTGAGCTCAGCATATTCATGAAATTGAGGATATCGAGACTGACTTGAAATGTCCCAAAGTTTAAATGAATATCCTGGAGGATTTTCACGTCTATGTTCGTAAACCAATCATTCACAGCTCCGAAACGCTCGGCAATCTGGCCGCGATGGGAACTGAGGTATTCATCTTGTTCAATAAAGGCATTGAGTGCAGCCCAATCGCCTGCGTTGACGAGATTGATGTCACTCTGGTCTTTTGGAATATAGATGAGGTCATTCCCGAAATTTCCGTCACCGTTCACATCGCCTGAATACACAAAGGAGTACCTGTTCCCACCCGCTCCGGCAAACTTGTTTCCTTGTGCGGCTTCAACGAACAACCCAACATTCGTTGCAAACATATCAGACCATTTGTGACGGTAAGTTGCAACAGCAGTGATGCGATGTTTATTCCCGAATTCGGAAAAACCCACATCGGGTTTATTTGGATTAATTCCGATTGGGTTCTCCGACCATAGGACGCTTGCTATTTCGGTTGACTTCAAACTGCTCTTGGCCTCCAGAAACGTGTATGCAATGGTTGCAAACATTCCCGATTCGAATTGTTTGCGGAGTTGGGCGGTGATGCTGTAGTTATAGCCTTCATCAGTGTTGTCGATGACGTAGACTCCTCCGAAGAAGGGAATTGTATCCACACCGACCGGAACAAAGGTGTTCAGCCTTCCTCCCCCGTATGTATTCCGTCCGCCCTGAAGCGTTCCGACAGAAGGGCCCAGGTTCGCATTGCGAACAAAGACAGCATTGATGTCTTTACTGTAAAGAACTTCGAGTGTACCAACCAAATCCCACGGCAATTTGTGATCGACCGCCAGGTTGGTCGTCCACGCTTGCGGCCATTTGAAATCCGGATCTGCCGCGTTCAGGTCAAACGACTGCAGGTAGGCTGGGAGTTTGGGATTAGGTCCGGGGTTGGAAAGCACGTTGCCGATCCAAACAAACGGGAGGCGGCCCGTAAAAATTCCTGTTCCTCCGCGCATTTGAGTGGATCGATCGCCCATCAAATCCCAGTTGAACCCCACTCTCGGTGAGAAGAGAGGAGTTGTTTCAGGAAGCTTCGACTGGTCAATTTTTTCAGGATTTCCATTCTCGTCGCGTAGATTCAAAGCTGTTGAGAACGGATTGTCGATCGGGTTGGTATAGATTGGAAAGTCAACCCTGATTCCGAACATCAGGTTGAAATCTTCCGAAACGAGAAACTCATCCTGTGCGTACAACGAAAGTTGTGCAACGTCTATATTTTCACCCTTGAACGGAACTGTTTTTGCGGCATTCACGACTGCGTTGAAATCGTAAAATGCACTGGGATTAGCCGGATTTGTATGAGCGAAGAACGAGTCAACAGCCGCAAAGACAGGGTTTCCTGCACTCGTCGGAAGAAAGCCAAGGAACGTCCCGTATTTGAATATGTTGAAAGAGTTGAAGAACGAGAATTTTTCGTAGTTGATGCCTACCGTAATGACGTGATTGCTCATGTAATAACTCAGGTTGTCGGTAAACTGCCAGACATCCTGGTCGAGAATATTCTCCACGGAAAAAGGCTCATGCCCGACGGTAGTATACTGCACTCCGCCTTCGCCGATTTCAATCGTCGGAAAAGGCTGGCTGAAGGGTTTGCGAAAATCACGGAACCTGTTGTAACTGACGAAGAGCCTGTTCGCAAACGTTTCGTATCTGCTATTGACTTCGACAGCGAAGGAATTAAGCCCGTTGTTGATACGATAGCCTGAATTTTGGAACGGCAGGCTGTTCTCGTTCGGTCCGCGCCCTGTGCTGTTGAAACTCAACACAAATGGATGAGGCGGTAAATCCCGGCCGGCTCTCAAAAGGTTGTAGCGGAAAACCACGTTGTTGTTCTCATCGGCGTTCCAGTCGAGTTTCACCAACACTTTTTCGTTGTCGGTTTTATGAACGTAGCCTTCGTAATCGCCGGGGTCGTATCCATACACATTTCTTAACCGGGTTCGAATCGAATCCATCGTCGAAGCTCTCACGCGTGAAATGCCAAATCCCGATGTTCCGCGATTTGCTACAAAATTGGAGCCCGGGTCTTCCCTCCGCTCGAGCTCGGCGTTGACGAAGAAAAAGAGCTCGTTGGGAATCAAGGGACCACTTACCGTAAATCCTGACTGGTTAAAAGCGAGGCTCGGGTTTGCAACAACTTCCTTTCCGCTCACTTTGTTGCCGAGGAAACTTTCGTTTCGAAGAAAACTGTAAATCGAACCTTTGTATTGGTTCGTCCCGCTTTTCGTCACCGTGTTGATACCTGCTCCCGTAAAACCACCTTCGCGAACATCAAATGGCGCAACTGAGACCTGTACTTGTTCAACGGCGTCGAAGGGAACGGGCTCGGCGTTTGCCTGGCCACCTGGGGCCGGGTCGTCCAAGCCGAAAGGGTTATTAAAGTATGATCCGTCGAGGGAGATATTGTTGTAGAGCCAATTCTTTCCGCCGAAACTAAAATTTCCGTCGCTTCTGGGGTCAAGACGCGTGAGGTCGCGTGTGCTTCGTTTTACGGAGGGAAGTTCGGATACCTGAGCTGGGCTGACGTATGTCGCTGCGCCGGTTCGTCTGCTGTTCAGAACTTGGTCTTGCTCCGCATAAATGAGAACCTCTTTGCCCGTCACCGCTTCTTCAACGAGTTTGAAATCAATACGAAGTTCCTGGCCCAAACTCACATGTAAGTCTGCCTGGCTTTCTTTCTTATATCCGACAAGGGACACTGTAACCGTGTATGGGCCGCCGATTCTGACATTCAGAATATTATACTGGCCATTCACTCTTGTGGAGGCTCCGTATTTTGTGCCGCTTGGTTCATGGACAGCGATAACGTTGGCACCAACAACAGCCTCCCCGTTATCTGACGTGACGATTCCTGTCAACGATCCTGTCGTCACTCCCTGACTCAGAAGAATTTGGGAGGGAATTCCCATGAGAACAACCAGAAGCAGAAGTTTGAACGCCGCGGAAAGAACTGGAAGGGATTCTTTCATGATAGCTCCTTGGGTGTGGTTGTTGGAAATGCTAACAAAAGTTGTCGAGATGGTAATGATTAGTTGAAGAAAAAGCAAGAAACGTTGTGTGTGCAGATCCGTCATTTATCAAGGAATATTCGTTAAAATTATGCGATTGACTTGAAGCAGCAGATTTGCACATTTCCAAGACCTTTGTTATATTTATGCGTGGCGATTTGAACGACAGCTTGCCCGCCACACCCGAAGAGGCTAAAGCGTCGGTAAGAAAAACGAATTTCTGACCCCGACGCGAGTCGGGGTTTTTTGTTTTCCGGTAAACATGGTTGCTTCAATTGTTTATCATTGTTAGCTGTAGGGACACGACGTGTCGTGTCACTACAGGCGGATAAGAAAACATGTCGAAATCATTTTTAGACATATTAAAAGAAAAAATCATCGTTTTCGACGGCGCAACAGGTACGCATCTGCAGGGACAGAATCTGACGCCTGACGATTTCGGCGGGGAAGATCTCGCCGGATGTAACGAATACCTCGTTGTCTCCAAGCCATCTGCGGTTGAAAACGTGCATCGCGATTATCTTGAGGCCGGGTGCGATGTCATCGAAACTGATACTTTTGGAAGTACAAGCATCGTGCTCGCAGAATACGCCCTCCAGGAAAGAGCGTACGAGCTCAACTACAAGGCCGCCCAGATTGCCAAAAGGATGGCCGCTGATTATTCTAAAAATGGCCATCAAAGATTCGTGAACGGCTCGATGGGACCGACAACGAAGCTGCCGTCTCTCGGCCATATTTCTTTCAAAGAAATGGCTGACGCGTACCGGGAACAGGCGAAGGGACTCGTTGAAGGTGGAGTCGATGTACTTTCGGTGGAGACCTGCCAGGATATTCTTCAGGCAAAAGCAGCGATCTACGGGATCTTTGAATACTTTGAGGAAGCGCGCCGGCGCGTTCCGGTTATTGCTTCTGTCACTATTGAAGCGATGGGAACTATGCTGCTCGGGACGGAAATTTCCGCTGCGCTAACGTCACTTGAGCCGTACGACATCGATGTCATCGGGATGAACTGTGCAACAGGCCCCAAAGAAATGTCTGAGCATGTTCGCGTACTTTCACAAAGCAGCCCCAAACCGATTTTTGTCATGCCCAACGCAGGCCTTCCGGAAAATATTGGAGGACGTGCGCATTACCACCTTTCGCCAGAAGAGCTTGTCCATTATTTGTCCCATTTTGTGAAAGACCTTGGCGTGAATGTGGTCGGCGGGTGTTGCGGCACAACAAAAGAACACATTCGCCAGCTGGTGCAGGCAGTCGGTCACTTGTCTCCGAAGCCGCGAAAATTTGAATTCACGCCAAGTGCATCGAGCCTGTACCAATCGACGCCTCTGCATATCATCCCACCGCCGATTCTTGTCGGAGAACGCACAAACGCCAACGGAAGCAAGCTCTTCCGCGACCTTCTCGCCAAAGAAGACTGGGAAGGCATTGTTGCAATGGGCCGTGAACAGGTCAAAGAGCAAGCGCATATGCTCGATGTTTGCGCCGCATATGTAGGGCGAAACGAATCGGCAGACATGCGCGAGATTATCACGCGGTTCAACAAGCAGATTACGATTCCACTTGTCATCGACTCAACCGAAGCGCCCGTCATTGAAGAAGCGCTCCAGCGTATCGCCGGTAAAGCCGTCGTGAACTCGATTAACCTGGAAGATGGCGAAGAGCGAATCAATAAGGTGGTTCCTCTCTGCAAGAAATATGGCGCGGCGGTCATTGCATTGACCATCGATGAAAAAGGGATGGCCAAGTCTGCTGAATCCAAGCTCGCGATCGCAAAGCGAATTTATGATTTGGCTGTGAACAAGTTCAAGATGAAGCCTCATGACATCATTTTTGATACACTGACATTCACGCTTGGGTCGGGAGATGAGGAGTTCCGTAAGGCGGGTGTCGAGACTATTGAGGCTATCAAGCTCATAAAGAAGGAACTACCGGGAGTCCACACCACTCTCGGAGTCAGCAACATTTCGTTCGGGCTCTCACCGGCGACACGGAATGCCCTGAACAGCGTTTTTCTCCATTACGCGGTCGAGGCAGGCTTGGATATGGCCATTGTTCATGCGTCGAAGATCATGCCGTTGTTCAAGATCGATGAGAGGGCGAGAGAGCTTTGTCGACAGCTTGTGTTTGACGAGCGAAGGTTTGAAGGCGAGAGTAAGGCCCGGAAAGTTGTCTATGATCCACTCACCGAGCTTATGGCATTTTTTGAAGGCAAGAAAGCGGAGCCGAAGAAGAAGTCCGGCGTTCGCGGCGCGACCGTAGAGGAGAAACTGAAAAACCGCATTATCGACGGCGATAAGGTGGGATTACAGAGCGACCTGGACGAAGCACGCAAAAAACATTCGCCGCTGGATATTATCAACAACGTTTTGCTCGACGGAATGAAAGTCGTCGGCGATTTGTTCGGATCCGGCCAAATGCAGCTTCCGTTCGTGCTCCAGTCTGCAGAAGTGATGAAATCGGCGGTGGCCCACCTTGAACAGTTCATGGAGAAAGAAGAAGGGAGTCAGAAAGGGACGATGGTGATTGCCACCGTCAAGGGAGACGTCCATGACATCGGAAAAAACCTCGTCGACATTATTCTCACCAACAACGGGTATAAAGTCGTGAACCTCGGGATCAAATGTGCACTCGAAACAATGCTCCATGCCGCTCACGAGCACAAGGCCGACGCGATTGGCATGAGCGGGTTGCTGGTGAAGTCGACGCTGGTCATGAAGGAAAACCTCGAAGTGATGAACGAACAGAGCCTGCGTATCCCGGTCATCCTCGGCGGCGCGGCTTTGACGCGCCGATATGTTGAACAAGACCTGCGTTCGGTTTATCAGGGAAGCGTTCACTATGCCAACGACGCCTTCGATGGATTACGCTTGATGGAGCGAATTGTGAAAGGCGAATCGATTGAGGAAACACTCTCGGAGACTGAACCCGGAGATGAAATTGAAGCCCTCACCGGTTCAGAAGCAAAAATTGCGTTGGCGCTCGCCGAACAAGGAAGCAGCAGCGAAAACGTGACTGTGGCGGTCAACGTACAGAAAGAAAATGCACGTTCGACCGTGAACACCGACGTTTCGATCCCCTCACGTCCATTCTGGGGAAGCAGAGTTGTTGATGGTATTTCCATCGAAGATGTATTTCCTTTTATCAATGACATTGCTCTCATCAGGGGTCAGTGGAGGGTTGTGCGTGGAAAACTGAGCGAACAAGAATATCAGAGGATTCTCAAAGAGCAGATTTATCCGGAATACGAAGAGCTCAAGAAGAAAGTTGTTTCGGAGAATCTCCTCGTCCCTCAAGTGGTGTATGGATATTTCCCCTGCCAATCGCAAGGCAATGACCTGGTCGTTTACCGTCCAGCATCGGCTAACGGCGAGAATCTACAGTCTCGACTCGACGATCGGCAATTACAGGAATGGCTCCGATTCTCGTTTCCGCGGCAACGAGATGGACGGCGCCTGTGCATATCGGATTTCTTTGCTTCTGTGGACTCCGGCAACATCGACGTCGTAGCATTCCACCTTGTTACCGTCGGGAAAAAGGCTTCGGTATATTCCAAAAAACTTTTCGAGGCAAACAATTACAAGGACTATCTCTATTTCCATGGATTGAGTGTTGAATGTGCGGAAGGGTTGGCGGAATTATGGCACATGAAAATTCGTGAAGAGCTCGGAATTGCAGGGAAAGACGGCAAAGAAATTCGTAAATTATTCAGCCAGACGTATCAGGGTTCACGCTACAGCTTCGGTTATCCGGCATGTCCGAATCTTGAGGATCAGGCGAAGTTGTTCGAATTGCTTCAGCCCGAGCGCATCGGCGTTTCACTGAGCGAAGAATTCCAGCTCGACCCCGAGCAATCCACGTCGGCAATCATTGTGCATCATCCTGAAGCGCGATATTTCAACGTGAAGTAAAAACCATTCCATCAATCCACTACTCCACCCATCCCCATGCCTCATCTCCTTCTTCTCCGCCACGGCGAATCTCAATGGAATCTGGAAAACCGTTTTACCGGCTGGGTTGACATCCCGCTTTCCTCAAAAGGTGAACAAGAAGCCCGCGAGGCCGGAGAGAAGCTCAAGTCGTACAAATTCGACAAGGCTTACACATCTGTACTCAAAAGAGCCATTGAAACTCTTTATATTGTCCTCAAGGTCATCGATCAAAAAAACTTGCCTGTTGAGTATGACCAGGCTTTGAATGAACGCCATTATGGCGCCTTGCAAGGAAAAAACAAAGCAGAAATAGGAAAACAATACGGCGAACAGCAATTGAAGATCTGGAGGCGGAGTTATGATGTCCCGCCGCCAAAGGAAAAAACAGAGCTGAATCCTGATGGAATCAGCGAAAGTCTGAAAGACACTGCCGCCCGTACGCTTCCCTATTTTGAGTCGAAAATATTGCCCGAAGTGCTGAAAGGCAAAAACATACTAATTGCCGCGCACGGCAACAGTCTGCGCTCTATTGTCATGCAACTGGACAATCTCACAAAAGAGGAGGTTCTGGAGTTGAATATCCCGACAGGCGTCCCTCTCCTGTACGTGTATGACGGAAAGGGGCAAATCACCGAACATAAATACTTGTAGTAACTACATGACATTTTGGGCAAATTTTTACCACGTCATTTTCCTCGAAACCATACCTTGATTTTTAGGCTGAACTGTCTAACTTATACGCCGATAGAAAGATAGCCAGCAGTTTCTAATCTCGCATTTGTTTTATCTCATTCTTCTACCTCACTCATAGATGGCCCGATACGGACCGAACGAACATGATGTGCTCATCATCGGCGGTGGGGGCGCGGGTTTGCGGGCGGCAATAGCGGCCATCGAAACCAACCCGAATCTGAACGTGGCAGTCCTTTCAAAAGTTTACCCCATGCGAAGCCACACGGTTTCAGCGGAGGGCGGTGCCGCAGCTGCCATCAAGACGAACGACAATTTTGATTTGCATGCGTACGACACGATATCCGGCGGCGACTGGATGAGTGACCAGGACGCCGTTGAGGCATTTGTCAAAGAAGCACCCGAGGAAATGCTGCGGCTGGAGCATTGGGGTTGTCCCTGGAACCGTCAGGACGATGGAAAAATCGCTGTTCGTCCATTTGGCGGAATGAAGATCGAACGCACCTGGTTTGCGGCGGACAAAACCGGGTTTCATATGTTGCATACGTTGTTTCAGACAACATTGAAGTACCAAAACATCCGCCGCTATGACGAATGGTTTGTGACAAAGTTGCTCGTCGATGAAGGGCGATGTCTCGGCGTCGTGGCAATTGAGATCAGGAGCGGCAAGGTCGAGGCAATACTCGCAAAGTCGGTCATTATTTGCACTGGAGGATGCGGTAGGGTTTTTCCCTTCACGACGAACGCCAATATCAAGAATGGGGACGGTATGGCGCTTGCCTATCGCGCCGGTGTTCCTTTGAAGGACATGGAATTCGTTCAGTATCATCCCACGGGTCTTCCGTTTACCGGCATCCTCATCACCGAAGCAGCGCGTTCAGAGGGCGGATGGATGCTCAACAAAGATAATTACCGCTACTTGCAAGATTACGACCTTGGCGTTCCGCAGCCAAAACCTGTCCTTCGGTCGATGGAACTTGGTCCGCGCGATAGGCTCTCACAGGCATTTGTCAAGGAGCAGGAGAAGGGCCGTACTCTCAAGGGACCCTACGGAGATTACGTCCACCTCGACCTCCGGCATCTAGGGGAAGATGTGATGAACACGAAACTTCCGTTCGTTCGTGAGCTTTGTCTAAAATATGAAAACATCGATCCGGTGAAGAACATGATTCCTGTGCGCCCGGTCGTCCATTACATGATGGGTGGCATTCACACGGACATTCAGGGAGCCACACCGTTGAAAGGCCTCTTTGCGGCGGGCGAGTGTGCATGCGTTAGCATTAACGGAGCGAACCGTCTTGGCTCTAATTCTCTGACCGAGATCGTTGTGTTTGGCGCACGAGCGGGCAAAGCAGCGGCGCACTATGCCGCCGAACGGACATCGATGAGCCCATCAGTTGCGAAGCTCACCGCGGATGAACAAAAGCGGATTGAACGCCAGTTCTATGGAGGCGGAACACGCACAGAAAAAATCGCTTCACTCCGAAAGGAAATGCATGAGGCGATGGAAAACGGGGCCGGGATCTATAGGACCGAATCATCGCTCAAACGCTCTCAAGAACGAATTCATGAACTGCAGGAACGATTCAAGAATATTTCTCTCTCAGATCAAAGCTATATCTTCAACACCGAGCTCATCGCCGCGATAGAGTTGTCGTACATGATCGACGTTGCCGAGACCATAATACAGTCTGCTCTCAGCAGAAAAGAATCCCGCGGTTCACATCAGCGGACAGACTATGCCAAGCGCGACGATCAAGATTATCTCAAACACTCGCTGGCATACCAGACAACAAAAGGTTCTCCACGAATTGAATATCTCCCAGTGACTATTACCCGGTGGCCTCCCGGAGAACGCGTCTACGGGAGGTAAACGTGAGTCGGGTTTTGTTCGGCGAGAGAAAGAATCCGGTCAATCGAGACACCCAGGCACAAAGATGGTAATCGGTGTCGCACATGAAGCTCATTCTTCAGAACAGCGCGTCGCGCTGGTTCCGGCAATCGTACCGTCCCTAACGAAAGCCGGCTTAGAAGTTGTCGTCGAGAAAGATGCGGGCGTCAAAGCGGGATTCCCGGATTCACTCTTCGAAGAGCAAGGCGCCGGGATAGTCGCCCAACGATCAGAGGTGTTTCAGTCTGCCGACCTTATTGCGCAGGTTCACGCCCTTGATGATTCCTCGGCGGAGAAAGACTTTGTACGGCCCGGCCAAATCCTGGTGGGGTTGCTAAATCCTTATGCGGTTCCGCTGACCGTCGGTCGTCTTGCCGAAAAGGGCGTGACATCGTTTGCCCTCGAGCTCCTGCCCCGCATCAGCCGTGCGCAACCCATGGATGCCCTTACCTCCATGGCAACGGTATCAGGCTACAAAGCCATTCTCCTGGCCGCCGGTTTGCACAACAGGATGTTTCCGATGATGATGACTGCCGCGGGAACGATCACGCCTGCGCGCGTACTCGTCATTGGAGTGGGAGTCGCCGGCCTCCAGGCAATTGCAACAGCGCGACGATTAGGTGCTTCTGTACAGGCTTACGACGTACGGCCGGTCGTGAAGGAGCAGGTAGAGAGCCTTGGAGCAAAATTTGTCGAATTGAAACTTGAGACGGGCGAGGCGGAGGCTGCAGGAGGCTACGCAAAAGCAATGGGGGAGGATTTCTACCGAAGACAGAGGGAATTAATGGCAAAAGTTCTCGCGGAAAACGACATTGTCATCACCACCGCGTCGATTCCCGGCAAGAAGGCTCCAATCCTCATCACCGAATCCATGGTTCAGGCAATGCGTTCAGGCTCGGTGGTCATAGACCTTGCCGCCGAAACGGGTGGAAACTGCGAGCTGACCAAACCGGGTGAAACGCTGAAAATCGGAGGAATAACGCTCGCCGGACCTCTTAACGTCTCCTCGACGGTTCCATACCACGCGAGCATGATGTACGCGAGAAACATCACATCGTTTGTTTTGAATCTCGTGAAAGATGGGCAGTTGATGGTGAATCTGGAGGACCAGATCATCAAGGATACGTTGTTGACCCATAAGGGCGAAATTGTAAATGCTCAAATGCGCGATTTGGTAAATCCGAAATCCTGATAGCCAGATTTCGTGAAATTTAACCACAAAGGACGCAAAGAAGCGCAAAGGTCGCAAAGTGATTGAGAACGAGCTTTCAAAAGAAATAATTGGAGCGGCCATTGAGGTGCACAAGGTATTAGGCCCTGGACTTCTTGAGTCTGCTTATGAGGCTTCGCTCAAGGAGGGAGTTTGATTTAAGGGGTTTGGATGCAAAGGAGCAACTGGGGTTACCTCTGGTTTACAAAGATGTTCATTGCGATGTCGGTTATCGTTTAGACTTCCTTGTTCAAGACAAAGTTATCGTCGAAATCAAATCGGTTGACGCGTTAAATGATGTGCATCTGGCCCAAGTTCTCACGTATCTCAAGCTCAGCAATTGCAAGTTAGGGCTTTTGATTAATTTCAACGTTGCGAAACTGAAAGAGGGAATTAGGAGGGTAGTGAATAGGCTTCCAGAATAATGCTTTGCGTTCTTTGCGCCTTCTTATGTCTTTCTTTGCGGTTAAATTAAGAGCAAAGGACGCGAAACTAGGCTGGACCATCCGCTCCCGAGGCTAAGACCCGGAAATAGTTTATGCAAGACCTAACGGTAGAGTTTCGACATTTGATTTTGATGATGAGTAACTCTGAAAGAGCATGACGTCCGACCTGGAAATCGGTCTTTACATTTTCATGCTGGCGGCGTTTCTCGGTTACCACATCATCACCCGCGTTCCACCGCTGCTGCACACGCCACTCATGTCTGCCACCAATGCCATCGCCGGTATCTCACTCGTCGGTTCGCTTGTTGTCGCCGGTGCGGATTATGGCCCTTTGAGTACAACGCTGGGCTTCATCGCCGTGACGTGTTCAACCACGAACGTCGTGGGGGGTTTTCTGATCACCGACCGCATGCTCAAAATGTTTAAAACGTCAAAGCAACAGGCGGGACAACGACACGGGTTTCGGTTTGACCCGAAAATGCTTCTGGCTATACCGGTGTTTGTCGTTGGCGCCCTCGTGCTCGTTTCCTGGTCCGAGGAAATCAGGAATGACGCTGCCTATTTCTTCAGCGAAGTACTTCCAACTCAGGCACTGAGGTATTTCTATATTGTTTCCGCAGTATTGTTCATTCTTGGCCTGAAAGGACTCAGTTCTCCAAAATGGGCGCGGAGCGGAATGATATTGGCTGCCCTCGGCATGGCGATGGCCGTTCTCGGCACGCTGTTTCATCACGAGATAGTCACGTACAAGTGGATTATTATCGGTTTTCTGATCGGCTCGGTCATCGGGGGAACGATGGGCCTCAAGGTTCCCATGACGGCCGTTCCGCAGAGGACAGCCCTCTCGCACTCTCTTGGAGCGCTTGCCGCCTGTTTGGTGGGGATCTCAGAATACTTCCGCCATCAAGGAGAGCTTGGTGCCGCAGTCATGACGCCGCTCGGTTTCGAAGTTGTGGTTGGCGGGCTCACATTTACGGGAAGTTTAATGGCGGCGGCGAAATTGCAGGGACTTTTGCCGGGCCATCCAATCACTTACAAAGGGCAAAACATTTTTAACCTCAGTCTGCTGGCTGTTATCGTCGGAAGTCTGGGGTATCTCTTGTTCGTTCCCACCGAATCCATGGTTTTTCAGGTTATGGTGGGGCTTGCTTTTGTTTTTGGTTTTCTCCTGGTTATTCCCATCGGCGCAGCGGATATGCCTGTCGTGATAGCATTGCTCAATTCGTACGGCGGACTCGCGGATGCTGCCATGGGTTTTGTGCTTATGAATAAAATCCAGATTATCACCGGTTCGCTCGACGGGACTTCGGGATTTCTCTTGTCTCTCCTCATGTGCAGGGCTATGAACCGTTCCGCATTGAATGTCCTGTTTGGCGCGTTCGGGAAGATCACGCACGAAGAGAGCACTGGAATAGTTGAAGCGAAGGGAAGCGTCAGGAGCATCGCACCCGAGGAAGTCGCCGTGTTGTTCGAGAGCATCAGGTCCGTGATCATTGTTCCCGGCTACGGAATGGCCGTTGCACAGGCACAGCATGGCGTCGCGGAACTTGCAAAAGTCCTCATGAAAAATGAAGTTGACGTGAAATATGCGATTCATCCCGTCGCAGGACGTATGCCGGGACACATGAACGTTTTGCTTGCGGAGGCAAATGTGCCGTATGACCAGCTCTACACGATGGAGCAGATCAACCCATATTTTCCGGAGGCCGATATTGCCCTCGTTGTCGGAGCCAATGATGTCACAAACCCGGCAGCGAGGAGTAACAAGAACAGCCCTCTCTACGGAATGCCGATATTGGAAGTGGACCGGGCCAAGTCGATTATTGTCCTGAAACGCAGCATGCGTCCGGGCTTCTCGGGCGTGGATAACGACTTGTACTACGACCAGAAATGCATGATGTTGTTCGGCGACGCCAAGGACAGCATCAATAAACTTATCGGTGCGTTGAAGACGTAGCAACGAACTTCAAAAAGTCTTATTATAGATTATTCTATTGATAATCATCGCGGCAGGATGACCTTAATAACCTCGACCTTCAGGTCGGGGATACTGAAAGGAGGGACAGCATGATAACCGTTCGACATATTCTTGAATCCAAAGGGGGACAGATTTGGTCGGTCTCGCCCGACACGACAGTGTATGATGCGCTGAAGTTAATGGCGGAGAAAAACCTGGGGGCCGTACTCGTGCAGAAGGGAGACACACTGTTGGGGATTTTTTCGGAACGAGACTATGCGAGGAAAATTATTTTGAAGGGCAAATCCTCGAAAGAAACCACCGTGGACGAAATCATGACGCCGGATGTCGTGACGGTGCAATTGAAAAATTCCATTGAAGAGTGTATGGGACTCATGACAAACAATCGCATACGCCATTTGCCCGTGGTGGAGAATGCGAAAATTGTCGGCGTTGTCTCCATAGGCGACATTGTCAAAGCGATCATCTCGGAACAAGAGTACACGATCAAGCAATTAGAAAGCTACATCACGGGAACGAGGTAGTTCGGTTTTTGGCTGAATCCATCACACTCGAAATTTTCCGCTACCTGTCGGAATCGGAAACAAAGCCCGCGTTTCAAACGTACGAAGTTCCGTTCCGCAGAGACTGGGTCATACTTGACGCCTTGAACTATATCAAGGACAACCTGGACGGTACATTGTCGTTCCGCTGGTCGTGCAGGATGGGCGTTTGTGGAAGCTGCGGCATGATGGTCGATGGCACGCCGGTTCTCACGTGCGCAACCTTCATGGAAAAATTCCTTCCGGGACCGATTCGAGTGGAACCGCTCGTCAATTTCCCCGCCGTTCGCGACCTCGTTATTGAAATGGACGATTTCATGGGCAAGTTGAGCCGCGTCAAGCCCTGGATCATCCGCGACGAAGAAAAGCCCCTCTCACAGGGCGAATACATACAGACTCCCGCCCAGTTGCACGACTACAAACAATACAGCATGTGCATTAACTGCATGCTGTGCTATGCTGCCTGTCCGATCGTCGGGCTGGAGCCTGGGTTTGTGGGACCGGCCGCTATTGCTCTTGCGCAACGATATAATCTCGACAACAGGGACCAGGGGAAAAAGGAGAGGATGGAGGTCCTGTCTCAGGACGACGGCATCTACGAATGCACGTTAGTGGGAGAATGCTCTGTCGTCTGTCCGAAATCTGTCGACCCGGCAGGTGCGATTCAACGGTATAAGGCCACTACCGCAATGGAATGGTGGAAGTCGTTATTACTTCCGTGGGGCAAGAAATGAGCGAGTACTCAAGAAGAAACGGAGGGCTGTACCAGCGGCGTACTCCTATTTTTTGGTGGACGAAGAAGTGGTCCAATGTCAAGTTCATCACGCGGGAACTGACAAGCGTCTTTGTCGCCGGATATGCTCTCGTGCTCCTTTTTCAAATTCGCGCGCTGTTTCAGGGGCCCGAAACCTATGCGAATTTCCTTGAATGGCTGAAAACCCCGATATCCATCACCCTTCATGCAGTGGGATTCTTGTTCGTCCTGTTTCATAGCATCACGTGGTTCAATCTTGCCCCAAAAGCAATGGTCATCCGACTCGGAAAGAAGACTGTGCCTGGTTCCCTGATAGCCGCCTCGAACTATGCGGCTTGGCTAGTCGTTTCTGGTCTCATTACGTGGATTCTTGCATTTTCTTAATGGAGCACATTTTGGACTGAGGCTGGCTGAATGTTCGCGAATCGTCTTGAGCAGTAAAGTCTGAATCATGAAAATCTCAGCTTAAAACGTCCCCTCTCGTGTGTTGGGATTGAGCGGTGGGAGAGGGGAGGCTAAAGGAGTGTGAGGCGAAGCAAATTGGTGAAACTCAAAATGAAAAATCTCACACCACTTTCTCGGAACAAACAGAAATGGTATCCCCTCTCTCTCACACACAAGCCATCGGCTCAGAGGGGACTGGACCTCGGTGTTCTGGCTGAGGGCAAAGGCAAATCATTATGACTATAGGGAATCAACCGATGAAGCGAACATTCGAACCTTTCTGGTGGTCACTGTTTGGCGCAGGCGGCGTCATCTCGGCTTTTTTTGTTCCCGTGCTTCTGTTTTTGAACGGCCTTGCCATTCCCCTCGGATGGATCGACCAGCCTTCATACGAAAACCTCGCCGCACTGGCAAAAACTCCTCTGGTTCGAATGTTCCTTGGAGTACTCATTTCTTTTTCGTTGCTTCACTGGGCTCATCGTTTTCGATTTACATTGTATGATGGCCTCCAGCTCAAGCATCTTAACGTGCTTATTGCAGTTCTTTGTTACGGAGGCGCGATTGTGGGGACATTAGCGGCCGTCTACACGCTCTGGATATCCTAAGGTTGAACTATCGGGAGGAAAACGACATGATGAAACTCAAGCGTCTTTCCAAAAAAGGAGTCTCGGCAGCTCTGGACAAAGCCGAACGATATCGACTGCTGAACGAACCCCGGGAGGCAGAGAGTATTTGTCTGGACGTTCTGGAAGCAGACCCGAAAAACCAGAAAGCAATCGTGATGCTCTTTCTCGCCATGACCGATCAGTTCGGTGAGGATTCGGGTGCGGATGTTGAGAGCGCGAGGGACGTGCTTGCCCGGATCCGCGATAAATACAAACGACTGTACTACGAAGGGATCCTCTGCGAGCGGCAGGCCAAAGCGACATTGAAACGAGGGATGCCCGGGTCAAAGTTTGATGCCTACGAATGGTTCCGCGAGGCTATGGACCTTTTTGAAAAAGCGGAGGCCATTCGCCCGGTCGGCAATGACGAAGCCATCCTCCGATGGAACACCTGCGCACGGATTATCATGCAGGACAAGCTTGCACCCCGAGAAGAAGAAAAAGTTGTCCATATGCTTGAGTAACACACCGACCTTGTCAAGGTTCTCTCGATTCTTCCAGAACCTTGACAAGGTTCTCCTGCCCGCCTGAGCGACCCCGCCAGCATCATGCCCCGTTCTTTTTTCCTCTCTTCTTTTTTCTTACCTTTTCCTCATGGACGACCGCTTTTACCAGGGCATCGAGGAATTCAACGCCGGCCGCTACTTCGAAGCACACGAAGTCCTTGAAGACCTCTGGCATGAATACCGCGAGACAGACCGCACGTTTATACAAGGACTCATTCAGATATCTGCGGGTTTTTATCATTTCCAGTGCGCAAATTGGAAAGGGGCGAAGAGTCAGCTTTCAAAAGGCACAAAGAAACTTGCGGCTTTTAGACCTCAACATTTGGATCTTGATGTGGAAAAGCTTGTCAGCCAAACAACAATATGGTGCGAGAAGTTGGGCAAATACGAAGACGGAGGCACGCTGGATCGAAAATCATTGGCTTTTCCTCAGCTGAGAATTGGTCGGGAGCGAGCACGGGCACATGCCTAGCTAATTGCGAGATAGACTTATCCAAACTTTACTGGAAAAATAATTGTCTATGTTCCCATGAAGGCTTGGATCTTACGCTTCATGGGTCGTGTAACTCTTGTTCCATTCGCAGGATCTTAATACACTCTTGCCTTTCAATCTCATGTTGAAGGTACTCCTCTCGCATAGCCTTTTCGTCCTGCTGTTTATCACACACTTTAATCTATCGTGTGCCTCGATCCCACAATTGGTTGAGTTCCCAGAACGTGAATTGCAGAAGGAATTTTTGGCAAAAGAAGTTAAAAGATTAGGGGTATATGTACAACCTACAGGTCAAGACCATTACGAAAAAATCTTCGCAAATCTCCTTGGTTTCGATATCCTGTCGAGAGGATATCAGGTCGTTCAGTTTAATCGCCTGTTAAATGATTCTACTCAGAAAAACCTCTCGAACTCAAGGAATTTTGAGACATTAACTAAGTCCCTTATCCAACTTCCCTTTGCTTCAAATGTGGATGCAATTGCGCTTGCATTGCTGAAAGTAGGCAGGTACCAGACTCGACTTACACCTCTCTATGAAGGTGGACGAACAAGAGGACCGGATGCACCTTACGTGGATGTTCGATTAGCAGTCATCGACGCAAGAAAAGGGAACTTGATATTCGGGGTTGGAGTCTCCGATTCGGTTCTTGTTATCCGAGAAGATGGATTCTTCGTTTATCTTGAGCATAAGAGGTTCATGCTTGAGCGAACGTTGGTCAAAGCACTCGCAAAATTCCCAATAAACGAAGAAGAACACAAAACGCTCGTCCAGGAGATTCCCATTATCTTTTATGTTGACGAGGGTTACAGGGATTTTTTTTCTCGCGATTGGCACGACCGACTACAACGGAGACTTTTGTTTGTAAACGATATATTTTCTATGCAGGCTGGAATGGAGTTTGGTTTGAAGGAAATCCGGAAGTGGCAATCTTGGTTCACAGGGGATCTCAGCAAATCTCTATCCAAATTGGAGCAAAGCGACACCTCGGGTAATTGGTTTAATGTCGGGGTCACGTTCGATAGAAAAGTCGCGAAGGACTGGTACAAACGAAACTATGTTGGAATCGCTTCACCGACAAGCAAATCAGCTGTGGTAACTGCTATTCCAGCATTTCCAGACTTGAGTACTTGGAATTCACTTGACGAATCCTATACGCTCGCACATGAAATAGGCCATGTCATGGGACTTCCACATGTTCATGATCCACAATCACTAATGTTTCCAAGTACAGGAATGATGAGCTATGAGTTGGACTCGGTAAGTCTGCGCATGTTGAAATCTTTTTCCAAAGATATCTTGAGCCTCCCGATGAAGGATGCAACCATGAGGCGCCTAAATGTGTTCAACGCATGGTTCAACTCTAACATCGCACCAAACGTTGAATTTGTCCACGGTGTTTACACCGATATCGACCACGTATGGAAATTACAGAGAGGGTTTGAAGCCACAGATACCACGAACAGCATTGATTCCACAGATGCGAATCAATTGCTTAATCAACTCATCTCAAGCCAACCTCTGAGATTGGCTGTCCGGGGAATGGTTGAAATAAAGCACAAAAGGTGGGAGGAGGCTTTAAAGTTCTTCGAGATGGCTATAAAGGAGAAGCCAGACTTCACAGAAGCTTATCAGTATATTATGAGTATCCATATTGAGCTCGGAAATCCATTTAGATCGGAACGTGCTTACAACAAGATTCTTGATTTAAATCCCAATTGGTTTGAAAAGTAACGATGTTAGGAGCAGGCTTCAGGAAATGCAGACTTAGAGCAAGGATGGACAAAACTAATGAAATAAGAGCTTGAATGAATTATCTAGTTTTCGTTAGATCGTCAATTTAAAAACCTGATTACTTTAATCATCAATTGCTTGATTTTCAAAGAGCATAATGCCAATCCAGCACAACCGCATCGACTACATCGAATTCCACGCAACCGACATCCCGGCCACAAAAAAGTTCTACGCAGATGTCTTTGGATGGAAATTCACGGACTACGGCCCCGATTACGTCGCCTTTGAAGATGGCCGTTTAACGGGCGGTTTTGAAAAATCTGAATCCGTTTCGAACGGCGGGCCTCTCGTTATCCTGTTCTCTTCGCAACTTGAGAAAACAAAAGCCGACGTGCTCACCCACGGCGGAAGAATATCGAAAGACATTTTTGCCTTTCCCGGCGGCCGCAGGTTTCACTTCCTCGACCCAAACGGGAATGAACTCGCCGTGTGGTCCGACAAATAGACTCAAGATTGAATAATCTTGAGTGAACGAATTCAGAAAAAAACTTCGCTCAAACTGAGGTTGTCCAAAAAGTCGTCAAATCTTGGTAGCCGCAACCTTCAGGTTGCGATTCCGCGCGAATTTCGCAGACATAAAGTCTGCGGCTACCGGTGAATCGTTCTTTTTGGACAACCTCGGTGAGGTTGCCATTACAGCGCTTTTAGTGAAGACTAAAGGCTCTGCAATCGGGTTTAGTGAATTGACATGACCAAAGGCCGACTCGAAGCCTTCAGCGACGGCGTACTCGCTATCATTATTACCATCATGGTCCTCGAATTGCGGGCGCCGCACTCCGCAGATGTGGCTGCGTTGATCCCTCTGTTACCGAAAGTGTTTAGCTACGTGCTGAGTTTTGTTTTTCTCGCAATTTACTGGAACAACCACCATCACCTCTGTCAGGCAATCAAACATGTCAGCGGCGGCGTTCTGTGGGCAAACATCCATCTGCTCTTCTGGCTGTCGCTTACGCCGTTTGTAACAGCATGGATGGGTGAAAACAACTTTGCACCCTGGCCCGTCGCACTGTATGGAATTGTTCTCCTGTTCTCGGCGGTGGCATACTTCATCTTAACTCGAGCTCTTCTTTCCATTCATAGCGAAGATTCTGCACTCGCAAAGGCTCTGGGCAATGATTTCAAAGGAAAGCTCTCTGTCGTGATCTATCTTTTTTCTATCCCGCTCGCGTTTGTGAACTCATGGTTTGCGGGGACTCTCTATGTCGTGGTCGCTCTCATGTGGCTCGTGCCAGACAAGAGGTTTGAGAAAACATTGACGCAGTAATCTTAGAAGCCCACAATGCAGTCGATCGGACATATCACATTCCTGGTTCGCGAGTATAACGAGGCTATACGCTTTTTTACCGAGGTTTTGGGATTCAAGCTTATTGAAGACATTGCCTTCAGCGAAGAAAAACGATGGGTGGTAGTCAGGCCAAACGGATCGGAGGGTTCGGGATTACTTCTTGCCAAAGCCGGGACGACTGAGCAACAGAAGCAGATAGGCAATCAAGCGGGTGGGCGGGTATTTCTTTTTCTCCAATCAAATGACTTCTGGCGTGATTACCAGAGCCTGAAATCGAAAGGAGTGAAGTTCAACGAGGAACCCCGCGAAGAATTGTACGGTACCGTTGCGGTTTTCGAGGACCTGTACGGCAACAAATGGGACCTTCTACAGTTAAGGAGACAAAAAGAGCATGAGGTTATCTCAGGATATTCTCACGACCATCGGAAACACACCTTTGATTCAGCTCCGAAATGTTGTTCCTAAGGGAAGCGCACGCGTTCTCGTGAAACTCGAAGGCGCAAACCCGACCGGAAGCATGAAAGACCGTATGGCAATGGCGATGATCGATGCGGCAGAGAGGGAAGGGAAGCTCAAACCGGGAGGCAATGTCGTGGAGTTTACTGGCGGAAGCACCGGCACCTCGCTTGCCATGGTGTGCGCAATAAAAGGATATCCGCTTTCCATCGTCACTTCCAACGCGACCAGCCTGGAAAAAAGGCTCCATATGAAAGCTCTCGGAGCGAAGCTGACTGTGCTGCACTCCGAAGGCGCGAAACTCAACCTAGAACTCTATCAGGCACTGTTCGCCGAGACGCAAAAGATCATAAAAGAAACGGGAGCCTTCTGGGCGGATCAATTTCACAACAAGAATCAAGAAGATGGTTATCATGCGCTCGGTGAAGAAGTGTGGGAACAATCCGGAGAGCATGTCGACGCGTTTGTCCATGTCGTTGGAACTTGCGGGTCTCTGCGCGGCGTTTCAACAAGTCTTCGCAAACACAATCCGAAGCTCCATGTTGTCGCTGTTGAACCGACGGAATCTCCCGTTCTCAGCGGAGGAAAGCCCGGCTCTCACAGGATAGAAGGCGTCGGCATTGGTGTTATCCCTGCTTTATGGGAACCGAGCCTGGCAAATGCGTTCGAGCAAGTTTCCACGGCAGAAGCCGAGGAAATGGCGCGGCGACTTGCACACGAAGAAGGCATGTTTGTCGGGACATCATCCGGAGCCAATGTCGTAGCCGCTCTTAGAATGGCCGTGAAGCTTGGAGCCGATGCAACAGTCGTGACCATTATGGTTGATAATGGGTTGAAGTACTTAAGCACGAACCTTTTTCAATGACGGATGATCAGGGAATAAGCTATTTTTCAGCCGATTCCACCTCACCTCCCTCTGAAGGGAAGGAAGGTGGGGTCTGAGAATTGGAAACGGCGATTCATTAAAGCAGTCATTCCATTTTTGTTAAGAATATCATAGAGATGGCATTCGACGTTAAACTTGCCGACCGCATTCGAAAGAAACTAGGCAAACAATCCGGCCTGAGCGAAAAGAAAATGTTCGGCGGAATCGCATTCATGCTAAAAGGAAACATGTGTGTCGGCGTCCACGGTAAGGAAATGATTGTGCGGATTGAACCCGAGAAAACGGAGGCGGCGTTAAAAGAAAAACACGCACGCATCTTCGACCTTTCGGGGGGCCGGCCGATGAAGGGTTGGATCCTAGTAGATATCAAAGGTCTCAAAACCGAGCCTGCGCTTGCAAAATGGATAAGGCGAGGGGTGAACTATGCCAGCTCTCTTCCGCCAAAATAAGTTGTGCCACGACTTTGAAGTCGTGGCACACATGATCATGCTAAACTGATGAAAATCGGCCCCTACCAAATCCATTCCATCGAAACAGGCCGCTTCGCCCTCGACGGCGGCGCCATGTTCGGCGTGGTGCCGTGGGTGTTCTGGAGCAAGACAAACCCTCCGGATGAACGACAGCGCATTTCTCTTGCTGCACGCTGCTGGTTGATTCAGGGAAATGGAAAAAACATTCTCGTCGACGACGGCAACGGCTCCAAATGGAACGATAAGCTGAAGGACATTTATCGACTCGACAATTCAAACTCCGATTTGATCTCCTCGTTGAAAAAACACGACATCACGCCAAACGACATTACCGATGTGATTTTGACTCATCTCCATTTTGACCATGCAGGAGGTTCCACCACCCTGGAAAATGGTACTGCAGTTCCAACGTTCCCGAAGGCAAAGTATTACGTACAGAAGAAACATTGGGAACAATCGCAGAACCCGACAGACAAGGATCGCGCCAGTTTCATGAGTCAGGATTATATGCCCCTCAAAGAGCACGGCGTGATGGAATTTGTCGACGGCGAGTTCGAAATTTTTCCGGGAATCGATCTCGTGGTCTGCAACGGCCACACCGCAGCGCAGCAGTTGCCAAAAATCTCCGACGGAAAGACAACTATGCTCTTTTGTTGCGATTTGATTCCAACAGCTTCACACGTTCCGTTTCCGTATGTGATGGCGTATGACCTTCGACCTCTTGTAACAATAGAAGAAAAGAAGAAATTATTCCCCAGGGCGTATGAGGAGAAATGGATTTTGTTCCTTGAACACGACCCGAATACAGAGGCCATTACACTGAAGTCGACGGATAAAGGGTTTGCGGTAGATCGGACAATCAAGCTTTAGTGACATGGTGAAATGTCATTCTGAGGGTTGATGCTTTCAAATCAACCCGAACCTGCCCGCCCCAATGAACTTGAAGGCAGGCGGGGAATCTGAATAACCGAACAATGCCCTCGGTCAACTCGTTTAATCAGATCCTTCGGTCGCGCACTATAAATCCGGTATCTCCCTCAGGATGCCATTCATTTTTTTTACGGGCGGAAATAATGGCTTCCAAGCCTTGACAACCTTGCCGGAACTCGTTATTGTTGTATTAAATGGATGAAAGCTTTCAAAAAGTTGCAAAATTAAGCGATTTTCGACTTTCAAAGTCGAAGGAAGCGAGACTCGATGACCTTCATTTGGCACTGTTTTCGGTTGACGGAATCGTCTTCGTAGTCGAAAACAACTGCCCCCACCAGCACTTTGAGGTCTTGCATCAGGGCCATTTGGAGGGATGTATCATTACCTGTCCCATGCACGGACGAACCTTCGACCTTGAAACGGGAAACTGCCTCAACGGAGCCGGAAAGCTCAGAAAACTCGACGTCAAAACAATCGACGACGAGGTCTGGGTGAAGAAACCGGTACCAACGAGTTTTTCACTCTTCGATAAATGATATCGGCGACAGAAAAAATCAAGCTTCATGCGCTCGACCTGGGATTCTCCAAGGTCGGCATCGCGAAAGCAGAACTGCTGACCGCAGAAGGAAAACATCTGCAAGAATGGCTGAATCGGGGCTATCAAGGGACGATGGATTGGATGGCGAGAAACTTTGAAAAGAGAATCGATATTGAAAAAGTATTGCCGAACGCCAAATCTGTCGTCTGTGTGGCGATGAATTACTATACATCACTCCAACACTCCAATACTCCGGAGTCGGCGAAGATTTCGCGTTATGCGTGGGGGGATGACTATCACATCGTCATGACGGACCGATTGGAAAAGCTCCAGGATGGAATTGAAGAACAAATACCCGGCGTCCACACGAAGCTCTACGTCGATACAGGCCCCGTCATGGACAAAGTGTGGGCAGCGAAGGCCGGACTCGGCTGGCAGGGGAAGCACACGAATCTCATTACCAAGGATTTTGGGTCCTGGGTTTTTCTCGGAGAAATCATTCTTGATACGCAGCTGGAATACGATGAACCTATTGCAGATTTTTGTGGCTCCTGCACTGCCTGCATTGAAGCATGCCCGACTCAGGCGATAACCGAGCCGTATGTGCTCGATTCGAACAAATGCATCTCGTATTTGACCATTGAGCACAAAGGCGATATCCCGGACAGTCTTAAGCCGAAGTTTGAGAACTGGGTTTACGGCTGCGATATTTGCCAGGACGTCTGCCCGTGGAATAGCTTCCAGCAGGAATCAGCTGAAAAAGTTTTTTCGCCTCGAGAGTTCAATGTGAATCCCAAACTCGCGGAACTTGAGAATTTGACAGATATTGAATTCAGAGAACAAACACGCCGGAGCCCTATGAAAAGGACGAAGTATTCTGGTTTCATGAGAAACGTCAAGGCTTTGCTGCAGGACGCGAAAAGCACTTTGCGGTAGCCGCAGACCCGCCCGATCGACTTGAACCTTTTGCAAAATTCGAGCATCTTATAGTTAGAGAACCATGTCAGAATCTAATCACCATAAAGTCATTATCATCGGCTCCGGCCCTGCCGGACTTACCGCGGCGCTTTACGCGGGCAGAGCAAACCTCGCCCCGATCGTGTTCGAAGGCGCACAGCCCGGCGGCCAGTTGACCATTACCACCGAAGTGGAGAACTATCCTGGATTTCCCAGCGGCCTCATGGGTCCTGAAATGATGGAACTGTTCCGTAAACAAGCTCAGAGGTTCGGAGCGCAATGTTTCTTCAAGGTCGTTGAGGAGGTAGACCTCTCGAAACGTCCTTTCAAAGTTGTCGCAGACGGTGAAATTCATTTCGGCGACTCCATTATCGTAGCGACGGGAGCCTCGGCAAAGCTGCTCGGACTTCCTTCTGAGACGGATTATATGGGCTACGGCGTCTCCGCATGCGCAACATGCGACGGATTCTTTTTTAAGAACCAGCATGTGGCAGTGGTGGGCGGCGGCGATACTGCAATGGAAGAAGCGACCTATCTCACCAAACACGCCGCTCGCGTTACGGTAATTCACCGTCGGAACGAGCTGAGGGCTTCAAAAATCATGCAGGAACGTGCGAGAAAAAACCCAAAAATCGATTTTATCTGGGATTCGGCCGTTGAAGAA
Source organism: Ignavibacteriales bacterium (assembly GCA_016193365.1). Taxonomy (GTDB): domain Bacteria; phylum Bacteroidota; class Ignavibacteria; order UBA10030; family UBA10030; genus JACQPT01. Next base: position 36,875 of record JACPSI010000123.1, read on the forward strand.
GTCATCGGCGTGAGTGAAAACGGCCACAGGAAATTAACGAGCCTCCGTGTAAAGAACCTGAAAACACATCAGACCTCCGAATTGAAATTCGACGGCTTGTTCCTTGCGATCGGACATCAACCGAATACGAAGATTTTTGAGGGTCAGCTCGAAATGGACAAGGTTGGCTACATCAAAACAAAGCCCGGGTCTACTGCCACGAACGTCTCCGGTGTTTTTGCCGCAGGCGACGTCGCCGACCCAACCTACCGACAAGCAGTTACAGCAGCAGGAACAGGCTGCATGGCCGCCATCGATGCTGAACGATTCCTTGCCCACCACGATGGGCACGATTGAGACGTAAAAGCCTGATATAATCACAGAGCTCTGATTTTCCCTTCGACGGTTTCTTCCCTGTGTAAGCACCTTCCTGTAGGAAAAGATAACACCTATTAAGGTTGACTTTCGGTAGGTCTTTTCTTATAATTCACGTCACCACAATGACTTATCAGCCTTCCGTTTTGAGCCCCAATGACCAAACCCGCTAAGTGGATTATCGGTATCCTGCTGGCGTTTTTCTTTTTCGTTGGGTTATTTCTGCTCACCCTCTATGCCTGGTTGTTCACAGGGCCCGAAGACGAGTCGGCGTCAACCTACGGAGAGAAAATTGCGCTGGTGGAATTGAACGAGCCGATTTTTTCTTCTGAGAACGTCGTTCGTCAATTCAAGAAATATCGCGAAAACAAGTCGGTGAAGGCCATCGTATTTCGCGTTGAGTCTCCGGGAGGCGGCGTCTCGGCAAGCCAGGAGATTTTCGAAGAAGTGAAAAAGGCGCGCGAAGCCAAGCCCGTTGTCGTGTCGATGGGCTCGGTCGCCGCAAGCGGGGGGTACTACGTTTCTCTCGGTGCGACAAGGATAGTGGCAAACCCCGGCACGGTCACCGGCAGCATCGGCGTGATCTTTCAATTCTTTCATGTCAATGAGCTTCTCAAGAAAATCGGCATCGATGCCTCTACGTTCAAGTCGGGAAAATTCAAGGATGCAGGCTCGCCGTTCCGCAAACCCACAGAGGATGAGAAGAAATATTTCGGAGAGCTTATCGGCGATGTCTACGACCAGTTTGTGGGCGCTGTGGCAACAGAACGCAAAATGACGCGTGCGAAAGTTCTCCGTTATGCCGACGGCAGGATTTTCACAGGACGCATGGCTCTCGAATACGGTTTCGTCGATACTCTCGGTACGCTGGAAGACGCCATCAGCATTGCTGGGGAGCTCGGAAGCATCAAAGGAAAACCAAAAGTCGTCAGGGAACTCAAAGTCAGACCATTTCTCGATCGCTTGCTTGGCGAAGCCGCCACGGACCTCGCGAACCTTCGCGATGAGTTTCTTCGCCAGCCGGTCGTCCAGTACAAATTCATCGCACCTTATTAACAGCTCAGAGGAGGATCTGTGACAAAAGCAGATATCGTCGACGTTATCGCTTCCGCTACCGGTTTGACCAAGGTAGAAACGGAAGCGGTGGTGGATGGGTTTATTCAAACGGTGATCAATGCCATGAAGGAGGGCAAGAACATCGAAATCAGAGGCTTCGGAAGTTTCAAAGTGAAAAAAAGAAAAGGTCGCATGGCGCGTAACCCGAGGACGGGCGAACAGGTGAAAGTGGATGAGCATTTTGTTCCTGTTTTTAAAGTCTCGAAAGAACTCAAACAAGTCGTCGACGAGAACCTCAAGAAGCCGGCGTAGCACGCATGAAGCCAAAGTTTTTGTGCGGGGAATGTAGTTCAGCGTTGCAGTGGGGGGACAAGTTCTGTCCGGGCTGCGGCCGTCAGATCGAATGGCCTTCTGGCAAGGTTGCATCTGCTAGTGTGCTTCCTCAGACGGAAACTCAATCTGTGCGATGTCAGAAGTGCGGGTCAACGAACCCATCAGTGAACGAATTCTGCCAAACGTGCGGTGCTTCCTTGTCTGGACGGAGGGACAAGCCGCAGCGACAGGAAGCAAAGCCGCAATCGCCGCGCGATGAGAAGAAATACAAGGTCGCTCCTGTCGTCAATTCCTGGAAGCTCGTGGCGGGTTTCTTTGCTTTCCTTATCGTGGGGATAACTCTCATGCAGTTTCTTTCGGGGACGAATACGATTCCTTCCATGCCTTCTCAGACCGCCCAACAACCTGCGGCGAACATGCAGGCGATGCCTCAAATCGAGGAGATGGAAAAACAAGTCGCCGCAAACCCGAACAACCACGAGCTCATCCTGCGTCTCGCAAATCTCCTGCAAGACAACCGATTCTTTGATCGCGCGATCAAATACTACAAGGATTATCTCACCAAGCATCCAAACGATGCCAATGCCCGGGTGGATATGGGCATTTGCTATAACGACATGGGAAACCTGGAGCAAGCGAAGAAAGAAATCGGGCTCGCCCTGACATACGAGCCGAAGCACCTCTTCGCACATTACAACCTCGGCATTGTGCACCTCAGGTCCGGCGAGATTGAAAAAGCGAACGAATGGTTTGAAAAAGTCGTGGCTTTAGACCCCCAGAGCGAAGTTGCTCAAAGGGCACAGCAGCTGCTTATCCAACACAATCCACAAAACCTTCAACCTAATTGACCCGTTCACGGGGTGAAAAGGAGGAACTATGCCAAGTGGTAAAAAACGCAAACGCCACAAAATGGCAACTCACAAAAGAAAGAAACGCCTGCGAAAGATGCGTCATAAGAAGAAAATTCGATAGACTCTCAATGTAGTTCGATCATTCACCTTCAGACCCCACCTGCCCTCCCCTCAGAGGGGAGGAATGTTTTGTGCGAGATTTTTTTGTGCGAAATCTGATAATAAATCTTAGCTTAAACTTTCGAGGCTGTCCAAAATGTAGGGCGGGAAGCTTTCCCGCCCCAATGGAGTTGCGAAAAAGAACTGAATTCATCAACTCCTGAGGTAATTCAAAAGGTTGAATGAATTTTTTGGACAGCCTCGCAGGTGAGGTCATAAAATCAAGTTCGCTCGCGCAATCATACAAAAATGAAAAGAATTCTCTCGACTCTCACTCTCGTAATTGCGTTACCTCTTTTTTCCTCAGTTACTCTCAGCTGGGGATTTTGGGCTCACAAAGAAATTCACCGCTATGCCATTCAGTCCCTCCCGTCAGAAATGCGCCCGTTTTTTGAGGACTATGGTGATTCAATCATCGCACGCTCCGTCGACGCAGACCGGCGAAGGAACGTAGACAAAAATGAAGGCCCGTATCATTATATCGACATTGACCGCTACGGGAAATATCCTTTTGAAGAGCTGCCGAGAAACTACGATGATGCAGTCAAGAAATTTGGCAAAGAGATGGTCGATACAAACGGGACCGTCCCCTGGCGTATTGCGAGTTTTACGGAACGACTTACCGACGCGATGAAGAGGAAAGACAGAAGGTCGATGTTATTCCATGTCGCCAACCTCGGACATTACATTGCCGACGCTCACGTGCCGCTCCACAGCACGGAGAACTATGACGGTAAAATGACAAACCAGGCGGGGCTTCATTCACGCTGGGAAAGCCAGCTCCCGGAGAGGTTTGGCGGCGACTACAAGCTGGCGCCCGCAACCGCGGAACATATCGAGGACCCGCTCGCGACAGCTTTTGATGTTGTACTCGAGAGTTTTGAGCGCGTGGATTCGGTGCTTCGACTCGACTTGAAAGCTAAGGAAGGAATTCCTGAGTCCGAGCTGGTCACGACAAAACGTGAACGCGGGAGGACGGTATATCTCTACAGCGATAAATACTATGAGCGGTATCATGCACTCCTCAACGGCATGGTTGAGCGGAGATTGAATGACGCCGTGCGCCGGGTTGCCAGTTATTGGTACACTGCATGGGTGAACGCGGGAAAACCAGACCTTGTGAACTAGAACGAAAGTTGTTTCTTTAGAATGAATTTTCTACTTTGAACTCAACATTTCATTTCTTTTTTGGAGGCGTTTATGGCTAACGACAACGACGGAATGGCAAAAGGTCTCATCATCGGCTTCATCGCCGGAGGCATTGTTGGAGCTGTGATGGCGCTTCTCTATGCCCCGACGGCCGGAAGGGAACTCAGAGCGAATATCAAAGACAAAGCACGCGACGCGATGGACACCACCGATGAGTACATAACGAAAGCGCGCACAACAGCGAAGGATATCATCAACGAGGGCAAAAGCAGGTCCGAAAGCCTGATCACGGACGCAAAACGTCGCGCCGAATCAATCATGGGAGATGCCGAGCGTATACTTTCCGACGCACGGTCAAAGAGCGGCAATGAAGGGTCGAAAAGCTGAAAAGTTCACACCCTCACTGTACCTAAAAAAGGAATCTCAACGTGGAATCATTTCTGCAGGTTGTCCAGATGGTCGCGCTCATCAGCGCCTCGGCCCTCTGCGTGTATCTTATCATCACTCTCGTGAAACTGAATGACCTGTTTGGGATGCTCCAGAAGGACTTGGGAGAGATTTCCAGAAACGCAAAGCCGGTATTTGAGAACCTGAATGTCATCACCGAGAAATTGAAATCCATCAGCACAAAAGTGGATGAGCAGGCAAACATGTTCAGGGATTCCATGGAATCTTTCAGGATGCTGGCGGAGAACGTTCTGGAGTTCGAGAGAAGGATTGAACAACGCGTGGAAGAGCCTATCATACGCGTGACATCGATCCTCGGCGGCCTGGTCGACCGATTCACTTCGTTGTTCCGGCGGCCGCAAACCCCGCAGTAAGCATGAGTTCTTCATAATTGTTCCTCGTGATTGATGTTCCGCGTTGGAGTCCTCTAATCCGGGAGAAAAAGAGTGGCACAAGCTCACTTTAAAGAATATTCCGTCGATAAGATTCGCAACGTCAGCCTTATCGGTCACGGCGGGTCGGGAAAAACGACGTTGACCGAGGCTCTTCTCTTTACCACAGGGACGACAAACCGTCTCGGCAAGGTCGACGACGGCTCGACCGTTTCGGATTATCATCCGGACGAAATCGAAAGAAAAATCTCCATCAACGCGTCGCTCCTCCACGCAGAGTGGCAAGGAACCAAGGTCAACGTTCTGGACACGCCGGGATACTCCGACTTCATCGGCGAAGTGCTGAGCTCGCTGAGGGTATCGGACACGGCCGTCGTTCTCGTCAAGGCTGTGGAAGGAGCGGAGGTTGGCACGGAGATCGTCTGGAATTACGCAAGAGAATACAAAACGCCCACCCTGGTGCTCGTCAATAAGCTGGACAACGAAAACGCCGAATTCGACCATGCGCTTTCCACGATACGGGAACGGTTTGGCCATGATGTTACCGTCGTGCAGTTTCCCGTCAACCAGGGCTTGCCGTTTGATTCCGTCGTGGACGTCCTTCGGATGAAACTGCTGAAATTCAACCGCGATGGGACCGGAAAGTTTACTGAAAGTGATATTCCCGCCGACCTGAAACAAAGAGCCGATGCCCTCCATGAAGAGCTCATTGAAAAAATCGCCGAAACGGACGAAGAATTGATGAACAAGTTTTTCGAGGACGGCACGTTGAAAGAGCCCGAGCTTCAGCGTGGAATGCGGGTGGCGCTCCTTGCGCGCAAAATTTTCCCCGTGTTCTGCGCGGCTTCTTCCATGAACGTCGGCACTGTCCCCCTTATTGATTTTCTCATCAACTATGCGCCCTCGCCAAAAGACAGAGGCGAGGTGACAGCAAAGGACCTTCAGGCAAAAAAGGAAATATCCGTCGCTCCCGACGCAGCCAGGCCGCCTGCGGTTTTTGTTTTTAAAACGGTTTCGGAACAGCATGTGGGGGAGCTCTCGTATTTCCGCGTCTACTCAGGTGCAATTTCTCCAGGCATGGACCTTCTCAACGAAACAAACGGGAAAACGGAGCGTTTGGGTCAGGTCTTTTTGATGAACGGCAAAGAACGACGTGAAGTCGGCAAACTCCTTGCCGGAGACATCGGCGCCGTTGTCAAGCTCAGAGACACGCACACGAACAATACGCTGAGCAGCAAAGCTTTTCCCGTTGAGTTTCCGCCCATTCAGTTCCCCGACCCGGTGATTCGAATGGCGATTGTGTCGAAATCGAAAGGAGACGAGGACCGCATCGCCACAGGTCTTCATTATCTCCACGAAGAAGACCCCACCTTTGTCGTCCAGGTGGATGCGCAGCTGAGCCAAACGGTCATCGCGGGGCAGGGAGAGTTGCACCTGCTTATTGTCACGAAACGGCTCAAAGAAAAATACGGTGTCGATGTTGACCTTGCCGAGCCGAGAATTCCGTATAAAGAAACCATCAAGGGCGTGGTTCCGAATGTCGATTACAAGCACAAGAAACAAACGGGCGGACGTGGCCAATTCGGCCATGTGTACCTGAAAATAGAGCCAAAGCCGAGAGGAACCGGTTTTGAGTTTGAGGATGCCATTGTTGGAGGAGTTGTGCCGGGAAGATTCGTCCCAGCAGTCGAAAAAGGCATTGTCGATATCATGCACAAAGGTGTCATTGCGGGTTACGAAGTCGTCGATGTGAAGGTCACATTGCATGATGGGTCGTATCATACTGTGGACTCCGACGAACTGTCGTTTAAGATCGCTGGTTCCATGGCATTCAAGAAAGGTTTCATGGATGCACGGCCCGTGATATTGGAGCCGATTAACGAGGTGGAAGTTGTGGTCCCTGAAGAATACATGGGTGACGTCATGGGGGATCTTTCGGCGCGGCGCGGGAAAATTCAGGGAATGGAGACTGAAGGTCCATTCCAGAAAATCAAAGCCCTTATCCCCATGGCCGAGTTACACAAGTACTCAACGATTCTTCGCTCCATGACTCAAGGCAGAGGAATTTACCGCACCAAGTTTTCCCACTACGACGAACTCCCGCGCGAACAAGCCGAAAAAGTCATCGCCGCGCACGATAGAGCAAAAGTGGAAGCTGCTTAAAACGGCTATTAATTTCAACCTCTCCTTCCAATGCTTCCAGTGCTTTTGTAAGGACAAAAGAATTATCCATTGCGTTTGGCATAGCAATTTCCTAAACTAATGCCCAAACAAATGGAGCCGAAGGTAATGCCCCACATCCACAAGGCTTCCCCTGGCACCATAACCGTCCGCGAAGTTCATACCCTCCACAAGACTGATAGCACATTGAACGAAGACCGACCTCTCTCATGGCGAAAACAAGCCAAGAGATAAGTCTCTTATTCCGAAAAGCCAAAGTTGACAGATCGTGGTCTTTTGACGACAATCGATCAACTGACACATGGACACATGGCTTTCACAGGTACCCCGCAAAGTTCCTGCCAGAATTGGTGAAAAAGCTCATTGAACGCTATGCTAAGAAGGACGATCTCGTGGCTGACCTGTTTGCAGGATGCGGCACAACCTTGGTTGAATCTAAGATTCACGGCAAAAGATGTGTTGGAGTCGACATCAATCCAGTCTCCCGATTAATCACAGAAGCGAAAACAAATGCTATAGAACCTCGCAAGCTGGATCGATACTTTCAGAAAGTTCTTCGAGATATATCAAAATACAAGTATGATAAAAGCGCAATCGTTCAGAAGCATCAAAGACTAGTTTATTGGTTCGGCAAACGACGGCGAGCTAAGATTGATTACTTGTATAAGTCGATTGCTGGATTGAGAGACAAAAACGTCAAAATATTCTTTCAGTGCGCCCTTTCAAACATTCTAAAGAATTGTTCGAGATGGTTGCAGACTAGTACGAAACCTCAGATTGATCCTGACAAAAAATCAGCAGATCCTTTTTTGGCTTTCAAGTATCAAGCAAAGAGAATGATCTCACAAAACAAAACATACTACAATCACTTAAAAGCCCAAAAAATACTAAGCACCAGTTGCAAGATCAAACTAGCTGATGCTAAGCACACTGGAATAAGGTCTAATTCAGTTGGAATTATTATCACCTCACCCCCATATGTCACTTCGTATGAATATGCGGACATTCATCAACTTACCGGCTACTGGTTTAGTTATTTCAAAAACATACATACCTTTCGTAGAAAGTTCATTGGGACTTTCTACTCCGGCAACAACAGTTTGGTGGTTAATGGAGCGCTTGCTCAGCAGACTGTTCAGAAATTGTTTTCAAAAGACCCGAGAACCGCTAAAGAAGTGGCGAACTTTTTTAATGACATGGATCACTGGCTATCTGTTGGCTAACAATTTGAAGATAAAAAAAGTGGTCAGAAGAAGTATACCGTGGAAGCACAAGTTAATTCCAACCATAAGGGACAAGGTGACTGGAAGATTTTCGACGATACGAGCTATGAATAGTACGCTGGTTTATCCAAATGAATATATCATTATAGCTTCAAAGGCAGCATGAAAAACAAGATTGGAAAACTCACGCCGCGACCTTACGCCCGTCTGCTGACAATGATTGGTGAGCAGCTTATTAAGAATGAGAAAGTGGCTTTAGTTGAGATTATAAAGAACTCATATGATGCGGACGCAGACTGGGTGCAAGTGAGATTTATTGACTTCGATGAGAGCGAAGGAGATCTAATGCCATCAAAGGAGTCCATGGTTGAAATAGAAGACAACGGGGATGGAATGACATTCGATGTGATATCAGACTCATGGATGAATCCAGCATCACCGACGAAGTTTCTCGCAAAAGAGAAGGGGCGTAAGTTCACGAAGAGGAAGGAGCGAGTTATTCAAGGCGAAAAAGGGATTGGAAGATACGCTGTGTTTAAGCTGGGCAGGTCAATTGAAATAATTACGAAGTCCATTGAAAAAAATAGCCCGGAGATTGTCGTTCGAAATGATTTTTCCGAATTTGACGAAGAGATGATAAGCGATCGTGGTAAGAAAGGTTCACCTATTTTTCTTGATGAGATAAGGTACGACTACGAGGTTAGAAATGATCCTGTAGAATTCGTGGAAAAGGAACTTGATGTGAGAGGGAAGAGGGAAAAGCGGAATCATGGCACAATAATTAGAATACGGAGCGTCGCAGGCGATTGGTCGATCAGGAGGATCGAGGAAATCGCCGAAGACACCTCGAAGATGGGATATCCATTCTCCGAAGATGAAATTAAGCAAGATTTCATCGTTGACTTTGTGATCAATAATGTAAGTGTGATGGCAGAAGATCCAAAGTCAGAATTGGAGAGACTCTTCGAGAAAGCTCCTCTCAGGGTTATTAATGGGAGATACTTGTCTGCTAGTCAGAAGTTTTCTTTTGAGCTAAACGGTAAGGAAACAGATTTCTCGATAGATCGACTAAAGGAGAACAAAGAGTTTAGGGACTATTTTTGTGAGAAAAAAACATTAAGAATTAAGAGGAAGCCTGAATGTGGTTCATTCAGCTTCCAGTTCTACGTTTTCGATCTGACTTCAGAGGCCCCAAGCAAGTATATGCTTGATATCAATGAAAAGAAGTTTGTGAGAAAGCACAGGATATACTTGTACAGGGATGGCATCAGAGTGTATCCATACGGCGATCCATCAGATGACTGGTTAGGAATTGACGTCCTTCGGGGAACAGGCCGAGCAGGAGACTACCTCAGTAATGACCAAACGATTGGTTACATCGGGATTACGAGAGATGGCAACCCCTATTTAAAGGATAAAACTAATCGAGAGGGTCTGCTTGAAATAGGATATTCATTGAGTGATTTCCGAGTTCTTATTCAAGGTTTGATTGGCCTCTTGCATGTGGAATACAAAAAGTACAAGTCTTCCACCAGGAGCAAGCAAATAATTCGTGCTTTTCAACTGCGCGATATCGAGACTCATTTCGAATCTCTGATTTCACATTTGGAGAGCAAAGGTGACCCGAAGTCTGTAAGCTTGGTACGTGAATTGTTAAAGGAATACGAGAAGGAAAGAAAATATTTACTTGAAAGATCTGAAGTGACAGAAGACCTTGCTGCCGTTGGACTCACCGTCGAAGCAGCCTCTCATGATCTTATGATAATGCTTAATAAAGCCAAAAAGGTCATTGATCGTCTTATTTCGTTGTTGGACCAGCCGACCATTGAAAAATCTAAGCTGAAAGAAAATCTCACGACATTAAAGGGCCAAATAGAGTTCATTGGTTACAATATAGAGGGGATTCAACCGCTGTTTAGGTCATCGAAAAGGGGAGCCCAAAACCTAAATGTTCGTGCGGTTATTAATAATGTTAGAAGATACTATGAAGACTTATTGATGAGACACGACATAAAGTTTACGATTTCTCAAAAAGGGGACGATTTGGTCGTGAGAACTAACGAGGCCGTTTTACTTCAGTCGTTCATGAATCTACTCGACAATTCAATCTATTGGCTGAATACATCCGATAAAGGTGCGAAAGAAATACAAGTAACCATCAATTCGAAAAGGCAACGTGTGCTATTTGCTGATAACGGACCTGGTGTCGCAAAAGAGAATATCCCGTACATCTTCGAACCCTTCTTTTCTACGAAAGGGATTAGTGGACGCGGCCTTGGTTTGTATATAGCTCGTCAGCTCATGGAGAGAAACGGATTCAGTATTGATTATATCGATTCTAAAGGGGTGCTTAATGGGGCAAATTTCTTATTGAGCTTTGCACCGCCAGACTAAGGAGGCACGATGGCTTCTGCTCTCACGAAAGGTTTCGCAGTCATTATCGATGACGATTTTGGTAAAGAGAATTCAGATGATCTTATTTTTGAAATCGTTAAGAAAATCGAGGAATACGGCATACCAGTTTATAAGTGTGATTCACTTGCCCGCGCAACCAAGTTTGCGCAGAATTTTACTGAAATCAACTTTATTGTGCTCGATTGGAGGCTTTATCAATTCAATGAGAATGTTACGGTTACCGAAGAAATTAAACAGGATAATGCAAAACAAAATGTGAAATTCCTCAATCAGCTGAAGAAGATATGCTTTGCTCCAGTTTTCTTATTCAGCTCCGAAGATGAAAAGGATGTCATTGCTGAATTGAAGGCAGTCGCGCCTGAACTTTACAATGATGACATGCAAAGAAACTTCATTTTTGTTAGAAAAAAGGAAGCGCTTGTAAAAGGCAATAAACTTTTCGAAGAAATATCTGGTTGGATCGAGAAAAATCCGACTATATACACGCTGAAGAAATGGGAGGAGTCCTTCTTAAGATCAAAGAACGACAGCTTTTGGATGTTGTTTGAAAGAAGTCCGGTTTGGCCGAGTATTCTGTGGAATTCTTTTGAAAGGGACTCAGTAGACGAAAGTTACAATATTTATGAGCAACTATATCGCATAGTCGAAGGAAGAGCATTGCGGTCGCCCTTAGATAAGAGTCTAGTACTTGGTACAGCGATACCAAGCGGGAATAATGATATTATGGGTGTCATTCGAGCAACAATGTTTGTGGAGGTAGGCAATATTCAAACAGATGACATTCAACCAGGCGACATTTATAAGATGGAAGATGGTACATACCTAATTAATGTTAGGCCAGTTTGTGACACTGTTTATAATAGAAAAAACAAAGATGGCAAGAATGCATTCGACGGTGACCTTTACTTACTTAAAGGAACTAGAATAGGAGCGGAGGAATTTGAAGATAAACACTTTGATAAGACTTACGGCATAAAACAACCTGTGAATGCGTACGTGGTCTACGGGGTTGAGGATGCAAGTTTCTACCGATTTCAGTTCAAGAAACTCATAACAAAGAAATTTGATGAGCTTAGAACAAAGAGGATTCAGAGATTATTGCCCCCCCCATATTATTTTCCTCCAACAGAATTATTCGGCATACGCCGGTAGAGTTGGAGTCCCCAGATTCCCGGATGATGCGGTAACATCATTACTCGAAAACGCAAAGAAACAGAAAAAAAAGTAATATCGGATTTCTCGAAACCCCGCCTCGCGTGGGGTTTTTTGTTTCTATTCTCGACTGCTTTCACAAAAGATTTTGCGTACATTACAATTTCCCGCGATGCTGAAAGCGCAAAAACCCAGAGATTTGATGCCTTCCCCAAAAACAAAGCATCGAAATACGGAGGCTAAAATCCCAAAACCGGGCAACGGCTCCAGGATCACACACATTACCATTCGCGGAGCCAGAGTTCACAACCTCAAGAATATCAACCTCGAGATTCCGCGGGATAAACTCATCGTCATCACAGGCGTCAGCGGTTCGGGAAAATCCAGCCTGGCTTTTGATACGATCTATGCAGAAGGACAACGCCGATATGTCGAAAGCCTCTCGTCGTATGCACGCCAATTTCTGGAGCGAATGGAAAAACCGGACGTCGACCTGATCCAGGGAATCAGCCCCGCCATCGCCATCGAACAAAAAACAACCACCCGCAACCCGCGCTCGACCGTTGCCACCACGACAGAAGTCTATGATTATCTTCGCCTTCTTTATGGAAGAATAGGGAAAACCTATTGCCGGCAATGTGGAAACCTTGTTCAGCGCAGCACCGTTTCCTCGGCTGTTGAAAGACTCTTGCAAGAGGCAGAGGGAACAAAGATATTCGTCATGTTTCCGCTACACGACCATCCGGGAAGGTCGATGAAGGAAGAATTCCAGGCTCTCAAGAAGCGGGGGTTTTACCGCATCGTCGTCGACGGCAAGATGATAGATCTGAATGAAAACGACTATAAAGGCAAAGAGAAGAAGGCTGTGAGCGTGCTTGTGGACCGACTCATCGTCCGCAGGAACGACAAGGAAGCTCAAACACGCATTGTCGATTCCATCGAAACTGCATTTGTCGAAGGTGACGGCTATGCTTTGATCTATGACCTCGACAAAAAGACGACACTGAAATTCAGCCAGCATTATGAATGCTCCAACGACGGCATTCGCTACGATGACCCTGAACCACGCTTTTTCTCGTTTAACAATCCTGTTGGAGCATGCCCCAAATGCCAGGGGTTTGGACGTTCCATTGGGATCGACATGAATCTCGTTGTTCCAAATCCGAACAAGACGATTCGCCAGGGAGCCATTCAACCGTGGACGTTTCCCCGATGGAGGGAGAATCTCGCCGACCTGCTTCGGGTTGCCAAGCAAGCGGGAATTTCAGTCGACGTCCCATTTGCAAAGCTCAATGAACTGCAGCTCGACGTCATTATGAACGGCTACGACGGTTTCGATGGAATCAACAGGTTCTTCAAGTTCATCGAGCGCAAGTCATACAAAATTCACTATCGGGTGTTTTTAAGCCGTTACCGCGGCTACACGACATGCGATGAGTGCGGCGGTTCACGTTTGCGCAAGGAAGCCCTGAACATCAAAGTCGGCGAGAAAACAATTCATGAAGTCGTTAAAATGACGATTGCAGAGGCGAATGAGTTTTTTCGAAGCCTCAAATTATCTCTTTATGACGCCGAGGTGGGAAAGCGTATTCTTGAAGAAATCAGCAAGCGACTGCGATTTCTCAATGAAGTCGGCATCGGGTATGTTACGTTGGATCGTTTGACCATGACATTATCAGGCGGAGAGTCACAGCGCATCAACCTCGCCACATCGCTTGGTTCATCCTTGCGGGATTCCGTCTATGTTCTCGACGAGCCCAGCATTGGCTTGCATCCACGAGACAACTCCAGGTTGATCAATATTTTAAAATCCCTTCGTGACCTCGGAAACACTGTCGTCGTCGTCGAGCATGATGAGGATATGATTCGTTCGGCTGATGTTGTGGTGGACATGGGCCCAAAAGCCGGGGAGCATGGGGGCGAGGTTGTTTTTTGCGGGGATCTGGAGGGGTTAAAAAAAGATTCCGCCTCACTCACGGCGCAATATCTCAATCAGAACCTCACTATTCCCGTTCCGAAATACCGGAGGAAAGATCCGGAGGAATCTGTGTATGTGCGAGGGGCTTCTGAGAATAATCTGAAGAATATCGATGTGCGCATTCCCCTCAAAATTTTTGCCTGCGTCACAGGAGTAAGCGGCTCGGGGAAAAGCACCTTGGTTCACGACATCCTTTTCGCCGGCCTCCAAAAAAGGAAAGGCATCTTCGACGGCAGTGTCGGCAAATGTGTTGCCATCGAAGGGGCGGATAATATCAGCCATGTGGAAATGGTGGACCAATCGCCCATCGGCAGAACGCCGCGGTCGAATCCCATCACGTACATCAAGGCGTTTGATCTCATTCGGGATCTCCTCTCCGAAACCCAGGCAGCAAAGATTCGCGGTTTCAAGCCGGGGCATTTTTCCTTCAACGTGCCGGGGGGACGCTGTGAAACGTGCGAAGGCGACGGCGTTCAGAAAATCGAAATGCAGTTCCTCGCTGACCTTTACCTCACATGTGAATCCTGCAAGGGCAAACGGTTCAAGAAAGAGGTTCTGGACATCCGGTTTCGGGGAAAAAATGTCGACGACATTCTCAAAATGACCGTCACCGAAGCGATTGCGTTTTTCGCACAGTCGGTGGAGGGAAAAAGAGTTGCGCGTCGATTGAAAGTCCTGGATGATGTCGGCCTGGGCTATTTGCGGCTCGGCCAACCGGCAACGACGCTTTCAGGAGGCGAGGCGCAACGGATCAAACTCGCTCATCATCTTTCAGCAACAGAAACCGAGGGGAAAACGCTTTTCCTGTTCGACGAGCCCACAACAGGGTTGCACTTTGACGACATCGCAAAACTCTTGAAATGTTTCGATGCGCTCGTTGATGCTGGACATTCAATACTCGTTATCGAGCACAATATGAACGTGATCAAATGTGCGGATTTTATTATCGACCTGGGACCTGAGGCGGGAAACGAAGGGGGAGAGATTGTAGCGACAGGGACGCCGGAAGATATTGCGCGTTCGCCGAAATCGCATACGGGCAGATTCCTCAAACAGTATCTGTAAATCGCGGAAGTCCGACTTCTGGTGAGGTGAGCGTGAAGTCAGTCGGACTTCTGACTTTGGAATCGAGTCTTCAAGACTGTGCCACGACTTTCAAGTCGTGGCAATTAAATAAATAACCGCTATCGCTGCGTCACTTTGATATTCCCCGAAGTTGTTTCGATTCTCATCGAACCGTTCCCTGAGCCCATCTTCCCAATCGCAATGGCCCCGCTGCCCATATCTTCCACTTCAACCGGCAGGTCTGACCGTATTTTTCCATACGTCGCTTTCAATCGAACATCTCCGGAGAATCCGCTTGGCAGAGACACTGTAACGTTGCCATACTCGTTGTTCACGTGGACCTTTGTCGGCTTGGAAACGAGTTCGATGTCGACGGGGTTGCTCTTGTTTGAAATGCTGACATTCTGAGCTGTCAAACCGTAAACTAAGATTGTGCTGTACATTGTCTTTGAATCCCAGTCTCCCGTGATCTTCTCTGCCGTGATCCGGGCGCTCTGACTGGAGATGTCAACATTACCTTTGACATTTTTGAGATTCATCGTCGAATACGGATTGTCGATGACAAGATTTCCGACAGCATCGGTAACGTGGAGCCTTCCGGATTGTCCCCTCACCTTCAGAGGCTTATTGGATTTTCCGCTTACGGACGCAATATCGATGTTGCTGTAGAGCCCGTCCACCTGAACTCCGTCCACAGTTTTGATTCTGATCTTGCCGCTTTTGTTGCTGACATCGACGAAGCCCGTCACGCGGTTCACCGTCAACGTCGAATAATCAGATTCCACTGAAAGATCTTTCTGGACATCTTCAATGGTCAGCGTTCCGCTTTGTGAACGTATCTTCGCCGACCCGCTCACGCGGTTGACGGTGATGTTCGAATATTTTGCGTCGATGTCCAGAGTTCCGTTGAAATCATCAACCTTGACGGTGCCGCTTTGAGATTCTAGCCGGAGGCTTCCTCCGCAGTCGTCAAGAGTGGTTTTGCCGTAGTTGTTCCTGATGGTTTTTGTAGCGGAACAGTTCCTCAGCTGGAGCGTGTTGCTCTGTCCGTCCAGTTCGAGTTCGCCCTTCATGTCTTCCAGTGACAAAGAGCCATATTTCAAATCCGTGTATAAGGCATTTGATTTCGGGACATAGATCTCGCCCCGCACATCCTTTCGGACGTATGAACTGAACTCGAGATTGAACAACTTCCTGATCGAGAATCCCTCGCGAAACTTCGTGTCAAGCTCGTCGAAGATAATTGTCACCGCAGAGGTCGAGGATTTGTCCGAGACACCGACTGTTTTGATGTACTCGTCCTCATATTCCTCGCTGGAAGAAGAAATGCTGACATTGAGCTTTATGTAGACCTCGTTTTTGTCCCACGACTTAAATTCAATCTTCGAACCGTTAAAACCATTAAGTTCAATCTTCTGAGATGGTTCTGTCACAATCCTTCGTTCGATTTCACGATTCTTCTCGCTGACAGGAAAAATTGTCGCAGCCGCAAAAAGGACTATCGATAATGCTTTCATAACTCTATTTCTCCTTGTTCGATCATTTCCTGCAAAAGCTTTAACTTTAAGCTGTACAACTGCCGCAAACGAGAGCGCTTCAAGGTTGAGAGGTCGTTCGAGTTTGTCTCTTGCTTGAGCTCCTGGATGGCTCTGTCCAGCAAATGGAGATGTTCCTTTCTCGTGAGAGCCAGCTCGTTGGTAATCGAGTTTTGATTTTCGCTCACCGTTTGCACGGCAAGTTCTTCAAACTCGCGGATTGCAGATTGGTATGCTTTATCCAGCTTTACCGCCTGGGGCTGAGAGTATTCAATCGCACCTCTCAGAGTGGCATACACACCAACGGCAGCGAACATCAGCAGGAAGGAGGCCGCCATCCCGTAGAGGAAGCTCCTTCGGTCGGACAGGAAAAAGATTTTTGAGGGGCCTGCAATTTCGCCTTTAATGCGAGCCCACATCGAGCTCTTCTGTTGACGTTGCGGATAGTCGTTCCCTGAATAGAATGAGTCGGGATGAATCATTTCAACCTCCGTTCAGAATCCCACTGATGTTTGAGTAATTGTTTGGTTCTGCTCAGAATTGTCCTCGATGTACTCTCGCCGACGCCGAGCATCGAAGCGATTTCGAAATGAGAATAGCCCTCGACCTCATACAGAATGAAAACCATACGTTTTGTTTCGTCGAGATTGTCGAGATACGTCTTCATCGTAGCATCCCATTCGAAGGTTTCATGTTCGCTGAATGTATCTTTCGTCGTTTCATCGAACGAATCGACGGTCGATACAAGGTTCATCCTTCGTCTATCCGATTGCATTTCGTTCAAAGCGATGCGAAACAACCACGACGAGAACTTCGAGCTTCCGCGGAATTGCGGAAGTCCATGGAATGCTTTGATAAACGCACGTTGGATCCAATCTTCCACCTCCGCGTTGTTCTTCGAAAACTGCTTCATAAACCGGTATAAACGGTCGACGTTGGCGTCGTAGAGCATCCGGAATGCCCTCTGATCGCCGTTCTTGCTCTGCTCAATCCATGACAGCTCGTCGTTGGATTCTGCTGGGCTGGCCATTCGAATAATTAGATGTGGGAAAACGGGGAAATGCTACAAGCGTAAGGACTAACGAACGCGAGATTTTTGCGGAGGACGTTTCTCAGGTGTTGTGACGAAAGTCACCGTACAGCCCAACTCCGGTTTTTATATTGCACATGCAGTTAAAAGGGCTTCGTTTAACTTGTAGGGCTGAGGGGAGGCCTTATGGGTGAGCGAAGTCCTTTCTGTGTTTTTAGAGGTCAATGCGGCTCGGCCATTTGGATTTCAATACAGCGACCCAAAATTGAGCGTGATATAGAACCCGCCGAAGTTTCTGATAATCCCTCCCCCGTACATAACCTCAATCCCGTTTGGAAACGGAGCTATGTAGTATCGAATGTTAATTCCCGAGAGGCTACCTTTTTCCATTCCAAAGTACGCGCCAAAACCGATAAATCCTCCCAATGTGTATTTTGCCTGTCCAGATTTCAGACTGGAAAAGAATTCAATTGGTTCATCTGAAGTGGCTGTTCCGCCTCCAGGTAAAGGGAAAGTTTCCCGTCGAGAATACGGTGCGACAAAAACCATTGTTGGGCCGATCGCAGCAGTGACATAAGGCCTGAAGTTGTCAACGATGTCGTCGGTGAAAAGCCTGTATTGGATTCCTGCGGCGAGTGGAAAAAAGAGTAGTCGATTCTTTTTCCCATAAACAAAGGGATTTCCAAGGTAGTCGTACCGCTCAAATTCCGCCTCGTCTTTCACATCAGAAATTGCCAGATTGAGAAAACCTGCAAATTCATCCGACAATTCTCGCCGATAGAAAATTCCCGCTCCAAATCCGTTGTTTGAGATAAGCAGGTCGAATCCCCATGCGTTGAGCAGAGGTTGATAGAGAGATTTTCGAAGGATTTCCGGGTTTGCCGGCTGGAATATGATCGTCGTGTCAGCTGGGAGAACTTGGCCGAACGCCTGCATTGTGAGGATTGGAATGAGGAACAGCGAGGATAATCTGGCCGGTTTCATCAGTAGGTCCCCCGATGGTTGTTGATACCAATATAGGCTTCGTGCGAGTGAAAGGCAAATTGCATGTTCAGTGGACTGCGAAGACCGCAAATTTGAGATAAGCCGTTTCCGGCATCATCGTCAGGACAGGATGGTCGAGGCTGGCACCAGAAAGCTCAAGGAGCTGAATCGTCCTTCCCGACTTTCGCGAGGCTTGCTCAATCGAGGTTAAAAAGGCTTCCTGCGTAACATGATGAGAACAGGACGCTGAAATAAGAAAACCTCCCGGGTTGATAAGTCGGAGAGCAAGTTGGTTGATTTCCTTATAACCCCGCAATGCTGTTGTAACATTTTTCCTGCTTTTTGTGAACGACGGCGGGTCGAGTATGACCACATCGTACCTCGCGTTTTCATCGTTCAGTTTCGTAAGGTGGTCGAAAACATCGGCGACTTCGAACAAGGCATGGTTCGTATCGTTAATGTGTGCGTTCACTCGCGCCCTCGAGATTGCGGATGAAGATTGGTCTAATCCTAAAACACTTTTGGCTTTTCCTGCCACAGCATTCAAAGAGAATCCTCCCTCATAGCAAAAACAGTCAAGGACGGATGCGTTCCTCACATAACGACGTGTCGTTCTCCTATTTTCCCTTTGGTCAAGGAAAAAACCAGTTTTTTGGCCTTTCAGTAAGTCTATCTTGAACTTGACACCGTGCTCGACAATGATAGTTTCATCAAGTGTGCCACGGACAACACGCCTCTCCTGTGGTAGGTGCTCCAGTGTTCGTAATACCGAATCATTGCACGCAACAATAGCCCGGGGATGAAAAATCGAGTCGAGGACATCGCAAACGAGCTCCAGCCGCCTGTCCATTCCAAAGGACAGGGTTTGTATGGAAAGGTATTCATTGTACTTGTCCACGATAAGACCTGGGAGGAAGTCGCTCTCGCTGTGTAGAAGGCGAAATACTTCTGATTGAGGGAATAATTTCCTGCGCAGCTCAAGGGCCTGAGTTACGCGCTTTTCAAAAAAATCGAATGCGATTTCTTCCTGTTGTCTCGTGAGGATGCGGGCGGCGATGAGTGAATGAGGGTTGAAAAAACCCACCCCAAGGAATTTGTTCTGATAATTCAGCACTTCCACAATATCGCCCGTTTCGGGCTCACCCTTGGTCGATACGACCTCGTTGCTGAACACCCATTGGTGCCCTGCGAGGATGCGATGCTCTTCATTTTTTCTAAGAACAACCTGTTTTCTCATGTTTTCAAAGTAGAAACAAATACTGCGAGATGCAACGCGATGCATGGTAGCCCCAGTTGCAACACATGCAAAGGATTGGTATCTTTTCAATCAGAAAGCTTTCTGGCAGAAAGGTTTCTGGGAACACCGCCAGAGAGTCTTTCTCCTGACGTAAAAGTATCACGGTCATTCTATCCGGAAGGAATTAACCCATGGCAACGATGGAACAGCTAACCGAAGTGGTAGGAAGGAAACAAGTCTCGACGAACGGGACTGATATTACTGCGCTTCTTGGTGACGAGGCGAAGTACTATCTTGAACATCAATGCAAGACGATATCAAGAGAGTCCATTCATCTTCCGGGGCCCGACTATGTCGATCGCGTCTATGCGCTGTCGGACAGGCCCGCACCTGTTTTGCGGAGTTTGCAGGCATTGTTCAATACCGGAAGGCTTGGTTCTACGGGTTACCTATCGATCTTGCCTGTCGACCAGGGTATTGAGCACTCTGCGGGTGCCTCGTTTGCAAAGAATCCAATGTATTTCGACCCGGAGAATATCGTAAAGCTTGCAATCGAAGGTGGCTGCAATGCTGTTGCCTCCACGCTTGGCGTGTTGGGGGCAGTTGCGAGGAAATACGCTCACAGGATTCCCTTTATCTTGAAAATCAATCACAACGAATTTTTGTCCTATCCCAACACGTACGACCAAACGCTCTTCGCCAACGTGAGGCAGGCGTATGAAATGGGAGCCACAGCAGTTGGGGCGACGATCTATTTTGGTTCTGCCGAATCACGAAAACAGTTGTGGGAGGTAAGCCAGGCATTTCATCAGGCGCATGAGCTGGGGATGGCTACGATTCTCTGGTGCTATACGAGAAACCCTGCATTCAAGACAAAAGAGAAGGACTATCATGTCTCTGCGGACCTCACCGGGCAAGCGAATCATCTTGGCGTCACCATTGAGGCCGACATCATCAAGCAAAAGCTTCCGGAAAATAACGGCGGATACAACGCTTTGAACATGGGAGGATCGAGTTACGGGAAAACAGATAAACGCGTGTACTCAGAGTTGACGAGCGACCATCCGATTGATTTAACGCGTTATCAGGTTGCCAATTGCTACATGGGGCGTGCAGGGTTGATCAATTCGGGCGGGCCGTCCGGGCAAAATGATGTTGCCGAAGCCGTGAAAACCGCTGTTATCAACAAACGCGCGGGGGGCATGGGGCTCATCTCTGGACGCAAGGCGTTCCAACGTCCGATGAAGGAAGGAGTCCAGATCCTCAACGCAATTCAGGATGTATACCTTTCAAAGGAAGTCACCATCGCCTAAACGTTGGCTTTCACGCGGCGAATGCAATTCTCAAGGCGTCAGGTTGCTCTGACGCCTTTCTTGTTTTCAGAATCGTAACGGGATTGAATGAACAAACTCAGATGTGTGATCTTTGATATGGACGGTACACTCACGCAAACGAATCAATTGATCTATGATTCGTTCAACCATATTGCACAGGTGTATCAAGGGAAGAAATTTTCAGAGTCGGAGATTACAGCAATGTTTGGTCCGCCCGAGGAAGGGGCGTTGCTGAATGTTGTCGAACAGCCTCAACTTGATGAGGCAATGGTTCAGTACCTTCGATTCTACAAAGAAAACCATGGGCGCCTGGCAACGCTGTATCCAGGCATACAAGAGACTCTTCGCTTTATAAAGAACCGCGGAGTTTTGCTAGCCCTGTTCACTGGAAAAGGCACACACACCACATCGATTACGCTCGATGAGTTTGGCATCAGGCAGTACTTTGATTACATCGTTACGGGAAATGACGTTGTCAAGCACAAGCCGTCCGCCGAGGGTATCCAAAAAATCATTGTGCATTTTGGGCTAGAGCCGGGTGAAGTCTTGATGGTTGGAGATTCAATTTCGGATGTCAGGGCAGCCCGCGAGTCTGGCGTGAGGATAGCCGCAGTCGTGTGGGATTCCTATGCAAAAGAAAAAATACTTCAAATGCACACGGATGAGGTTTTTTACAACGTGGCTGAATTTCATAACTGGCTAAGGAGTCAGGTTGAGTAACCCAGGAAGTGCAACACCTGAAGAGCAGCTGTCGGCTTTTTGGGCCGGAGTGGTAAAATACGGCCTGGCGGTCACGGTGGTATTTTTCTATATCACCACAATTCTTCATTTTTCCTACACACCCGACGACACGTACATCTATCTGCAATACGCGAAAAGCATTGCACGAGGTGAAGGGTTCTCATTTAATTCAGGGACGCCGAGCCTTGGTGTCACAAGCCCGCTCTGGACGTTCCTGATCAGCGTTGGTTCGTTACTCAAGCTGGACCCGTGGGTTGTGGCGAAGACTTTTGACCTGGTCTTTGCAAGCCTCTCCATCATTCAGATATTCATTCTTGGTGTGGTGATCCTTCGTGATAAAGTATTTGCTGTTATCGGCGCTATCCTGTTCGCATTCGATGCCTGGTTCCTCAGCTGGTCAGGAAGTGGAATGGAGACATCGCTTGGCGTCCTTCTGGCTATTCTTGCCGTTTCCTATGCGTACCGTAACGAATACCTTGTTGCAGCTTTCGTCACTGGCGTTTTGACGCTCGTACGGCCGGAGGGCTTCCTTCTTTTTCTGGTTATCCAGGTCGATAATTTTCTTAATTCTACTGAATCCAAACCTGTCTTCCGGACTTTTTTTGCATCAGTAGCCGTCTACGCTGGCGTCCTTACTCCGTGGATGATTTTTTCGTACCTTTCTTTTGGAACAATTGTTTCCAACACGGTCATGGCGAAGGCGGGTCTTGTGTTTTCGTTCGAGAACACATGGCAAACGGTACTGGAATGCTTTCAGATTGTTGCGGCTACGCAGCTTGCTCCTGCACTTTTGCTAGTGGTGGGTGTTGCCGAGGCATTTCGAAGCAATCACTGGCGGGCAAGGAAAATTGAGCTTTTTCCCCTGGTGTGGATCGCGGCGCTTTTTTTGGGTTACGCCCTTCAGGGAGTTCAGGTTGTTTCGCGTTATTTGTTGCTCATTATTCCTTTTGTTGTTCTGTACGGTCTGTGGGGACTGAAACAGATAATGGAATCGTGGAGGCTGCCGGCACACAGGGCATATCAACTGGCGGCGTTTATCGCTGTTCTGGCGATGTTCCAAAACCAGATGGTATATCAACTGCAGATGGTCCCACACATGAAGAACTTCATCTCTGGGATGAACAGTGCCTTGAAGCCAATAGCATATTGGCTGAGATCAAATGCCCCGCCCGACGCCAGAGTTCTCACGGCAGACGTCGGGATATTGGGATATATTTCCGAGAAGAGGCTGTATGACGTAGGGGGGCTCATTACGCCGGAGGTACGAAAGTCATTCAACGGGCTTTCCTATGATGAAGGCATGGTGCGAAAACTTTACGAATCAGCCGTTCGGCCCGATTACATTGTCGACCGCTCATCCGAGAAAGAGCGACTGAAATCAGAAACTCACCGGCCCGTGATGACGGTGGATTTTCCCGGGTTATCGTTGAGCAGGCCGGACACGGTTTTCTATACTCTCTACAAGCTGACAAAATGAAGATTCTTTCAGTCCTTTTGATAGGTTTCTTGTCGTCGAAAGCATCCACCCAGGAGATCTTTTCTTCTGAGATCAAAGGTCTCCGTGTGTCCGGTGAGGGGCGAGGTCAACTGCCCATCGCCGGGTTGTCGGGGCGGCCCATAAAGATCGAATTTGATTTCCAGGGAAGTGAACCGAGAGATTTTCGGCTGAAGGTATACCATTGTGACAAGGACTGGCGGATAACCGAGAATTCTTTCGTAAACGATGAGCTAAAAAATACAACTAAATTCCCGGTGCCTTTTGTCCCGGCTCCACAGTTCGTGCAACAGTATACGTTTCATTACAGCGTCAAAATTCCAGGATTTTCAGGTATGGACAGATTTCCCCAGTCCGGCAATTACATTTTTCAGATCATGGATTCCAAAGAAACACAACTCTTTGGAACGGGAAGGTTCTTTGTTGTCGAGGATTTTCTGATTCCCGTGATGCAAATAAGGAATAGGTATTTACCTTCCGTCGTATCGCCGTGGAACCAAGTAAATAAAATCGAAGTCAGTTTCGCGATTCCTGAATCGGCGGGGAATCAGCCCGATGAATTCTATCCTATCCTGTTGAAAACGGTCGACATCTACCGTAATCGTCAATTGTATTCCTCCCTTCGCATCGGCGCGGATGACGACAACCCCAACACATTTGTTGACGGCTTCGGCTTGCGAAAAGTCAAGTTTGTTATGGATAACATCATGCCGGGCAACGAGTATCGTCGACTTGATGTACGGAATGTTGACCATTACCCGCCGGGCAAAGATGCACGCCCCCGTGAAGGAGCTGATGTCAGCCGCTTCTTGCACCAAGGCTCGAGCGATAACAACGGCATTTCAACGTGGACATCCGGTGACCGGTACGCGGATTATATCAAGTTTCAGTTCGAACTTCTCCGGGATGAAGAAGACCTGGATTCCATGTATGTTGTTGGGGACTTCAACGGATGGAACCCCGGTGAAGCATGGCGAATGACATACGATGCCGAAACCAGAAGATACAAGCTCACTCAATGGCTGCGCCGCGGTGTGTATGATTACCAATACGTCGTCGGAACGAACGACTGGATTCTCCTGGAAGGGAACAACTGGAAAACCGTGAACCTGTATTCAGCATTCATTTACTACCACGACCCGCGTTTTGGAGGCTTCGACCGAATTCTGGGACACATCCAGGGTTTCGGCCCGGGCGGGGTTGAGGCCACGAGCAACTAGTCAAAGGTAACCGTATGACGAAAATACCGATAGGCGTTGTTGGCGTAGGGCATCTTGGATCCTTACACGCGAAGATGCTGTCAGAAACTGCAACTGCAACTCTCGTTGGCGTGTACGATTCCGACCGTGCGAAAGCACGACAAGTCGCTTCCGAGATCGGAACAAAAGCCTTCGACGCGCTCGATGAATTACTGAAGAATGTTCAGGCTGTGAACGTCGTGACGACGACAAAAGGCCACTTCGATGTGGCGATGAAAGCGCTGGAAGCCGGGTTGCACGTTTTCGTGGAAAAGCCAATCACGGAAACCATTCAGCAGGCAAAGATACTGGCTGAAAAATCAAACTCGGATGGATTGAAAATCCAGGTGGGACACATAGAACGATTTAACCCCGCAGTGTTGGCCATCGAGCCGTATCGTTTGCGCCCTTTGTTCATTGAGTCGCATCGTCTGGCGCAGTTCAACCCGCGTGGTTCTGACGTCGCCGTGGTTCTCG
The DNA here is from genome assembly GCA_016193365.1 of Ignavibacteriales bacterium. Lineage (GTDB taxonomy): Bacteria > Bacteroidota > Ignavibacteria > UBA10030 > UBA10030 > JACQPT01. The sequence goes on from JACPSI010000123.1 coordinate 61,701, forward strand.
ACCTGATGATCCACGATATCGACTTGATCCTGAGCCTTGTCCAATCTCCCGTTGAGAGGATCGACGCAAATGGTGTGGCTGTCGTGTCGGACAGCGTGGATATTGCAAACGCTCGACTACAATTCCAAAACGGATGCGTTGCAAACGTGACGGCGAGTCGTATTTCCCAGAACAAGATGCGAAAAATGAGAATGTTCCAGCAGGATGCGTATATCTCCCTGGATTTTGCTCAGGGACTAGCCGAAGTGTTCCGTTTGTTGGACGAAGGTGACCCAAATGCGAAACCTACGATGATGTTGGGCAAGATCGAACAAGGGACAAGAAAACGCGTTATCGTCTACGAACAGCCGGAAGTGAAAGAGGTAAATTCTCTCAAATATGAGCTCGAGTTGTTTCTTCAGTCGATTCAGAAAAACACCGAACCTCCCGTGACTGCGAAAGATGGGCTGCAGGCCCTTCAGGTGGCGGATGAAATCCTTAGGAAAATCGAATCTCAGACGATGAAGATGAACTAGATGGTACGGAAGAAACTCGACCTCAAGGATCGGCTTCTCGAAGAAATCGGCACTCTGGCTGACCGGGCGAACCTTCGCGCGTATGTCGTGGGTGGCTATGTGCGGGATTTTCTTCTGGGTAGACACGGCAAAGACTTCGACATCGTGGTGGTTGGCGATGGGGTTGAATTTGCAAACATTGTTGCGCGAGCTCTGGGTTCATCAAACCTTGTTGTGTACGAAAAATTCGGCACCGCGATGCTTCATGTGGATGACCATAAAATCGAATTCGTCGGTGCGAGAAAAGAGAGCTACACGAAAAAGTCCCGGAAGCCGCACGTCCAGCAGGCAAGTCTGGAAGAAGATCTCTCGCGGAGGGATTTTACCGTCAATGCAGTCGCTGTATCACTTAATAAAGAGGATTGTGGCGCTGTCGTCGACCCTTATGACGGACAGAAAGATTTGCAAAAGGAAATCATGAGAACGCCTCTCGAACCTGAGAGGACCTTCGATGATGACCCATTGCGTATCATGCGGGCGTTTCGTTTTGCAAGTCAACTGGGGTTTAAGATTGAACCAGCCATTCTTAAAGCTGCCACAAAAATGGCGCGGCGGTTGGAAATTGTCTCGCAGGAACGAATCTCAGATGAGTTTCTGAAGATCATGAGCAGCGCCAAGCCTTCCGTCGGTTTACAGCCCATGTTTGCGACGGGGGTTATGAAGATTGTTTTTCCCGAGGTGTTTGCGCTGGCGGGTGTTGACCAGAGGAAAGACTATCATCACAAGGACGTTTTCTTGCACACGCTGAAAGTTGTCGATAACGTTGCGGAGAAATCCGAAAATGTCTGGCTGAGGATGGCGGCATTGCTTCACGACATTGCAAAGCCGAAGACAAAGGCTTTTCAAGAAGACGTCGGCTGGACATTTCACGGTCACGAGGAAGCCGGAGGCAGGATGGTGAAGCCGATATTCCGCCGCATGAAATTTCCTTTTGAGCATGTGCCGTATGTTGAAAAGCTTGTCCGGCTTCATCTCCGCCCCATGGCGCTCGTCGATGACATTGTTACAGACTCCGCGGTGCGAAGGCTGATGTTCGAGGCTGGAGAGGCGATCGACCATTTAATGATACTCTGTCGGGCGGACATCACGTCGAAAAACCCGAAACTCGTTGAGCAGGTAAGAAAAAACTACGAGCTGGTTGTAACGAAAATGGAAGAGGTGGAAGCGAAAGATCACATCCGGAATTGGCAGCCGCCGGTGCGTGGAGAGGAGATCATGAAGGTGTGTGGAATTGTGCCGGGGCGCCTGGTTGGACAGATCAAGCGGCGCATTACGGATGCCGTGCTCGACGGGATTATTCCAAACGAGCATGAAGCAGCATTAAAATATTTAATGGAAATTAAGGATGAGATGATGAAGAATGCGGAAAAAGTGGCTCAAAGCAACGTGTAAGCCGCATTCTTGAAACTCCATGCTCATTTTTTGGGTCTAACCAGGAAGCGATTTTCCGGAGATTTGATGCAACTTTGCTTCAATTTTCACGTCTATATCTAAGGAATTTGGGCATTTTGTGCTTCTGATCGTATTCACACCATTTCACTTTTCATGGAGTTTGTATTTATGACGAGGACATTTCTTGTATTTATGTCGGCTGTGTTCTTTTCGGCCACAACTTTAGGACAGACAAGCGACCAAGGACAAACCACGCTTACGTTGAAGCGGGCTATCGAAATCGCGCTCGAGAAGAATTTCACCGTAAAACAAGCGCAGAACAATGTTGAGAGCGCTCAAACCGGCGTCATGGCGGCTTACGGGAATTTTCTTCCGACAGTCGATTTCAGCACGTCGTGGAGTGGCGGCGCCCAATATTTTAACGGCGTGGCGTTGGGGAGCTCCAACGTTCGATCCTTCAGTCCGTCGCTGTCAGCTTCCATGACCGTATTTGATGGTTTCAACAATACCTCCTCTCTGAGCCGTGCGGTTTCGACTTCGGTAGCGACAGAGCACACGCTGGGTCGTGTCAGGCAGACATTGATTAACAGAATCTCGTCGGATTACTATGAAGTGTTGAGGACGGAAAAACTGCTAAAGATCGCAGAAGAAACAGTCAAATACAACGTTAAACAGTTGGAGCGCGTCAAGGAAACAACGCGCCTCGGTTCAACATCCATTGTGAATGTTTATCAGCAACAGGCGCAGCTCGGAATTGAAGAGGCTTCTTTGGTGGAAAAAAGGAATAACTACGATATCGCTAAAGCCAATCTTTTGGCAGATATCGCAGTTGATGTTTCGGAGGACTATCGAATTCAGGACAACTCTATCCCGGAAGAGATTGACAAAGTTGAATTCGAGAGTTTGAGTGGACTGGCAAAGAACTTCCGGGCTCTCACAGCAGAAGCACTCGATCATCGGCTTGACTACCTGAGTGCAAGGGAGCAATACAACGCGACTGAGGCAGAAGTGACCGCAGCACGAAGCGGCTATCTTCCGAGGATCACTGCGAGGGGCGGATATGGGTGGAATGGTCGCACGACACTTGACTCACCGGAGAAAACCAACGTCATTCCTGTTTGGGATCCTAATACATCCACATTTGTCCCATATCAAGCAACAACACCAGCATCATCATATTCGAGCGAGCTATCCAATTTCAACACTAACACCAGTTACAATTGGTCATTGACTTTTTCGTTGCCGATCTTTTCAGGATTCCAAACGAGCAATGTCGTCCAAAACAAGCTCGTAGCAAAGAAGAATGCTGAGGAGACTCTCCGAGATACCGAACGGAGGATTCAGGTTGAAGTCAAAAACAACCTCCTACTGATGCAAGCCGCGCAGAAAACTTACGAATCCGCCGTCAACAACCTCCAATTGCAGGAACAGAACCTTAAAATCAATCAGGAAAAATACAATGTAGGAGCCGGCACTCTGCTCGACCTCCTCCTCGCGCAGAACAATCATAGTACAGCGCTCTCGAACAAGATAAATTCGGTGTATCAATACTTGAAAGCCAAGAGTGCTCTCGAACTGTCACTAGGAAGAATCAACGAACAATAATTCCGCATTCTTTTTCTATCAATACTTATTGAAGGCTTTCATTCATGGCAAACGGAAACGGTAAAAAATCGAAAAAGAAAAAAGGAAACAATTGTTACGGTCCAAACCGAAAAAATCGAAAAAAGGACGATCACACAGATTGTCACCGCCACGGGGAAGATTCAGCCGGAAGTTCAAGTCAAAATTAACGCTGAAGTAAGCGGAGAAATCATTGAACTGCCGGTTCGGGAAGGTCAGAGAGTGCAAAAAGGACAACTCCTCGTTCGCATTAAGCCGGATGCGTATCAAGCCCAGTTTGAGCGGTGGCAGGCATCTATGAGTGTGGCTGAAGCAAACCTCGCCAAAGCTGATGCCGACTATAAACGCGCCTCGGAGCTATACGAAAAGAAGCTCGTATCCGACGCTGATATGGACGCGTCGAGAACGGCATATCAAGTTGCGAAGGCGACCTACGACCAATCGAAGGCGTCGCTGAAAGAAGCTCGCGAAACACTCGCCAAGACATCGATCTACTCTCCGATGGATGGAGTTGTGAGCCAACTGAAATCGGAACTTGCCGAACGCGTCAGTGGAAGCACGTTCACACAGGGGACGGAAATCATGACGGTCGCCGACCTGTCGCGCATGGAAGCAAGGGTTGACGTTGGCGAAAACGACGTCGTGAGCGTTTCTATCGGAGATACAGCAAGGGTTGAAGTCGATGCTTATCCCGATAGAAGGTTTGTCGGTATTGTTTCCCGTATCGCCAACACAGCGAAAACGACTGGCTTACAGACACAGGATCAGGTAACAAATTTTGAAGTACGAATTCTGTTGGAGGCGCCAAAAGGAATTCAATTCCGTCCCGGGATGTCCATGGCAGCTGATATCGAGACTGAAACCCGAACCAATGTTTTTGCTGTGCCAATCCAATCGGTAACGGTGCGCGTGCCCAAGGTCGAAGGGCCAAAGCCCGAAGAACCGAAGGAGGGCGAGGCTCAACTTGCACTCAAGAAATCAAAAGTAAAAGAGGACGACAAGCTCGATGAGGTTATTTTTGTTGTCGAGGACGGGAAGGCAAAGACTGTGAAAGTGAAGCGGGGAATCAGCGACGATGCATACGTCGAATTGACGCAGGGAGGGGCGGAAAACTTGGAAATTGTGTCAGGACCGTTCAAGGCCATAAATCGTGACCTTGAGAATGAATCAAAAGTGCGCGTTGAGAACAAGAAAACAGCGAAAACGGGAACTATCGCGGACAAAGGAGAAAGCAAATAGCATGGCCATCATCAAATTCGTCAACATCACTAAGATGTATCAAATGGGGGCCGAAGAAGTACACGCGCTCCAGGGCCTCAACGTCGAAATCAACAAGAACGAATATGTCGCTATCATGGGCCCATCGGGTTCCGGAAAATCGACGCTCATGAACATTATTGGCTGCCTCGACACACCGACGTCGGGTTTATACGAGCTGAACGGCACAAACGTCAGCGACATGAACGACAACCAGCTTGCAAAAATCCGTAACAAAGAAATTGGGTTTGTTTTCCAGACGTTTAATCTCTTGGCACGTTCGAATGTCCTGCACAATGTGGAGCTGCCGCTCATTTATGGTGGTGTTGGTTCCAGCGAGCGAAAGAAGCTTGCAAAAGAGGCGATTGATCGCGTTGGTCTTGGCGACCGCTCGTTGCACAAACCAAACGAGCTATCGGGTGGGCAGCGTCAGCGTGTTGCCATTGCAAGGGCATTAGTCACCAGGCCATCCATACTCCTTGCGGACGAGCCAACTGGAAACCTCGACAGCAAAACAGGGGATGAAATCATGGGTTTGTTCGACATACTTCACCAGGAAGGCAACACCATTATCCTCGTCACGCACGAAGCGGACATTGCGGCACACGCCCATCGAATTGTCCATATCCGCGACGGTAAAGTGGAAACCGATGAAAAAGTAACCAATCGCCGGGTTATTCGGCAAACCTCGGCCATATCGGCATAACAATGCGCTACTTTTTCGACGAATTGAAAGAAGGGCTGTCGATTGCTTTTGCAGCCATCCGAGCGAACAAGATGCGCTCGGTACTCACAACGCTCGGAATCGTGATTGGTATCGTGTCTGTCACGCTCATGGGCACAGCCATTGAAGGGTTGAATCGGGCGTTTAACAAAAGTATTGCAGCCATAGGAGCGGACGTTCTTTACATACAAAAATGGCCATGGGGAGGCGGAGGAAACTGGTGGGAAATTCGAAATCGCCGGGATCTGAGCATTCAGCATGCACGCTCCATCGAAAGAAATGCGGAAACGGTGAGGAGCGTTTCTCCCACCAACGGAACGGCGCGCAATGTACAATTCGGACGAAAACTGATCGAGAACGCCATTGTGGTGGGAACGGACGAAGATTTTCTGGAAACGAGCAATGTGAACGTCGTGCTTGGCCGGTTCATGACAGCTCTCGAAACAAACGGCGGCCGCCCTGTGTGTGTGATAGGCTCGGAGATATCCGAGAATCTTTTTCCGAGCGAAAGCCCACTTGGAAAGGTAATTAAAGTCGGAGGCTATCCCTACAGAGTTCTTGGTGTCCTGGACCGTCAGGGGTCGTTCCTTGGAATGGCGTCACTTGATAATCGTGTCTATGTGCCAATCTCCAGATTCTATAAAGAATTCAAGTCAATGCATGGGGGCGGACTCTCGATTATGGTAAAGGCGGAAAATCTTGCAGACCTCGAGGAGACGAAAGAAGAAGTACGCGGCATCATGCGAAAAGCGCGGAAGCTCAGCCCAAAACAGGAAGACGACTTCGCTATTAATCAACAGGAAATTTTTGTCAACTTTTTCAACCAGATTGGCAGCGTTATCGCCGCTGTTGGATTGTTTATCACGGGCCTCTCTCTGTTTGTCGGTGGGATAGGAATCATGAATATCATGTTTGTTTCAGTGACAGAGCGTACGAAAGAAATTGGCATACGAAAAGCGATAGGCGCCCCGCGGCGCAGCATACTACTTCAGTTTCTTATGGAGGCGGCAACCCTTTGTCTTATGGGAGGAATGATCGGTATTATTATCGCGTTTCCTCTGAGTCTCATCATCGATCAGGTCCTTCCTACGGCAATGCCAGTAATCATTGTTGTCGTTGCGCTTCTCGTTTCGATTCTCGTCGGCGTGATTTCCGGTTTCCTGCCAGCTTATCGGGCTTCTCGCATGGATCCGGTTGATGCGTTGCGATATGAGTAAATGATATAAAATGGATTTCACAGAAATCATCAAAATATCTCTCAACGCCATTCGAGCCAATAAACTGCGCTCGATCCTCACCTTGTTGGGGATTGTTGTTGGCGTGTTTTCGATTATAGGTGTTATGACCGCGGTTGATGTGCTGCAGAACAGCATCGAGAGCGGGATGAGTAATCTTGGCGCACACACATTCCAAATTCAGAAATTCCCCGTGATGGCGAGCCGTCAACAATGGTTAAAGGCCCGCAATCGAAAAGACATCACGTATGAACAGGCGTCAAAAGTAGAGGATCGAATCACGACGGCGATGTATGTGGGGATTGAGGCGTTTGACCAGGGGAATGTAGTTCAGGCGCTGACTGGTGAAAAAACGAATCCGAATGTCCTGGTTTTTGGTGAGACGCCGAACGGCATACCTACGAATAACTGGGCAATCCGCGAAGGGAGGTCCATCTCGAACGATGATTTCAGAAACGCGCGCAAGGTGGTGATTCTCGGACGCGATATTGTTTCAAAAGTGTTTCCACGTGGTGATGCTGTGGGTTCGGAGGTAAAAATCAACGGTGTTCGTTACTCAGTGATTGGGAACTTTGAGCCTAAGGGAGCTTCTCTGGGCGGACCCAATGAGAACTATGTCGCCATCCCACTCAGTGCATACCAGGAACAATTTGGAACGCGCAGGTCTCTAAATATCATGATCAAAGCCAAGTCTCCCGAACTCTATGAGGATTGCCTGGAAGAGGCCCGCATGATTCTCCGAACCGTAAGAAAAGTGCCTCCTGGGGCCGAGGACGATTTTTCTGTGTTCTCGAACGACTCGATGATTGAGCAATTCAACAGTTTTACCCAGTATGTCAAGCTCGGCGTCGGGTTTATCAGTTTTGTGTCGTTGCTCGCGGCGGGTGTGGGCATTATGAACATCATGCTCGTTTCTGTGTCGGAGCGCATCAAGGAAATCGGCATCCGAAAAGCGATCGGGGCCAGGAAAAAGAACATCCTGAGTCAGTTCCTGACAGAAGCGATCGTGCTCTGCCAGATAGGGGGAATTCTCGGAATCCTGGTTGGAATTCTCATGGGAAACCTTGTCGCGCTGATGTTCGAGGTGCCGCCGGTTTTTCCGCTTGACTGGGCGATCTTAGGTTTTGTGATTTGTTCTCTCGTAGGCGTTATCTTCGGCGTGTACCCAGCATGGAAGGCGGCGAATCTCGATCCGATTGAGGCATTAAGGTACGAATAACGATTGCGGATTTCGAAATTGCGGATTGCGGATTGATGTTTTGCAAAAATAGGCCCGGCTTAAAGTCCACACTAACGTTTGTTTTTCTTTGCGGTTACGATCGACGAAACGGTTATTGCAAGTAACTCATTTCCCTCGGACATGAGATTCTGAAGATTCTCTGCCTTAACAACCCTCGCTCCAATCAAGAGTTCCATCCAGTATAAAGATTCGTCCAGTTCTTCTTCAACAGTGCCCATTTTTGATATGAAATCAGCTCGAGATTTAGCCCTGCATGCAGCACGATAATTCGCTCCGGGCGATGTGCAAGATCTTAATAATTGTCGCCCGATAACATCAGCAGTTTTCGTGTTTGGTAATGTCTCAATGAGGGCGATGACATTCAATGCAAAGGCTTTCATTCTTTCTTTAATTTCTTCCGGATTCATAATGATCTATTCCTTATGTTTACGTCCATAATCCCAAATTCACAATCCGCATTTGCTAGGCTTTCATCCTTCTTCCCTTCTCTTCCTCCGAAAACACCCAACCTGCGAGTTTCCCCGGATCGATATCCTCAAAGTTGTTCCAATAGGCTTTTGAGCGGAAATGCCGCGATGATGTCTCGCCTGTCGGGATGAGCTCGGTATCATTCATGATTCTCAAGAATCGGTTTTTCCAGCGTTCCATATTCTTTGTTCGCAAATCCACCCAGCCGTCGTGCGCCCAAGCGTCCAGGGATTTGGATGTTATGGCTAGCTCGTTGTCGCCGCGATAGGGGGGAATTTTGATTTCCTCACCGCGGACAAGTGTCTTTCCGTCGGCCATGAGGATGGGAATGCCGATGGAAATAATCTGTGAACGCAATTCTGCATTCGCCCGAACTTGCCCCTCGAGTTTTGCTGAAATCTCTTTCGGGCTTGCTCCCGCCACTCGTTTCATTTTTTCGTACGTCAGTTGAAGAAGATATGCCTCGTACAGAAGTTTTGACAATCGCGGAGGTCCCAGTATTTCAAAAGCAATGCTTTTCGTGCTATGCTTTGCTTCAAGCGATTGCAGTTGTTTCAAAGCCTGGTCGAACATGAAACCGGCGCGGTATGTCGGGTTGAGTGTTGCGTTATCGAGGGCATTGATGATATCGTGGCCTGTGTTTCCGCCTTTGATTTCATACACAACTGAATCGGCAATTTCCTCCGGTGTGACATACTCCATCTGGCCTGGCGTAGAAATAGCTTCAAATTCCGCGCGGGAAAACGTGCCATTTTCTCCCGTATCGATGAACACAGATCGCAGAGGTTGATGTAATGCTTTCCATTTCTGCGTGTTGTCTTTGAGCTTGAGCGAGCCTTTCAACTGTACCCCACTTTCTGGAGGACAATCAAACAATTCGATTGCTTTTCCGCGCTTCTTGATTTCTCCGTATCCTATCCGCTTCCAGGCAATGGCTGCCGTCGGTTTGATTTCTTTCGTAATCGGCGCATCCGGCGTACGGCCCATGAGAAACAACAGCATAGTATGAGCGCCCGCAACAGAAGATTTTCCGAGCAGGACTGAAGAAGGACGTTCTTCGCTGTGTGTGTAGGGGATATTCAATCCCATGCCTCCCGTTCCGCTTGTTCCGATCTTGACATAAATCTTTGTTCCAACCTTCTGCATGGAACGATAGAGAAGCTGGACATGACGAATAAGCTGCGGTGTATATTGAGTGGCGAGGAGCCGCTCTGTTGCTTCCAGAAGAGATGCGCTGCTTCCGTTCTTCAGTTCCTTCCGGACTTCGCGTGCGATGTGGAAAAGGTCCTGATACGCGATGGCAGTTGCAGAGTTAATACAATCGATGACGATGTGCGGTTTGTGCTGCCTGAGCAATTGATACACGGCTGAGCGATCCAACACCTCGGAGGAAAACTCATCCAAAAGGTCATCGATGAGCATCGAACGGGTGCTTGCATTGCGGAGGATTTCCTCACGCGGAGTGTCTTTTAACGTGTGACGGACGAAGATGTTACCCCACCACGGCCGAAAAAAGCTTCGCCGGAGGCGTGGGAATTCCTTCTGGAGTGCCTGGACTGCTTCCTTTGCTTCGGATTGGAGAAGGGAAGTGACAATGATTCTCTTTGGCCGGTGCTCGATGAGTTTTCTGCAAATCGCCGACCCGACGAGTCCCCAGCCTCCCAAGACAAGTACAGTTTTGTTCTGGATATCCATTGGAGATTCTCTGGTTGGTGGTGAGCGCTATGTCATGCCTACTTCGGAACAACCGTATCGTACCAAAATTTCTTCTCCCGGCTTCCGACTTCATCGATATGAACATGCTTTGTTTCAGTATATTCTTTCAATCCGTCGAGCCCGAACTCGCGGCCGATTCCACTCTGTTTGTATCCGCCGAAAGGAGCCTTTTCGCTGATCAAATGCCATTCATTGATCCAGACCGTTCCCGCGCGAAGCCGTTGGGCCACATTCATCGCACGTTCTTTGTCCTTTGACCAGACACCGCCGCCAAGGCCGTAGATTGAGTCGTTTGCCATCTCGATGGCTTGATCGTCAGTGTCGTAAGATATCACAGAGAGGACCGGTCCGAAAATTTCCTCCTGCGCGATAGTCATCGAATTTTTCACGTTTGTGAAAACGGTGGGTTCAACAAAGAATCCCTTCGATAGGGTCGGGTCTGATGGCGTACCGCCGCCGACAACTGCGTTCGCTCCCTGTTCCTTTCCTTTTGCGATATAGCCAAGAATTCGTTCCTGCTGTCTCTTTGATATGACGGGGCCAAGGTCTGTGCTCGTATCGCGCGGGTCACCAAGTTTTAGCTTTCTTGTTTTAGCGATGAGCCTCTCCATGAACTCGTCGTGAATCTTCTTGGGTAAGAACAGGCGCGTTCCCGCTTCGCAACACTGACCCTGATGGTAGAAGATTGCATACAGAGCGCCATCAACAGCAAGAGAAAGGTCGGCGTCGTCGAGCACAATGTTGGCAGATTTTCCTCCGCACTCGAGAGTAACTTTCTTCAAATGTTGGGAAGCAAAAACCATCACTTTCCGTCCGACGGCTGTAGATCCCGTAAAAGAAATCTTGTCCACCATCGGATTCTTGACAATCTCCTCGCCGACATCCTCGCCAAATCCTGGGATAATATTGACTGCGCCTTTGGGAATCCCAACCTCAGTCAGGATTTTTGCAAGCTCCATTGCCGTGCAAGGGGTCAACTCGGATGGTTTTAGCACCACCGTGTTTCCGGCAGCAAGTGCGGGGCCAAGTTTCCAAACGGCCATCTTCAACGGGAAATTCCAGGGAATAATCGCGCCAACGACGCCTACAGGTTCACGCACAAGGAGATTTTGACTGAACCCCGGCTTCGAAAGCCCTTCGATGTTTTCGGTGAGGTCCATTGCCGCCATCTTGGAAAAAGAATGCATATTGCGGGCAGAGAGGTAGATGTCTTCTTTTGCTTTTCGGACAGTTGAACCGGAATCGATGACCTCGAGGGCTACCAGGTCTTTCTGTTTTTCGTTAATCTTGTCCGAAATTGCCTTGAGCATGGAAGAACGTTCTTCCCGTGTCATTCGGGGCCAGGCGCCTCCGTCGAACGCCTTGCGCGCGGCAGCGATGGCTAGCCTCGCATCTTCAGCATTTGCTCGAGAGACTTTAGCGACAACCTCCTGGTTAAAGGGGTTTATGGAATCGGAAGTTTGTCCTGAAACGGAGTCGACAAACTCGCCATTGATGAAAAGCTGATAGTGGAGCATAGAGGAATGATTAATAAATGATAGAGTCTGACATCACTGTAGGAAATCTTTGATAGCCGCAACGAAATCCTCTTGACATTCAATGTACGGAAAATGGCCGCAATTTTTGAGTATCACAAGTTTTGAGCCTCGAATCGATCCTTGGATTTTCTCAAGCATTTCTCGTGTCACCTGGTCGTAATCACCGCCAATAATAAAAGTTGGACATTGAATGGCAGTCAATTCCTTGTGCAAATCGTATGAACGCAACGTCTGGTCTTTAAAGAGGTGCTGAAGCATCGCGCTGCTTCTTGCATAATTGGGCTGGAAGGTCAACGTGAGGCTGTCCGCGTAGCGAGGCTCATAGAAAGAGCCTTTGAACGCTATTCGAAAAAGTTTTGCCATTGCTTCGGGTTCCCGTTTTCGAAATTCCTCGCTGCGCAAGATCTTTACACGCACAACACAATCCTCTTTCGTAATCCGGGATCGCGCAATCGCCTCTGCTTGATCTCTGAATCCTGAGCTGGCGGGGGCTGTGTTGATCAGTAACAATGAATTCAGACGCTTGGTGTATTTCACGGCATAAGACATTGACAATAATCCCCCCCAGGAATGCCCCATGAGATTCATTTTTTCGATTCCGAAAGATTGGCGGATTCCTTCGATGTCTTCGACGAAATTAGTCAGCGTCATTGAATTCGAGTCTACTTCAACGCTTGATCTTCCGCTGGCACGGATGTCGAAGAAAATCAAACGGTAGTGGTTGGCGAGCACCTTCATTTGGGGCAGAAGGTATGAGTGATCAAGCCCCGGGCCACCATGCACGACTACGATTGGCTGTCCGTGTCCCACCATTTTTGTAAAGAGATGAGCGCCGTTGATAACCCTGAGCTCTTCTTTTTCAATCAAAGGTTGGGCTCGTAAACCCGAACACACACCAACGAGAATGCACAGGAACTGGCGAGTGCGCTTTGTGAGGTTCAGCATCTGAAGAGTTGACTAATGGGTTGCGTAATTCTTTTCGCCGGCGAGCACCTCAATTGGGAGCTTGTTTTCGGGAGGAGGGAGAGGGCATGTTGCATGTTCTGTGAAAGCGCATGGAGGGTTGTAAGCCTTGTTGAAATCGAGGACAACCTTTCCGTCTTTTGCCCGTTTTGAATAGAGAAACCGTCCGGCACTGTATGTCTCTTTTCCGTTTGTCTTGTCACCGTAGATAAAAAAGTAGTCTCCGTCGGGTTCTTCCAGTACTGGCTCGAGACGATACTCTTTTCCTCCAATGCTAAAAATTGCAACGCCGGGTACGGGATAGTCTTCGACGTACCCTGGTATCACGGTCGGCACCTTGATTTGTTTTGGAGGGTTGTAGGCTTCCCAGCGAGCCTCTATCCTCCAGCCTAATGAAACAGTATACCGGGTAATTCCGTTAAAGTGTGCGCGAGCTTTTGATTCCTTATCCCAAGTGCGTATTGCGTAGCGGTCACCACGCTTTATCACAACGAACGTTTTCGAGCCGATTCTCACCGTGTCCGGCCGAATGTTTTGACCCTCGGGCACAATAACACCCTGAGAGAAAGGCTTATCGTTGACTGTTGCCTTGATGTTGACATTCGGAGTAAACGAAATCGTGCCGCTGTGCAGTGTCACTGTGCCAACATTGTAAATTTGATTTTCTCCTTCTTTTAACCAATCGAGTCCGACCAATGTCAACCATCCGTAGTCGCGTTGTAGGTTTCGAATGCGTCGTTCATGCCAGGAGCGAACTTCCTCGTGATGTGCTAGGGACGTTGAATCAATCCAGCCCCCGGAGAAAGCTGTCGGGAGAAAGAGGAGAGTCTGAAAAAGAGTGCCAAGCATCGCAAGGCAAGATAGAGAATGATTGGCAAAATGGAAACAAAAAAGCCGTCTCTCAGGAGACGGCCCGTTCAAAGGAAACCCGCCCGAACGACCGATTCGCGTTGCACTTTGTTCGGTCGGGCGGGAGCGACGCTTCTGCTTTAGTTTGTCTTTTAAGGAAGCGTCGCTTTTTTGTAGACGGGATAATTACTGTTTCTCCCGAACGAGATCTCCAACTTTGAAATCTTTTCCGTCCAGAACAGTTGCTTTACATGCCTTCCCCTGGAGCATGTCCTCTTTTACTTTGACCCTTCCAACCTTCTCCTCTTCGGCACCGAGAGAAAGGCCAGTATCGGGGTCTTTGATCTCTTCGCCCTTGCGCCAGATTTCAAACTCCATCCCCGGTTTCACATTTCCTTCGGACCCGGGTTTCAAAAGTATCGTTCCGTCGGTATTCACGCGGAGAATTTTTCCGGACCAGGGAATCTTCGACATGTTTTCCGTTATCAGTTCGACGCAGCCATTCACGGCCTCTCTGGTTGCCTGGCCGATGTCGGTGTCGTTCCAGTGGCTTGGATTACTGAAATCAATGCTTTCATACCGGACACTAAGGCCGGTCGTCGATTCTTCGCCTTCCTCGGACTCTGCAGCAATGATTTCACCCGTGTTGACATTCACGAGTCGAATATCCACCACTGCTCGAGCTTTCTTCGTGGTCACGCCCCCGCCGAAGAGTGGCACATTTCCGCCAATACTGCTTTCTTTCGTGCCGAATTCCGTTACACTTCCGACAACGAACAACTCAACGCCAAGAATCTGTCCGACTTTTGGAGCTGACTCAGGAGTGACCATAAAGGATTGGCCGAATTGCTGTTCCTGAATGACTTTATCAATTTCCTGGCGCTCAAGAACCATGAATTTTCCACTCTTGACAAGAGCCGTTGCGAGCATATCAGCTACGCCCTGGCCGAGGGAATGGTAGCCGCTTCCGGTTTTGTCATGAAATGTTGCGATGGCAACTCGTTTCTTCAGCTGAGCGTCGCTGGACGCGAAAAAGAATAACGACAACACAACAACCAGCATTGTCTGTCTTCTCATCATTGTCAGTACCTCCTTGTTTGTTGATGAACTTTGAGGGTTGATTGAATAGTGAACCAAGGTACGGAATAAAACTCTTAAGAAACAACTTCGTGATTTCACAGCCCGAGGTTGTTCGTTTATAGCCATCCTCGAAAATGGTCTTGCAGCTTCACGACACGGGTTGTATATTTGTCGTCAATGCGCGCGCAAAGAATGAACCAAGAGAACACACACATCGTCTATCCACGGAGGGTGGCCAGTTTGTTCTGTTTGATGGTTTCCTTCATCTCCCTCTTGACTTCCCAGGAACCGCGCGTCTTGAACTCGGCTGAAATCAAACTGGCCTTAAAGAGGCTGACAGTGCTCGGGTCCTCGCTTTTTGTTGCTGCGCATCCCGATGATGAAAACACTGCGTTTTTAGCTACCATGACGCAAGGAAGGCTCTATCGCGCTGCCTATCTGGCCATGACACGCGGGGAAGGCGGGCAAAATCTCATTGGGCCGGAGCAGGGTGACCTCATGGGGGTCATAAGGACTCAGGAGTTGCTGGCAGCGAGAAACATTGATGGAGCGGAACAGTATTTCACGCGTGCAATCGATTTTGGATTCTCGAAAACGATGGAAGAAACAGTAAAGTTTTGGGGGAAGGAAAAAACTCTTTCGGACGTCGTCTGGGTCATCAGGAGTTTTAGGCCTGATGTTATCGTTAATCGGTTTACTCCCCAGCAAGGGGGACACGGAAACCATTCGGCATCTGCGGCATTCGCAACCGAGGCGTTTGAGGCTGCGGCCGATCCCAACAGATTTCCAGAACAGCTTAGATACGTTCAACCGTGGAAAGCCAAACGAATCGTGTGGAATGTGTTTCGATTTCAGCAAAGTGACAATCCCACGCCGCCCCCAAATTCGGTAAGCTTGGACCTGGGTGGGTACAACACCCTTTTAGGGAAATCGTACACAGAGATTTCAGGCGAAAGCCGCAGCATGCATAAGAGCCAGGGGTTTGGCGCGGGGCAGAATAGAGGCGAATTCATCAACTATTTCCAGCACGTTGCGGGAGAACCGGCGCAGAATGACTTGTTCGACGGCGTGAACACGGAATGGTCTCGCGTCGAGGGAGGTAAAGAAGTGGACGATCTTCTTGCGGAGGCGCAACGTTCATTCCATCCCGAAGACCCATCGAAGGTCATCCCTGTGCTCTTGAAGGCTTACGACGCAATGAATCGTCTTTCTGATCCGTGGGCCGACATTAAAAAAAGTGAACTCGAATCCGTGATCAAGTCGTGCGCCGGAATCTGGATTGACGCAATCTCTGCCGAAAACTCAGCAGTATCCGGGGCAGAGCTTAAATTGACGACTGTGGTCATTAATCGTTCTCACTATCCATTTGTGCTCGAACGCGTTTCCGCACAGTATGGTGAACGGGACACAGTGTTGAACGCCCGTCTTGCCTACAATGTGCCGAACAGGTCGACATTCTCTGTCAAGCTTCCGGCGGTCTTGAGTTACTCACAACCGTACTGGCTTGTGCAGGAGGGCGAGGCAGGTTCGTATGTAGTCACTGATGAAAAACTCGTGGGGTATCCGGAAAACGTTCCCTCACTTTCAGCGAAAATTGTTCTGTCTTCCTCCGATGGGAAGCTGAGTGTAAGCATGCCAGTTCGTTTTCGGTCAGTTGACCCGGTCGAGGGCGAACTTTATCGACCGTTTGTGGTTGTTCCTCCTGTGGCTGTCAACCTGCCTGAGGCGGTGCATGTTTTTCCCGAGCTCCGTGAAAAGAAGGTCGAAGTGAATCTGAGAAGCGGAACGACGAACGTCAGGGGGTCAGTTCGACTCAAAGTGCCGAATGGTTGGCTGGTAAAACCTGAAACCATTCCTTTCGAGTTCAAGGGGAAGAATGAGGAGCAATACGTTTCATTCACCGTGAAACCGTCAAACGGCGCTGTCAGTGGAGGATTTTTGGCGGAGGCAGATGTTGCGGGGAAGAAGGTCACTCAGGGGACTCGGACTATTCAATACAAACATATTCCCCCGCAGACGGTTTTTCCTGTTGCCGAAGGGAAGCTGCTACGTTTCGATGTGAAGCGTCGGGGCCAGAATATCGGATACATCATGGGGGCGGGAGATGAAATTCCAGTTGCGCTGCGTCAGGTCGGGTACAGTGTATCGCTTCTCTCAGATGAAGAAATTGCTGAGGGAGATTTTTCGAAATACGATGCGATCGTCGCTGGTGTGCGCGCATACAATACCCGGCCAAAGCTCCGGACTCACCAGAAGAGACTCATGGAGTATGTTGAGAAAGGCGGAACGTACGTTGTTCAATACGTGACTTTGCAGCGCGGTGAATCGGAAAATATCGGACCGTATCCACTCACGATTTCCCGTGACCGCGTGACTGTCGAAGACTCCGAGGTGACACTCCTTAATCCGAAGAGTCCTTTTCTAAGTTTGCCACACAAGGTCAACGACGACGATTTCAAGGGCTGGATTCAAGAGCGGGGCCTATATTTTGCGAGCAAATGGGATGCTAAGTATGATTCGCTTCTGTCCATGAACGATCCCGGCGAGAGTCCCAAGAGAGGCAGTTTACTCGTCTCGACCTACGGTAAAGGTATTTATGTTTATACGGGACTCGCGTTCTTTCGCCAATTACCTGCGGGTGTCCCCGGCGCCTACAGGCTTTTTGTCAATCTTGTGTCCGCAAGGAATATTGCCAGGCGGGACGGAGTATCAAAGTAATAATTAGCCTGCACGTTGAAACCAGATCAGGCACCAGACTCTCCGCCTTTCTTTAAGACATGGCACCGCGCGTACGCGGCGGTTCTGTGTGAATTAGTCCTCCTTATCCTTCTCTTCTATTTCTTTGGCCGATCGTTTCAATGAGAACCCTTGACTGGGTTGTCCTCGCCGTTACTCTTGTTTCCATCGTCCTGTATGGAATTTACAAAGGAAGAGGCAGCCGGAACATCAAAGGCTATCTTCTTGCCGACCGTCAAATGCGATGGTACACGGTTGCATTTTCCATCATGGCCACGCAAGCGAGCGCCATTACGTTCACGTCAACGCCTGGACAAGCTTTTGTCGACGGCATGAGGTTCGTTCAGTACTACCTCGGCCTGCCGATTGCCATGGTGGTCCTGAGCATGACGGCAGTTCCCATTTTTCACAAGCTGGGTGTATTTACGGCCTATGAATATCTCGAACACCGTTTCGATTCAAAGACAAGAACGCTGACGAGCATCATTTTTCTTGTTTCAAGAGGCCTCGGGGCCGGGATGACGATTTATGCGCCGTCTGTGGTGCTGTCGGTCATGCTCGGGTGGGACATCAGAATCACTTCGACTGTTATCGGAGGTGCCGTGATTATTTACACAACTTCCGGAGGGGTGAAGGCAGTCAACTGGACGGACTTCCAGCAATTGTCGATCATCATGTTTGGCATGTTCGTCGCTTTTTTCATGACGATCCATTTATTGCCCGGCGACGTGAGTTTCTCAGAAGCTCTTCACGTTGCAGGAGGAATGGGGAAGCTTAACCTTATAGATTTCTCGTTTGATCTGAGCAACCGCTACAATTTCTGGTCTGGGATCATCGGGGGAATGTTTGTCGCGTTGGCATATTTCGGGACGGATCAATCGCAGGTCCAACGTTACTTAACCGGTCAATCTGTGACGCAAAGCAGGCTCGGGCTCCTCTTCAACGGAATGGCGAAAGTGCCGATGCAATTTTTTATCCTGCTGATAGGGGCGATGGTGTTTGTGTTCTATCAGTTTGAACGGCCTCCGCTGTTCTTCAACCCGGTCGAAACACAGAAGGTCGAGAAAAGCGCGGATGCACAAGCATTTGGACAACTCGAACGAGAGCACGAAGCAGTATTTCGAACCAAATCAGGGGAACTCAGAAATTATCTTGAGGCATTGCGGTCCGGTGATGAGCGGATTGCACAGGATGCGCTGGCGTCTGTGCGAGTGCAACAGCAACGAGAGGAGCAATTGAGAAGGCAGGCATCGCAAATCGTCGAGGCGACAAGCGGCCCTCTCGCAACCAATGACACAAACTACATTTTTCTTTCGTTTGTGACGAAGTATTTGCCCGTCGGACTTGTTGGACTGGTGTTTGCCTGCATCTTTGCAGCGACTATGTCATCAAGCTCGGGTGAGCTCAGCGCATTGGCGACATGCTCCGTTGTTGATGTGTACAAGCGTCATGTTCGCCAAGATGGCGACGAGAAACACTATCTTGTCGTCTCGAGAATCCTGATGGCTGTCTGGGGTGTGTACGGAATTGGCTTTGCCCAATTTGCAACCGGGCTTGGCTCACTTGTTGAAGCCGTGAACATCATTGGCTCGTTGTTCTACGGAACGATGCTGGGAGTATTTCTGACGGCGTTCTATTTGAAGAGCGTCAACGGGACTGCGGTGTTTTGGGGAGCTATGGTAAGTCAGGGAGTCGTGCTTGCCCTGTTTGCATCTGAATATTTCTTTGAAATCGTCAAACTCTCGTGGCTGTGGTACCCGGTGGTGGGTTGTCTGGTCGTTCTCGGAGTAGCCTCGATTCTCCCTAGCTTGATGGCCGATAAAAAAGCATAAAAAACGTTCTGTGAAGTTGTTATGTGTGAAATTCTTTGGACAGCCTCAACTCCGGCGATGGTTTTAGTCCTTCACACAATACCGTGCTAACGTCTTCGTTTGGAAGAAATGCATTTCATCTCCAGTGATAGCGACACTGCCATGGTCCGATCTGGGAGCTGATGACTCCACCTAAAGAAAAGAACAGGAAATCGGCCTCAAAGTCAAAGAGCCGAGAGTGAGGTACGGGAAAAAGCTATCGGAGTAAACTAGGTTCTCCGTCGCTTGATGGCAAAGAAAAAGCCTCATCACTGCTGATGAGGCTTCAAAAAGTCGAAAACTAACGCGAGGACTGTCCCGTCGAGCGTTTAATTTACACTAAATTCCGATGAGGCTTGAGCAACCTTCCGAAGGTCATTCGTAGACTTCAGAAGTCTACCTGGAGAGTTGCGACTGAGACTTCGGAAGTCTCTCACCGAAACCTTCGGAAAGTCGCGTTAGATCTAATTCGTCCCTGTTTTTCCTGTTTTCCAGTTCGCCACCGTTTTTTCGAACCCTTCGAACGCCGTCTTCGTGAAGGAGCTCACTGACTTCGGATCCGCTGCCTTGTAGAGCTTAAGGCATTCATCCGCTGCAGCGAGGGCTTCTTTTGTTTTTCCGGCCATAGCCAGGAGTTCGGCCTTTGTTCTTAGGTTGTTGTAGTTCTTGTTCATGGCGATTGAGCGGTCTGCCCAATCCATCGCTTCTGTTGTGTACATCGCGTGGTCGATAGCCGACCGTGCGGCTGAATTCAGAATTTGCCATGTGCCGACGGAGGTTTGAAGCTTCGCGACAGTGTTGAATTCTATTTTGAACGGAAGCCGGACTTTATCCCATGCCAGCACAACCGTTGCGGATGCCGGTGTCATGTCCGTAAAGCTAAAAGACAACCACTCCTCCTGCGATCCAGTTTGCGGGGTGACGGGAAACCTGAGTGTATCGTACTTTTCCTCGTAGACAGTTCCCCAATTTTTCACTTCCGAATTAAAAATTGCTGTCCATTCCTTTTCTCCGGGAATTGTCACGAAACGGTAAGACCCGGCCCTCACTTTTTTCCCTGCAATGGTCACTTCATCGCTGAACGTAAAGATTGTGGGTTCGTTTGCGCCGGCGCGCCATACCTCTCCATATGCCTCCAACGGGTTTGCGCTCTTCGGCCCGAAAATTGTTCTTCCTTTCACTCCGGGGCGGTGATAGTAAATCGTGACTTCGCTCAGGCCGATAACTTGCGTTATCTTCTGGCCCTGGCTGATTCTCGGAACGCGCAAAACGGGAAAATTAGGCGACTGGGCCGGCTGAGCGAAAGAATCGGTGTTGAAAAGTGCCACGGCGCCAATAAAATAAGCTGTGAGTCGGCAAATACTCCTTCTCATGGAATCCTCCTTTAAGGTGAATGATGTACGGAATTAGTACGAGGTTTGTATTTCGCGTTATAGAGGCTGTCCAAAAAGTAACTTTTGACCAGTTGTGCAATTTCGAAAGTTGTTGAATTCAAATCATTTTCACAACCCCAGCGGTGGCGGGAATACTTCCCGCCCTACATTTTGGACAGCCTCGGTTTACGGTAATATTTCGCAGTCAGCTTTTTGGCAATCCCTTTTTTGCGATATCCGTCATCACTTCGCAAAACCGGTCCAGTTCATCCAGTGTGGTGTATACGCTTGGTGTAATCCGGATGCCTTTAAACTCTTCATGGACAATTGGAGTTGTGAAAATCTTATGAGAATTCATGAGGTACCCGCCGATAGCCACGGGGTCGATGTCGACAATTTCCACATTGGCGATTCCACAGGATTGATTTTTGTCGAACGAAGTGTGGAAGCGAACATTCGGCAACGCTTTCAGTTTGTCCGCCCAGTAGTTTCTGAGATATCTGAGCCGTTCCTCTTTTCTTTTTGCACCGAGTCCTTTGTGGTACATGAGCGCCTCGCCGATGGCAAGATGATTCGCAGCTGGATGAGTGCCGATTTCTTCAAACTTGCGGATGTCGGTCGCTTGCTTCTTCTCCGCGGCCATCAAGGGCCAGAGTTTTTCAATCTTCTCGCGCTTGACGTACAACATCCCCGTTCCCTTAGGGGCGAACAGCCATTTGTGCAGGCTGGTTCCGAAATAATCACATCCCAAATCTCTTTGCTTGAAATCGAAATGTGCAAACGAATGAGCTCCGTCGACGATCACTTCTATTCCTTTGCGCCGTGCCATCTCGCAAATCTCCTTTACGGGGACAATCTGGCCCGTAATGTTGATCATATGAGAGATGAGGATAACACGAGTCTTGGGCGTAACTGCTTTTTCGAACGCGTCCGTGATCTCGCTGAGATTCTTTGGCGGGATGGGGATCTTAATTTGTTTAAGCACCAACCCTTCCCGTAGTTCACGTTGACGCAGTGTTGTGAGCATGCGCGGGTAATCCTGCGTTGTCGTCAGGATTTCGTCGCCGGATTTCAAGTCAAGGCCAAACAGGCAAATCTCGAGGGCTTCGGAAGCATTACGAGTAACGGCAATTTCTTCCCGGTCGCATCCGAAGGCATCAGCCAAACCCGTGCGGACGGTTTCGATTTGAGGCTCCAGAATCTGCCACATGGTGTAAGCTGTTACGTCCTCCTGCTGCCAGATGTAACGAACGAGCGCTTCGGTGACAATTCTGGGCGACGGCGACACGCCCCCGTTGTTGAGGTTCGTGATGCCACGGGTGATGCTAAACGACTGCTGTATATCGAACCAAAAATCTTCGTCGATGGCTGCAGAGGAGGCGGAAAGGTGTTCAACTCGCCTTGTCGCCGCCTTCAATTCGTTGAACAGCGCTGCAACGGTTGGAGATGCAAGAGTTGCGAGGCCGAGTCCCTTTCCTGCTAAAGACAGAAACGAGCGGCGGTCAAATTCGGCTGTGGCGGCAGGATGGTCGTTCATGACATACTCCTTCTTTTGATGCAAAGATGGTACGTAATTTCCGTCGGAAGGTCAAAAAGAAACGAGATCTTCGTTGAACACTGTCAGGAAAGGAGGTGGTGGGGCATCGGGTTATCCGGTCTCTCTGACTCCCACGCCACGCTGAGGATCCACCAGCGCCCGTGGTCTCTGACGAGTTGAATGCTGTTGATACCGCGAGCAATCGGCGCAACATCGCTTTTAGAGAACCGGGATTCATAAGCGCTGAAAACGTGGGCGATGTTTCCGAAGAATTCCGTCTTGCGGCCGATCTCACGTTCGTAAAAGCCTTTCCCCTTGAATTCCGACTCCTCGACGAATCTGTCCGAACGTGCGATGAACTCCTCAGTGTGTAAAACCGCCACAGACCTTTCCTGCGGGGTTTTCGCGGGGATGAATTTTGCATTAAAGTGGCACAGGGAGCGGAGCCGTGCATAATCCGGCTTGCTCCGGGGGGCGAAAGTCATGCAACCGTACAGTGCCCCGACCATTGAATCAATGCTCTCGACATCGGACGGATTGGCGCCTGCCAGAATGACCTCCGCGATCACGCCCCCGTTGATCAATTTCCATTCAGAGTCCGTCATTCCGTAAATAACAAGGTCGACGAAGTGTCCGTAGAGATACTCGGCACGCAGTGCGATTCCTTCTTTGCGAAACCCGAGCCGTTCGGGAATCCTGCAACTTTTTGTGTTTCCCGTGGCACAACGGATTTGCACCCGCTTCAGTTTTGATTCGTGAAAGGCATAGTCGACGAGAACCTTGCACGATTTTGTCATCAACCCTTTGCCTTCAAAGTCTTTTCCGAGCCAATATCCGATTTCAACGTTTTTGTTCATCCAATCGATCTTATGAAACCCGACGACGCCCGCGAAGGATTCCTTGTGCCAAATCCCGCACTGAAACCCTTCATTTGCTTTGAATTGCTCAACAATCGTATGAATGAAGCGTTTGGTGTCGAGGAGCGTTTGATTACTGTCTACCCAGGGAAGCCATGCGCGGAGATGCTCGCGATTTTGTTCTGTGGCAGCGAACAATTGCTCGGCGTCATGCATCTGGAGTACGCGTATCTGGGTGTCGCTGTCGACATTGATCGAAAGAGGGCTTGATGTGAGGAGGGAGTCAATCGTGTGCAGGACTTTTTGCATGTTCTGGAGCGCCAGGATTTTTTTACGCTAGTGACCGGGTAAGTGAGGAAACGAAAGAGGACCGGTCACATCATGTGCGGTGGGGTCGCCACAAGTTATAACTCAACCAGCTTCTTTTTCGCGTCAGGTCCCGGCTCTTCGTAGCTGACAACAGTGTTCCCGTCTCCGTCGAATTCAAACTCGAACATAACGCCTGCCTGCATGATGACAGAAAAGAGCCGCGTCTCGTCGTAATTCTTCAGTTTCGGATACTGGCCGGTCAATGTTTCAATGAATTGTGGGAGGGCGAGTTTGGGCATGAACTGTTTTACCTTTCATGTGGAAGATAAGACTTTGACTACAAAAAGTCGAGCAAAGAATTGTCCCATGCGGCCACGGTTGAGACAGGGAATTCTAAGTCAACGAATGAGAACTAACTTTTTGATGTCGGTAAGGTAATGATGGTCCGCGTCAGAGAATCGCAGCTGATAGAAATAGGTTCCGCTCGGGAGTCCGTGTGCATTCCATAAAGAGCGGTGAGATCCGGCATTCAACGTGCCGTCAACGACCTTTGCGACTTCTCTGCCGAGAAGGTCAAATATCTTCAGGCTCACATATCCCGGCCGATGAATCTGAAATTCAAATGTCGTGGCGGGATTAAACGGGTTCGGATAATTTTGTCCGAGCTTGAATTCGAGAGTGGCTGTTGTGCCGGGTTCTTTCACGTCCGTCGGATTGAGTATTGCATCCCACTTTGCCTTTGCTGCGTCGGCATTCTGCTGGATGTTGGCAAGAGAGCTGTCACCCGCCACAAGTGCAAAACCAACTTTCTGACTGGCTCCCGGCGAAATTTGGAACGGCCCCGATGAAATGACCTGGTGGATGTCGAAGGGTCCGGCACTTGGGACGGAGAATCCACCGCTGATCCAATCCCATTTTCCGACTCTCGTAAGGTCAATGGGAGCTTCGTTTCGAAGAGATCTGAAGCTTGCCGCTCCGTTGAGTGCTCTGATTCCAAGATACTCCCTTCGGGCAGCGGGCCCTACCTCGTAGGCATACCCTAAGCTTCTTGACACATCGTAGTCTGAGATATTTTCCGCATAATCACCGATATCCCAATCCAGAAAAATTCCAGCATACAAATTGCTGATTGTTTGGGACGTTGTGTTCTTCATCGTATACGAGAGGATGATATACTTGTCGTCGCCGGCGTTGGAAAACGTGAATGAATCGAGGTCCACATCAAGCCCGATGCTGCTTGCAGAGGTGGCATCTGTAAATGTGGTGTGGCCATCCTGGTGAGAAATGTTTCCCGGTGTTTTCAACGTGAAAAATCCGGTGGAAGAAAAATCCGCGTTCTGGCCACCTAATTCATTCCGCACGACATCAACCAGTTGTGTTGACGATGTCCCAAGAAGAAGCCCGCCTTCAAAGAGATGGTTAACGCCGTTGAAGACAAATCCAACTCCGAGCGCGTTCTGCGGAAAATCAAAAAAACCGATATTGCCGTTGTTTGTGAGCGAAACTTGTATGGCGTTGATGCTGTGTGTAGCGTAGGTTGGGTTGATAAGGAAGGAAAACCTTTGTTTTTGTGCGAAAGAACCGTCCGTGAACGTCAATTGAAAGATCGCGTTGAAACTCTGGGGAACGTTTTGGTTGACGAAGATTCTGAAAGTTCTGGAAATACCACTCATAGTTCCCAACGACGAGATCGGAAAGGCGCTGTTCACCAGGGTAATGAATCCGTTTACGCTAGCGAGTTGGATTCCAGCGGCGTCAGAAGTTGGCCTGAGGTAGTTCACGAAGTTACAAGTTACGTCGAGGGTCTCGGCGGGCTGTGCCTGTCCGTCTCCATTGCCGCTCAAGGAATCTGAAATCGAAAATGTCAGCATGCGCACAGAAGGCAACGTTGAATCCGTGAGAGCTTTGAGAGCGTTAATTCTCCCGTGGCCGAAATTGCCCGCAAAAGAAGGATTTAACGCGTCAATGTTGTCACTGGTGACACGAATTTGCTCTCCCGCCTGAACCGGCAACAGAGAGGGAAACTTCCATCGCACCAATCCGGCCAGTCCGGCAACTAACGGGCTTGCCATCGACGTGCCGCTTGCGTACACATATGTTTCAGGAGGATTTGGAGAATACATCGTGCTTAGGATGTTTTCTCCTGGAGAGGAGACATCTACCGTTTCGCCAAAGTTAGTGAAGTTTGACTTGACATCGGATGCGTTTGTTGCACCGACAGAAAGCACATTTGTGTATCCCGATGGAGAGAAAAAAGAGGCGGAATTTCCATTACCCGCTGCAGCAACGACCAACGAACCTTGCTGAGTCGCGATGTTGATGATATCCTGTTCAAACTGCGATCCTCCTCCTCCTCCCCAGCTGCAATTGATGACCTTTGCGCCCATCAATGCGGCATAGACAATGCCGGTATATCCTCGCAGAATGTATGGACCGCCCGGCCGATTATCATTGTCGGCGGAAACTTTGACAGGAAGAATCCTACATCGGAACCCAATGGAAGCTATGCCGGTGGCATTGTTTGTGACCGCCGATGCAATACCTGCAACGTGTGTCCCGTGCCAACCAATTGCTGTCGGCATGGGGTTATTGTCCTCCAACCAGGTTGCATAATCAGCGCCGACAAAATCCCAGCCGCGCACGTCGTCGACGTAACCGTTGCCATCGTTATCAATGCCGTCACCCGCTATTTCGCCGGGGTTACTCCAGATGTTTGCTGCAAGGTCAGGATGGTCCCATTGCATTCCGGTATCAACGATGCCGATGACGATACTTGCGTCGCCTTGTGAGTAATCCCACGCCGCTGCTGCATTAATTTTTTGTAGTCCCCACTGTAAGCCAGCAAGGTAATCAGGGTCGTTCGGCGTGAAAGCTGTTTCTGATGTTCGGTATATAAACCATGGCTCAGCGTATTGAACCACGTTGAGCTCAGAAAGTTGTTCGGCGACAGTAAACGGGTCATTTGGCGATGAAAACGTAACAGCGTAGAATAATGAAAGCTCCGCTCTTTGAGGTGTCGACATTGTTGTTGATTGCGGGAACATCTGTTCGACGGAAACAACGGAGACGTGAGAAAGAATTTGGTCAATGGCTCTTACGCCTGTTGATGATTTCGAGAGAGACATTTGCACCTGCGGCATCATCTTTACAATAACGCGATCAGGAAGGTATTCGGTGTTTGTTCTATTTTTCAGAACGACACCAGGCACGCCGTCGAGGGGGAGAGGTTTCTTTATTCCTTGCGAGCCTTTCGGTCTTTCCGACCGCACGGTGGAAAAGACAAGAAAAACAGCAAAGAAAATTCGGAAAAATTGAGTCATGAAATTAATGAACTTTGGCCGATGTTCAATTTAAACCTGAATGAGTCCGGGTTTATAATAGAGCCAACGCCAATCCTTCCAAGACTGCACGAAGCCGGCTTTTTCAGGGTTGGAGAGGACGTACCAAACTGTGCGTTCTAGTTCATCTTCGTTGCGTATAACGTGATCGTAACTTTCGTCCTGCCAGAACGCGCCTGTTCGATGAAGAACTCTGTTTGATCTCAATGCTGTGAATTTTTTCAGCGATGCAAGAATATCGGTGACGATGTAAGACGGCCCGCCCGACCACAAAATACTTTTGAGGCGGGCGGGGACGCCGTCCCGTCCACTGGTGATTTTCCCTACGGTCGGGTCGGCGACCCGACTTACAAGCTCGAACACGATATGGATGTGGTTCGGCATTATGCAATACGCAAATAAGTCGTATTCACGGCCGTCTCGATAATGAATTGCTTCACAGACAATTTCCGCAACGGCGTCATTTATTAGCCATTTTGGACCCGTTGAGAGGCCATCGAGCAGCGAGTCAAATCGTTTGAAATATGCAATTCGAAATTGCTGTTTCTGTGATGTTCGCTCGTTCGAGCTTTTGTCTGTTTTCTGTTCCATTTCGAATCGGTCGCGTTCCTGTCGTAGGCGTTCAATGGCTTCTGCCGGCAAAGATCCTGCAAGTCTTATCGTGATGAAATACGTTGCTTGAGGAGGCTGATAATGCGGCAAGTGACGTCGATAATATGTTTTGTCTTCTATCACCGGATCGGATTACTCCATTTTCATTTCAATGCTATTCCTTTGAGTTTCGCCAGGCGCGCTTTTGCGTCAATCAATTCAGGCAAATCTTTGTCGGCTTCCTTCCAGAGCGTGAGAAATTTTTCATAGTTCTCCATGGCGAGTTTCTTATCGCCTTTTTTCTCATAAATCTTCCCCAACGAGTACAAGCTTTTAGGATAAAAAACCGCCCGATGTCCGGAATTGTTGCTGTAGAGCTTTGGAATCTGCTTGAGAAGTCCGATCGCCTTATCCATCTGGCCC
>JACPSI010000124.1 GCA_016193365.1 Ignavibacteriales bacterium
CCTGAGCGCGTTTGCGACAGTGCCGGGGACATACAATTACAGGGTTGAGGGGTTTGCAACTGTGGCGGCAACGTATACGATCACAAGCACCCTCACAAAATTTACATCATCAACTCCTTCTTCAGGTGTGGCGAACAAGGAAGCTGTCGATGTCGTTACTGTGGCTTCGTCAGACTTTGCGCTCTTTCGTAATTATCCGAATCCTTTCAACCCTGAAACGAACATATCCTACCGACTCAGTACAGACGCCCATGTGACGTTGAGAGTATTTGATGTGCTTGGACGCGAAGTTGCTACTTTGGTTCGCAATTTTCAAAAGGCGGGATTGCACTCTGTGCGCTTTAGTGCTGGGAACCTTCCAAGCGGAATATATTTCTACAGGATTGAGGCCGGCGATGCCACCGGCTCTCAGTTTACGAAGATGAACAAGATGGTGCTCATAAAATAAATAGTAAATAACTGCGGACGAAGCCTGCAGAAAAAGACGGTCCAGGCTTCGCTGTTTTTGGACGCTCGTGTGATAAATAAAGAATCGACTGATCATTCATAGTGCTCATTCATAGCATTCATAGTGCTCGTTCATAGATAGTGCTCATTCATAGGTTCATAGATAGTGCTCATTCATAGATAGTGCTCATTCATAGGTTGAGACAATAAGGACGATTATCCAAAGGAGGATATCATGAAAAGCCTTATTTGTGTTGTTCTGTTTCTCGTCGTCGCCCCTTTTGTCGTTCTTGCACAAGTAACCGACGAGGGGCTGTCCCTCGGTGGAAAATCGACCGAGCCAGACCTCACGGGGCGTTATTTTGTGGTTTTCCACGCACCTCCCGGTGATGCAGAACGGCAAATGGTGGAAGGTTACGGGGCGCAAATTATTTGGGCATATTCCATAATCCCGGCATATGCGGTCTATGCCCCGAGCATCACTGTTATGGATGCTATCAGCCTCGACTCGCGCGTGCGTTACGTCGATCAGGACAAAGTGGTGTACGCATTGGGAACGGCGGGCAATCCAAAGACCATTGGCGCCGAGCTACGCGGGGCTACTTCAGCTTTTTTGCTCCAAGACGCTGAAACGCGTCCGTGGGGGATTGATGCAGTGAAGGCTCCATTGGTCTGGGACCGAACAACCGGAAAAGCGGTGAAAGTTGCCGTTTTAGATACGGGAATTGATTCGCTCCATTTTGAATTGGACGGCCGATACCGGGGTGGGTTCAATTTTGTCGCGCGCAACGGAAATCCGTGGGACGGTCACAGTCACGGCACCCACGTCTCCGGCACTATTGCGGCGGAGTTGAATGGGTCCGGTCTGATGGGCGTTGCGTTTGACGTGGAACTCTATGCCCTCAAAGTTCTGAGCGATCAGGGAAGTGGATCCTTCGCCAATGTTTATGCGGCCATTGACTGGTGTCTGCAGAATGGGATTCACATTGCCAACATGAGTCTCGGCGGACGCGTGTACGATCCGACGGGCGAACTGGTATTTCAAAACGCTTTTAATGCCGGGCTGTTAAGCATCGCCGCGGCGGGCAACGGCGTCAACGGTACGGGAACCCCGCATGTGAATTACCCTGCGGCATATCAGGCGGTAGTAGCCGTCGGGGCCGTCGGAAGGAATCTTCAGCGGGCTGCCTTCTCAGACTTCGGGCCAAACATAGAAATTGTTGCGCCCGGCGTTGACGTCCGCTCGACGGTGCCGCGCGGAACAGGACGCGAAGCTCGTGTTGACCACGCGGGGACCACTCTCGAAGCGAATCCATTTGCGTTTGCCGGCTTAACCGCGGATTCAGGTATTACAGCGACGTCGGTTCCATCCGGCCGCGGCTTGAGCGCAGCCGACTTTCCGCCGGAAGTCAATGGAAACATTGCCTTGATTGAGCGGGGTGATATTACGTTTGCGGAAAAAGTACGAAATGCGCAGGATGCAGGGGCGGTGGGAGTCATTATTTACAACAATGTTGAGGGGAATTTCAACGGCACTCTTGGTACGGCAAGAGACGATATCCGCAACCGCGACTGGGTTCCAGCCGCTTCGCTTTCACAGGCGGACGGGCAACTTCTGGTTGCGGCGGGTCGGCCTACCGTTACGCTCTATAACGTCGTCAGCGATTTTGCAAAGTTTCAGGGCACCTCCATGGCAAGTCCCCACGTAGCGGGAGTTGCGGCTCTGGTCAAGGGAGCCAACCTCGCCCTCACAAACCAGCAGGTTCGCACAATTTTGACAGAGACAGCGACTGACCTTGGACTTCCTTCGTACGACGCCGAATACGGCCATGGGCTGGTCAACGCGGAAGCTGCGGTCGCACGCGCAAACGACCCGTCGATCACCAAATCGGGATCCGTCAGCAGTGTCGGACAATCTGTGACGTGGACAGGTTTCATCGCGGCAGGCGCCAATACATCCGGAGCGGGTGCATGCACATTTGAAGGACCTGCTAACGACTGCGATAAGTTTCTCCTCACTGTCAATGCACCGCTTACGGGTCCGCGTTACGCCGTGAGAGTAACAATTGACAACTTTGGTGCGAACGACCTGGATCTGGTGGTCAGGAATGAACAAGGGCAGACAGTGACATCCAGCGGGTCTTTTGCCGGCCTGCCGGAGAGTGCAAGCTTTTTAGCGAATCCCGGCACTTATGAAATTATCGTTATCGGTTTCGCGTCTGCTCCAACATCTTACACCGGAACCGCAACGGTCATTGATGGACCGGGCCTCAGGCAGCCGACGTATGTTCAGGGCGGGATCCAATTCGGTCCTAATGTTACACCGCAAGCTCCTGAGCTGCCCAGAGGCGGCGAGCCTTCCGTGCGTGTCGACCGGGACGGTTTCATGTATGCCGGCGGCATTCGCGGCCTCACATCCGGCGGCGAGGACATCTGGCGTTGGGACACAAAGAACGACCCCTGTCTCCGGAATCCGTTGCACCTCGGACAGCCTATTGAAATACCGGAGACTCAGGTTGGCGGTGTGGGCGGAGGCGATATTGAAATCGCCATTTCGCAGCCCAATGACCCAAACGGCATTCCCGTCGTCACCATTGCAAGCCTGTTGTTGGCTAATGTTCCCGTCGCGATTTCATTCGACCGCGGCCAGACGTGGGAACGACACGAAGTAGGCGATTTACTCATCGGCGGTACGACCGCAACCGATCGTCACTGGATTACAGCGTATGGAAACAATACGGTCTATCTATCAGTACGGGGTCTTGTGAGTCCGACGTTGAGCGACCTCTTTGTCCTGACATCAATCGACCATGGCCGAACTTGGGGACCGCGCAGCATCGTGCGCCTGGGCGCAAGTTCCACGCCCGGATATCTGGACGTCGATAGGCGACCGATTGGGTCCGCACCCGGTGCGGGCAACGTTTATTTCTCGCACCAGAACAGTTCAACAATGTTTGTCAGCGTTGCCGAGCCCTCTCCTATTGACGGCGTTTCACCGACGGGAGGCCCTTTAAGCTTCCAAACGTTCGTCGTGGACAATGTCACTTCTCACGGACACCTATTCGATGTGCTGCGCGTCGGTACGGACGGGACGTTGTATGCAGTGTGGTCCGACGACTTCAACATCTACCTCGCGACCTCGACCGATCATGCCAGAACGTGGTCTCCCCCAGTCCAGGTTAACGACCCGAACACCGTTGACGTAAACGGACGATCCGTCCGGACCAACTTGTTCCCCTGGTTAGTACCCGGTGACTTGGGTCGTGTTGGCATTGTCTGGTTCGGATCAAACGGCGTCAACAACGGCGATAACGGAGGCGATTGGTCGGTGTACTACTCGTTCACGGCAAATGCTCTCGACGACAATCCGACGTTTAACCAGGTAAGAGCTTCTGACCACTATATTCACGCCTTCAATGTCAGCGAGCTTGGTCTCGGATCGGGCGGAGCTACCAACCGGAACCTTCTCGACTTCTTCCAGGTCGACATGGATCCTTCCGGCGCCGCAGTCATTGCCTATGCGGATGACCATAACGACTTCGACGGGCAGACATACGTCACCAGACAGACGGCCGGCCCAAGTTTGTTCGCCTCTGTTGGTTCTTTCTCTTCCGTCTCTTGTCCTCCGATTGCCTTCGACCACAATCCCAATCGCTCGGCGTCCGACCCCGAGGTGGTGGATTTTCGAAACGACGCTCAGGTCTTGCGCAGGACGACAATTCAAACTGACGTTGCTTTTGACATTACGTCGATTGATTACAACGACCGGCTTTCCGAAACGGGAGAACGGCAACTCACCGCTGCGATTTCTGTCTCAGACATGACGAACCCACCTCTCGAGGGATTTCACTGGCTTGCCTATTTTACGGCCAATGGGCAAAATGGATTATTTGATCGCGGTCAGTCGTTCTTTATCGAGGCCAGCACCGACCCAAGAGACGGCGCTTCCGCTCTTGCACCCTTGTTTTTCTATGGCACCTCCGCTCGTCGAGCTGACGGCGCAATCATCAACACACGGGCAGGCTCAGCCGATGGCGGTGCGTTTGACGCTGAGATGAACACGATAACACTTTTCCTCGGACTCAACAAAGTGAACGCCATTGCAGAGCCCGACGTCGATGTCGGCAGCCGGCTCATCGGACTACGGGGCATCAGCTTTGCCGGGGGCGGCGTTGATATCACCGGGCCAGTCATCGGCCGCATCACAGGTGCAGATGTCGAACGCGATTTCACGCGCGGCGGTATCCCCTATGTTGTCGGCAGCGTTGAGACCGAGGTCGCCCTTGAATGCGACGACCCAAGCATCACGCGGTTTGGCGGTTGGCATGAGGTGCAGGATGAGCGCGCTTCCAACGGACACTATTGCAGGAACGTGAGCAAGAAGAAAGGCGACCCGGACGCTTTCCTCTCCTTTGAATTTTCCGGCAACAGCGTCGATGTTCACATCGCACAAGGCCCGCGAGGTGGAAACGCCGAAGTGCTCATCGACGGCGTTTCGCAGGGAAAGATCGACTTCTTCAGGGAGCCGTCCGATCCTTCGAAACCGGACAGATCGGGAAAAAAGGACTTGACCTTTGGGGTTGTTGTGTCCTATTCGGTCACGGAGGGCGAACACACGTTCAGACTCAACGTGACAAACGATGTTGAAGGAACACAAGACCTCCCGCGGGACATAGTGTACATTGACGGATTTGTTATTCGTGGACGCAGCACAGGGACAGCTGCTTCAACGGAGACTTCAACTCCAAACAGTGGAAATGTTTCTGCGTTAAGCCTTGTCTCTGAGGTCCTCTCTGCAACATCCGGTACTTCCCTGCTGACAGGAGTTGTGGAAAGTCCTGACGACGCAGCCATGGAGCTGCGTGTTCTCGACCCTCTGGGCGGCATCGTAGCGCAATCGGCTCTCAGCAGTCCAACCGAAGCGGTGCGGCTTGTTCCTTCGGCTGTCGGATTGTATACATTCCAATTGATCAACAACAGCGTCACTTCGGTTCCGTATACATTCTATAGAGTCACGGCACAGGCAGCCTCGCAGTCAGCGAGTACACTCAGCGCCGTGGAATCGGTCAAAGAAAAACCGACGGTCTTCGAGTTATTTCAGAATTACCCGAACCCGTTTAACCCGGAGACCATCATTCGGTACGACTTACCCGACGACGCTTTTGTCAGTCTGAAGGTTCTCGACCTCCTTGGAAGAGAAGTGACTTCGTTGGTCAATGGTTTTCAGCAGGCAGGAAAACATTCTGCAACATTCGCTGCCTCCCATTTACCCAGTGGAGTCTATTTCTATCGAATCGACGTCACAGATGCCAACGGAAAGAACTATTCCAAGATCCTTCGGACGGCACTTGTGAAATAACGAAATCTAAATTTCATCCCGCGATAAAACCGGGATGGAATCACACCGCGCCAGCTCTCTCTGGGGACGGGGGAGCTGGCGTCTCGTTTCGGGTAAATCTTTACGAGAGTTTTGCTGCCGCGCGGCGATCAATCGGAGGGATTCGGACTCGAGCAAAACAATCCCAACCGCTCCAACCCCTCGACAAAGCTGAGATAGTGACCCGTGTCAGCCTCTCGGTGTTTGATGTTTTGAGGCAGGACGTGGTAAGTCTCGCCGAAAGATGATGTGCTATTTTGCACCAAGCGCTTTTGCGGCTCGGTCCACATCTTCCGGCTTTACCCAGACAAAAGACCCGAATTTTCCGCCGACTGCAACTGCATCAATCGCAACAATGTTGACGCCGGCTTTTGCAAGAGCTTCCAGCGGACCCAGAAGCGCTCCTGTCCTGTCGGACCCCTTTAGCCAAAAACCTGTGCCTTCTTCAGCAAGAAGCCCTGAATCTTTCCAGGCATTTCTTACTTTGTCGGGGTTCTTGGTAATGACATACAGTTCGGCTTTGCCTTCGCCTGTTGCATACCCCCAGAGCCCCGAAAGTCCCAGGTTCTTTGCCTTCAGGTCTTTAAGAATAGATAGCAATGCACCGGGTTTGTCCTCGAGGTTGGCCTTGAAGTGAGTCATTCTCATCGGTTTTGCCATAGTTGCCTCCTTACCAAAAAGTTGTTATTTAGTTTCCTGTTCATCGTGATTGTACAGAAAAAGCCGTTCACTGTCAACGAACCTGCTCGTGCGTGAAAAAGCTCGGGAATTTCTCGGTATCCTAAGCCTGGAGGCACCTCCAACTACACTCGCTGATGATTTGCTAGTCTTTTTCTATGACCTCCACGACCATTACCAGATTATCCAATCCTCCCGCCCGCAATTTTCAGGAAAAAGTTTCGCCTTTCTCAACGATATCTTGTATTGTCTGGAATCGCGGCCGGACGAGACTATGATCGATGCTCACTGGAGATCTTTTTGCAAAATGATTCTTGAGGATATTGCCACGGGCCGAATCATTATGGCCAAGAAATAGTGTCTGCCATGGCATCATGACGAATGTTTCTTGCTGCCAACATTATCTCAGAGCACTCGAAAGTGAATAATTCAGTATTTCAATAATCAACATGTGGATGATATGGAAAAGAATCGATCTTTTTATTCTCTGGCGATTACAGCGTTCCTTCTCTCGTGTTCTCAAAAACATGAGACCCCACAATCCAAAACGATAGGCGTCACATTGCTCACGCGCGGCCACATGTTTTACCGCGATTTGGAAGAGGGTTTGACCACGGAAGCGGCCAAATACAACTATGAGCTCATCATTACTGCAGCCGAATTCGACATGAGCAAACAGATTGGCCAGATCGAAGACTTCGTCGCACGAAAAGTCGACGCCATCATTTTGTGCCCGGTAGATTCCAAGGGCATCGGTGCCGGAGTCAAAAAAGCAAACGATGCCAACATCCCCGTTTTTACAGCGGATATCTCATCCCAGGAAGGCGAAGTCGTTTCGCACATTGCTTCGGATAACGTCGCGGGCGGACGGCTCGCCGGCGAGTACATGGCAAAGTTGCTGAACGGAAAAGGAAAGATCGCCATCATTAACCAGCCCGTGGTGAGTTCGGTGCTCGATCGTGTTCAGGGGTTTGGAGAAGCAATCGCGAAATTCCCCGGCATCGTGGTGGTTGCCGACGTGAACGGCCAGGGCGTCCGTGACAAAGCCCTTCAAGCAACGACGGACATCCTGCAAGCCAACCCGAGCCTCGACGGCATCTTTGGCATCAATGACGATTCAGCTCTCGGAGCCCTCGATGCAGTCCAGCAATTCAAGCGCTCCAACATCGTTATCATCGGCTACGACGCCATTCCCCCCGCCGCAGAAGCAATTCGCAGGGGAACAGCGCTCAGGGCCGACGTCGTTCAGTATCCGAAGAAAATCGGGACAACGACAATTCAGAAAATCCAGGAATTTTTTTCCGGGGCGCAGGTTCCCAAAGTTGTCCCGGTTGAAGTTGGAATTGTCGACCAGGAAGCGCTCCTGAAAATGAACAGTCAATGATAAAAACAAGGCTGTCCAAAATGCCAGCCCGCTACGCGTTCTGGCGGGTAGGTCGAGACGATGTCTCGACCGGGTTGAGTTTCAAGAAATCGTCGGTTTTCCATATCTCCCGGCGACAGTACTCTGGTCAATAGTACTTTTTGGACAGCCTACATGCTCGATCCCCCTCGAACAATGTCTCTCATCCTCGAAATGCAACAGATGACCAAGCGATATCCGGGAGTGCTCGCGCTGGACCGGGTCGACTTTTCTTTGTCAGCGGGCGAAGTCCATGCGCTTGCCGGTGAAAACGGCGCCGGAAAATCCACACTCATGAAAATCCTCGCTGGCGCCATCCAGAAAGACGGAGGCGAAATCCTGCTCGACGGCCAAAGGACGAAAATCGATTCCCCTCACTCCTCCTTGAAGAACGGCATCGGGATGATTTACCAGGATTTCAAGCTCGTCCCAGAACTTACCGTCGCGGAGAATATTTCTCTTGGCAATGAACCCGCACACCGCGGTTTTATCGACTTTCCTCAGATGCAGAACACAGCCCGCTCGATATTGGAACAACTCGGGGAGAATATCGACCCGTCTGTTACCGTAAAAACACTCAGTGTGGCTCAACGTCAGATCGTCGAAATTGCGAAGGCGCTTTCACGAAAGGTACGTATCCTTGCACTCGATGAACCGACGGCTTCTCTCACAGAACAGGAAATTCAGAATCTCTTCGGCGTGATTCGCAAACTGAAATCTGACGGTGTGGGCATCATCTATATTTCACATCGACTTGATGAACTCTTCGAAATTGCCGACCTCATAACAGTTTTGCGCGACGGGACTGTTGTTGGAACGTCTTCGTTGCACGAAACAAACAAGGCGAAGCTGATTCAGGCGATGGTTGGACGCAGCCTTGAGGAAGAGTATCCAAAAATCCAGCTGCAACGGCAGAACGAACTCCTGAGCGTTGAGGATTTAAACACGCCGAAGCTTAAAGACGTCAGCATGACACTCTACAGGGGTGAAATCCTCGGTCTCGCGGGACTTGTCGGCGCTGGAAGAACGGAGCTCGCCCGCGCAATCTTTGGCGCGGACCGCGTTCATTCTGGAACAATGTGGCTGCTGCAAAAAGCGTTTACGCCGCGTTCACCGAAAGATGCAATCGCCGCCGGCATCGGACTCCTCACTGAAGACCGCAACCTTCAGGGCCTCATCCTGCAAATGACATTGAGCGAAAATATTTCCCTCGCAAGCCTCCAGAGGTTGACTCAAGGACTTTTTATCGATCGCACAAAAGAAAAAGCCGCGGCCGGTGAATTCATGAGGAAGCTACAGATCAAAGCTCCATCGGCCGAAACTGTTGTTGACACGCTGAGCGGCGGAAACCGGCAAAAAGTCATTCTCGGACGGTGGCTGATGACAAAATCAAAAGTCTTGATATTCGATGAACCCACCGTCGGCATTGACGTCGGCGTGAAATACGAGATCTACAACCTCATCAATCAACTCGCCAAAGACGGCGTCGGCATCATGGTGATCTCTTCAGACTTGCCGGAACTGCTCGGCATCTGCGACCGCATTGCCGTTCTGTGCGACGGGAGAATGACGGGAACATTATCGCGCAAAGAAGCTACCCAGGAAAAAATCCTCAGACTTGCAACTGAATTCAGTTAATGCTCTCAAAAATCCTTGACAGGTTTGGCCTTGGGATTGCACTGGCCCTGGAGGCGATCATTTTTGCTGTTCTCTCGCCCTACTTTTTCACGACGGATAACCTTCTGAATGTCAGTCTCCAGATTTCCATAACAGCCATCATTGCCGTTGGAATGACGTTTGTCATTCTCACGGCGGGCATCGACCTCTCTGTCGGCTCTCTCGTGGCGGTCGTTGGGGTTGTGTCCACGATACTGCTCAAAGCGGATTTTCCCTTTGTTCTTTCGTTGCTTCTTTCTCTCGTTGCCGGCATAGCCCTCGGCACTTTCTCGGGATCGGTTGCCGGAGCCTTCATCACACGGTTCAACATTTCACCGTTTATCGTCACGCTGGCGCTCATGACGATCTGGCGCGGAGCCGCGTTTGTCGTCACCGAAGGAAGGCCGGTGTGGGATTTGCCCGAAGCTTTCAGCCTCCTTGGCGGCGGCCGGACGCTCGGAGTCCCCAACCCGACAATTATCATGGCCGTGGTTTTCGTTCTCGCACACGTCGTGCTGAACCGCACGCGTTTTGGCAGATACGTGTACGCCATCGGAGGAAACGCAGAAGCGGCACGGCTTGCAGGAATCAACACACGACGTGTCGTGACTCAAGTGTATATGATCAGCGGAAGCCTTTCGGCACTCAGCGGAATTCTGCTTGCATCACGGATGAATTCAGGACAGCCAAACTCAGGATTGATGTATGAGCTCGACGTCATCGCCGCGGTCGTTGTTGGCGGCACGAGTCTTTTTGGAGGGCGTGGTTCGGTGGCCGGAACTTTTCTTGGATCTATGCTCATCGGCGTCCTGCGCAACGGATTGAATCTTCTGAACGTCGGCTCGTACGTGCAGCAGGTCGTCGTTGGCGTTGTGATTCTGTTGGCGGTTTTGCTGGATCAATGGAGGAAGAAGTAAATGAAGCAACGAAGCAGATGAGCTAAGTTATGTGCTTGAAATTATCGTTCGGGCTGACGCGCAAAGCGCTGATCAAAGCGTTCGGCATATTATCGGCACATACAAAACCTGGTTTCAACAAGAATCTGTCCTTCGCGTCACAACTTCGGGCAAGGCCACGTTTTAACGCTTCGAATCGTCATGATATCAATAAACCACTCGCTCCCATCAACTCAATTACAAGGAGTCTCCCTATGGTACCCTTGATGTCTCTCTGGCTGCCGATTCTCGTTTCGGCAATGTTCGTTTTTTTGATCAGTTTTGTGCTTCACACTGTGCTCACGTATCATTACAAAGATTTCTCCAAGGTCTCGGACGAAGAGGGCGTCATGGATGCGCTCCGAAAATTCAATATCCCGGACGGTGAATACGTCATTCCGCACGCTGCAACTTCCAAGGATATGAACACAACAGAATTCAAAGAGAAGTTGAAGAAAGGCCCGACAGGGTTTATTACGTTTTGGGACGGCAGCCGCAACGAAATGAGCAAGAATCTTACCCAATGGTTTATCTATTGCGTTGTAGTCGGAGTCTTTGCAGCTTATCTGGCCGGACGTGCGCTCGGACCCGGCGCTCAGTACTTAGCCGTTTTTCGGTTCGCGGGCACTGCTGCATTCTTAGGGTACACTGTTGCCCTGTGGCAGGATTCCATATGGTTCAAGCGCAAATGGAGCACCTCGTTCAAAAACACATCCGACGGTCTCGTCTATGCCCTTGTAACGGCAGGAACGTTTGGCTGGCTCTGGCCGGAATAAGATTCTGTGTTCTCCCGATTGAACGAGGAGAGCTGTCAATAGGGCGAACTGGCTCAGCGTGGTGGCGTCATAGGATGGATTTTCTTTCCATTGCCAATTGATTATATTCCTAAGCATGACGATGTTGCCGCGAATCTCACGGAGAAATTTTCTCAAAGCCGCTTCCGGAGCCTTGGGAATCAGCGCGCTCGCCGCGTCTGCTCAATCAGGGCCTTCGCCGGCATCCATCCCTCAGCGGCCGCTCGGCAAAACAGGCCTCCGGGTCTCAATCCTGGGGCTTGGCTGCGTCGACATTGGCCACGGGCCGCATTCCGTCTCTGAAGGCGCGAAGATCGTCGAAGCGTGCATAGATGCGGGAATCAACTACATCGATTGTGCCAGCAGTTATGGTAACGCCGAGGTGAAAGTCGGCGAGGTAATGAAAACGCGGCGCAAGGAAGTCGTCCTGACCACCAAAACTCTGGAGCGTTCTAAAGAAGATTCCTGGAAAGAGATCAACCGGAGCCTTGAGCGTTTGAACACTGACTATGTCGACCTTCTGCAGATCCATTCCATCAACAGCCTTGGCCAACTCGATTCTGTCACAGGAAAAAACGGCGCACTGGAAAGTGTGATCCGCGCAAAAGAAGAAGGAATGTGCAGGCACATCGGCATTACGGGGCACACACGGCCTTCGGTCATCAAGGAAGCTTTGAATCGTTTTCCTTTCGACACAACGCTCGTTCCTCTCAGTTCGACCGACAAGCTTATTGACGATTTTGGCGATGTGCTGTTTCCCCTTGCTCAGACGAACGCGTTTGGAATCATCGCCATGAAGGTCCTCTCAGCGGGCCGTGTCACCAAATACCCTGCGGAAAGTCTGAGGTTTGCAATGACCTTGCCCATCAGCACCGCCATCGTGGGGATGGGAACTCTGGATGAGGTGAGACAAAACGTGGAGACAGCCAGAAATTTCAAGCCAATGACAGACGCTGAAATGAACGCTCTCGTGGAAAAAACTCGCTCGTTTGCAACAACGTCGGTTCTGTGGTGGAAACGAACGTGACAGAACCACAAGTGTGCCACGACTTTAAAGTCGTGGCACATGCAAACTCATCTCCTTTATGATATCGCATCCAACCCTGGATCTTTCCAAGGAATTCGCTCTCAGCAACGAACAGCGGACAACTTATCAGCGCGACGGCCATATTCTCCTTCGCGGACTGGCTTCCCACGAAGAGGTATATTTCTACCGCCGCTTTATCCTTGACGCCGTCGCCGAAGTGACTCGACAACAGGATTCCCAGGGACGAATATCGGACTACAGCGCCATGTTCACCCAGGTCACGAATGTCTGGCGTGTAAACGAGATGGCGCGGCAGTTTGTCTTCGCGCGCAGGTTTGCAGGAGTTGCCGCCGAACTTATGGGGGCGAAAGGGGTACGCCTCTACCATGACCAGGCTCTCATCAAAGAACCCGGCGGCAAACCGACCCCATGGCATCAGGATTATTATTACTGGCCACTCGACACCGAACACTCTCTGACAATGTGGATGCCCCTTGTCGATATCACGAAAGCAATGGGGTCGATGGGCTTCGCTACAGGATCCCACCGCATCGGGGCGTTCAAAGAAATGCCCATCTCAGAAACTTCTCAGGAGTACTTCGAACGGGTCATCAAAGAAAAGAACTTTCCAGTCCATACAAACGAAATCATCAATGCAGGGGATGCCACATTTCACGCAGGGCGTACGCTGCATTCCGCACATCCGAATTCCAGTACAACTCGCCGCGAAGTCATGACCATTATTTATTACGCCGACGGCACGCGCATCATGTCGATCGACAACGAGCATCGTAAAGTGGACATGGAAGTCTTCCATCCCGGCCAGAAACCGGGCGACATCGCCGCGAGTGAATTGAACCCTTTGTTATATTCGGCCCGTTAACCTCGTCAAGGTTAACGAAGACAGTCCATGGCAACTTTGAGAAGGTTGCTATGAGGACGACCATCTTTCAAAAGCCAAGGAGAGAGCTATGGGCGGGAGACTGCGAAGTCTTTTTTTGAGCGCTTTTGTCGCGCTCAATGTTGAAACTGCGAGCGCCTTTCAGATACCACCAGACGAGCAGCAAAACAGGATTGTCCGCGCTCCCAATCGCCGCGCCGACGAAGGGAAAGGCCCCTTCAAAGTGTTCGTCATCCGCGGTGCAACGTTGATCGACGGGTCGGGCGCACCACCGCAGGGACCTGTTGACATCGTCGTCGAGAACAACCGCATTAGATCCGTGCAGAGCGCGGGAACGCCGGGGCTCCAGCTGAAACAAAATCGAAAACCCGAAAAATCCGATTTCGAACTTGATGCGACTG
Source organism: Ignavibacteriales bacterium (assembly GCA_016193365.1). Taxonomy (GTDB): domain Bacteria; phylum Bacteroidota; class Ignavibacteria; order UBA10030; family UBA10030; genus JACQPT01. The sequence continues at coordinate 13,619 of JACPSI010000124.1, forward strand.
GCATGTACGTGATGCCGGGCTTGGTCGACATGCACGTTCATGCGGGCGGGCCTCCGAAAAACCCGGAAGCGGAATATCCCTACAAACTCTGGATGGCTCACGGAGTCACTACCGTGCGCGGTGTTTCCCTTGGCCCCAATGCGTTCTCTGTAAAAGAAAAAGAAAGAAGCGCAAAAAACGAGATTGTCGCTCCGCGCATTTTCAATTACCAACGACCGGGGAGCGGGTGGGACAAGGGTCCTGTTCGCACTTCTGAACTGGCCCGAGAGTGGGTTCGCTGGGCGGCAAAAAATGGGATCGACGGGATGAAGATGGGATCCAGCAGGCCAGAAATCATGGCCGCTCTTCTTGACGAAGCCAAGAAGTTTGACCTCGGCTCGACTGCCCATCTCGGCCAGACGGGCGTAGCTCAAATGAACGCCATCGACGCGGCCCGGCTGGGACTGGGAACGGTGACACATTTTTACGGCCACTTTGAGTCGCTCCTGAAGGATTACGTCGTGCAACCCTGGCCTCTCGACCAAATCAACAACGATGAACAAATGCGCTTTGGACAGGTGGCACAGTTGTGGGACAAGATCCACCCGCCGGGCAGCCCTGAATGGAATGCGTATCTTCAGGAACACCTTAAACTCGGTACGACGTTTGACCCAACCATGACGATCTATGTCGCCGGACGCGACGTTATGCGCGCACGCAACGCTGACTGGCACGACAAATACACGTTGCCCTCGTTGATGGATTTCTACCAACCAGGCCGCGAAAATCACGGATCGTACTGGTACTATTGGACCACAGAAGACGAAGTGGCATGGAGAAATTTCTATCAGGTCTGGTTCAAGCTCCTGAACGATTACAAAAAGATGGGTGGTCGGATTACAACGGGTTCGGATGCGGGATTCATTTACAGCACATATGGTTTTGGCATCATCCACGAGCTCGAATTACTTCAGGAAGCAGGTTTTCACCCACTGGAAGTGATCCAGGCTGCGACAATGAACGGCGCTCTGACCCTCCACGAGCCAAAAGGCCAACTGATTGAGTTTGGTGTCGTGCGCGAGGGGCTTCTTGCTGATATGGCCATTGTTGAACAGAATCCGCTCCAAAACTTCAAAGTTCTCTACGGAACAGGCGCTGTAAAGCTGAATGATAAGACGGGAAAATCCGAGCGCGTCGGCGGAGTGAAGTGGGTCGTGAAGGATGGAATTCTCTACGATGCAAAGCAACTCCTGGCCGATGTCGCAAAAATGGTCGAGAAGCAGAAACAGGATCGGATGAAGACGCCCGCAAGCGGTGAGAGCGGAGCTGAACAGAAATAGTCTGTAAGGGCGACGTCCCGTCGCCATGGTGGCACATCCTGAGAGGAGGCGGCTTTATGTTCATGCGTCTTGTACAAGCAAAAGCAAAACCCGCCGAGTTGACGCGGCTTCGATGGTACTACGACGACCGCGTGGTTCCTGCGCTGCAGAAAACTGCCGGATGCCTGTATGCCTGCCTCATGCAAAGTGCCCGCGAACCTGACGAAGTGATTTCGTTGACTTTGTGGCAATCCCAGTCTTACGCTGAAACCTATGAAGCCAACGGGCTCTTTGCTAAACTCATGGATGAAGCCCGGCCGATGCTCGCAGATTCATCTGAGTGGAGAGTGGAACTTTCCAGCGACCTGAAACTCGAGCAGGTGCCTGTTCCAGCGGAACCCACCGTCAAAGCATATCCGATAGCAGTGATGAGCAGAGAATTGAACACTCATCAGGCGCGTCCGTCCGACCTTTTCCTGCGCATCGTTTCCGTCAAGCTCAAACCCGACAGGAAAGAACAATTCAAAGCTCTCTACCTACATGAAATCATTCCCGCTCTTCATGAAACCCCAGGATGTCGGCACGCCTACCTGTTGATGCCGGGCGGCCCAAAGCCCGAGGCGCTTTCCGTCACCATCTGGGACAGCAAAGACGCCGCCGATGAGTACGAACAAAGCGGTCGCTTTGCGGAACTGGTCGACAGAGTCAAACATACGTTTACGGATCTCTTCCAGTGGCGGATGCGACTGGACCATCATGAGAGACAATCTGCAACAAGCGACGACATCACCGTGGACCGATACCATGTGATGGCGGGAAAGAGATTGAAGTAGCCCGTGAAACAAATAAGATCGCGAAGCGCTCTTCTCGGTATTTTATCTATCGTGGTTCCTCTCCTGATGATTGGAATCTTCAGGGTTTTTGAGTGGCACGCTCAATATCCCAATTGGAAGAATCGCAATGGCGCGATATACTCCTTGGCCATACTCGCGCCGCTTGTTGGCATTTTTCTTGGGATTGTGGCCCTTATCTCTTCGCGCACGGAAATCAAGGAAGAATCAGAAGAACGTTCAGGAATCTGGCAACGACGCGCTTCTAAGTTTGGAATGGTTTTAGGGATTGCAGGAATTGCTTTTGTTCCAGTCTACTTGGTAGTAGGTCTGTCTTATTTCGCGACGGCAAGCATTGTGGCCAACAGGGATGCGATAAGAAACGATCTGATGAATATCGCAGCACAGGCATACGAATTCCGCCTTCGGCCGCTGGGCATTGACGGTGGAGGCGGCAGCTATGCAGGGTACGAACTACCAAGAGTAAGACGAGAGAATGAAAACGCAACATACGAGTTGCTGCTTCGAACCGGCGACACGCTCATCATATTGGGAACCTCTGCAGGTTACCCTGGAGCAACGCTGACAGCCGTTGTTGATGCCAACGGCGACATTGTGAGATCGAGATATACCGGAGATTTTTCGCCGTAGCCCTCTTCTTCACTTATCGAAAATAAGTTTAAGGAAATCACAAAATGAAGATCGCTCTCAAAATCATGGTCCTTTCTGTTCTTCTGATTTCCCCCCTTTTTGCTCAGACAAAACCGGGACCTGAATCCATCGTCACGTCGGTACGGACCGGCGATGCACTCGACCTTAAAGATTTAAATTTGCCCGACGGACAGGTGGCCGGTTTAATCAGGCATTACGCCGCTGACCGAGGCAGCCTCAATAGATTCTACAGCGCACCCTATTCTCCCGTGCGCCGAGGGCGGTTCAAACAACTTTATGCTGAGTGGCTAGCTGCTTTACGGTCGTTGAATTTCGAGTCGCTGAGTCAACCCGAGAAGGTCGATTACCTCCTCTTCAAAAACTACCTCGACCATGACCACAAACAGTCTGCCACAAGTGATGACATCGTGGTGGATCATTATCATATTATGACGGGGAAGAAACTAAAATGAATTCTCTTCGGTCGAAATCTCACGCATTTTGGTTTGGAGTCTTGAGTGTCCTGGCGGTGGTTCTGGGAGTAGCGATGATCTGGTCGAGTGCGCCGCCAATGTTTGTGATATCATTACCGCTTGTCGCGATCGTCCTCGGGGTTTTGACGTTTTTCAGTCGCCGTTTCGATTCGAGAGGCCGCGCTGGAGAGGAATTATCCTCTCTTCAAGGATCAATAATCGCTGGAAGGGTGTTAGGCGTTGCAGGGATCGTTCTGTCTTTTCTTTATTATGTTGCCCTCTCGCAGTTTTCATCGTCGAGCGTTCCAGCACATGTTGACGAGATACGAAACGACATGAAACGGATTGCTGATAAGGCGTACTTCTTTCGATTATCGCCGAAAAGCAATCGTGGGGGTGGAGGAAGTTATACTGGATTCGTGTTGCCGAATTCTTTCAAGCCCAATGAAAATGCCGACTATTCCATCGTCAGGCAGTCCGCAGACACCCTTATTGTGTTGGCCATTGCCTTCGCCGAAGAAGACAGAGTCCAGGCCACCATCAACAACGATGGAGTTGTCGTTCAATGGACGTACTTTGGCAAGTTTGCTCCTTAGCCTCAGGTGCGTCCTCACCCTCTCAACGAACAGGGAAATCACAATGAAAGTCGCTCAATTGCTTGTGTTCGTTATTCTTCTATCGTCTCTTCGTGCCCAGAAACATCAAAAGCCTGAAACGACCATCACATCGGAGAAATCAGCCGTTGCAGTCGACATCAATGATCTGAATTTGACTGATGGCCTTGTGGCAGGATTGATCAAGCGATACACAGCAGATCGAGCCAGTCTGAACAGGTTCTACAGTGCACCGTTTTCTCCTGTTCGTCGAGCGCGCTTCTCCCACCTGTATGAGAATTGGTTAAACTCTCTCCGTTCGATGAACTTCGAAATGCTGAGTCAACAGGAGAAGGTCGATTACCTTCTTTTCAAAAACTACCTCGACCACGAACTCCTTCAACTCGACATCGAAGCGAAACGGTTTGCCGAAATGGAATCGCTCGTTCCTTTCGCTGTGAAACTGATCGACCTTGAAGATTCACGGCGGCTTATGCAGCCTGCGGACCCTCCGAAAATTGCGGCGTTGATGAACACACTCAACAAAAAGATTCAAGAGATCAGGAAATCAGTTGACGCAAGCCTGAAAAGCGATGGAAAAAGCTCCTCCAAATTGAAGAAAACCGTCGCTAACCGAGCTTACGCCTCAATCGGGTCATTCCGAAACATGCTCAAGAACTGGTTTGGCTTTTACAACGGCTACGACCCGAATTTCACCTGGTGGGTCGGACAGCCTTACAAAATGACGGACTCTTTGATGCAGGACTACGCAAAGTTTTTGAGAGAAAAAGTCGTTGGGGTTCGAACGGACGACCCAACCGCTATTGTGGGCGATCCCATCGGGCGAGAAGCTCTTCTTATTGAGCTGAAATACGAAATGATCCCGTACACTCCCGAAGAGCTCGTCGCTCTTGCAAGAAAAGAAATGGAATGGTGCGAGAAGGAAATGATCCGTGCATCACAAGATTTAGGCTTCGGCAACGATTGGCACAAAGCGCTTGAACACGTGAAGAACCTGTATGTCCACCCCGGCAAGCAGCCGGAATTGATTCGCGAGCTGGCATTAGAAGCAATCGACTTCGTTGAGAACAATAATTTGTTGACGGTTCCGGCCCTTGCAAAACAAAGCTGGCGCATGGAGATGATGTCGCCGGAGAGACAGCTTATCGCGCCGTTTTTCCTTGGTGGCGAAGTCATTCAGGTTTCCTATCCAACCAATTCCATGTCGCACGAAGCCAAAATGATGAGCATGCGCGGCAACAACCCTCATTTTTCCCGCGCAACAGTGCATCACGAACTTATTCCGGGGCATCATTTGCAGGGCTTCATGACTGAACGCTATCGTCCGTACCGCGGCATTTTCAGGACGCCATTTTGGGGAGAAGGTTGGGCTCTCTACTGGGAGCTTATGCTGTGGGATATGAATTTCCCGAAATCGCCGGAGAATCGTGTCGGCATGCTGTTTTGGCGGATGCATCGTTGCGCACGAATTATTTTCTCCCTCAGTTTTCATCTCGAGCAAATGACACCGGAGCAGAGCATTGACCTGCTTGTGAATAAGGTCGGTCACGAGTACGACAACGCAGCGGCCGAAGTTCGCCGCTCCTTTAGCGGCCAGTATGGCCCACTGTACCAATGCGCTTACCTGCTTGGCGGATTGCAATTCCGGTCATTGCAGCATGAGCTCGTCGGCTCAGGAAAGATGAGCAACAAAGAATTCCACGACACGATTTTGCGGAATAATAGCATCCCCGTTGAGATGGTACGGGCTCTTTTGACAAATCAAGAATTGAAACGCGAGCACACGCCACAGTGGAAATTCTACGGAACGACTTTGGCGAAGTGAGATGATTGCTTTACCGTGAATATCAGAGAACGCATGTACGGCGACGTTGTAGCAATTTCGTTGAGCGGAAGCCTCCTCGGTGAACCGGCCTCGACAAACCTGCGCGAGACGGTCTACAGACTTTTGGGAGAAAACAAACTAAAGTATGTCGTCGACCTTGGTGAGCTCAAATACATCAATAGTATGGGACTCGGCACTCTCATCGCTTCTCTAACGTCCGTGCGAAAGCGAGACGGAGACATGTGCCTTGCGAGGGTAAGGGATAAAATTGAGGGCATCCTCATGATTACGAAATTGGTGAAAGTCTTTAGAGTGTACGAAACAGTTGAGAAAGCTGTGAAAAGTTTTGAGTGACGAAACTTGATCCGTCAAAGCCGGATGATTAAAGAAAAAAGACACGGTCGGGTGGTTGTCATTTCATTGAAAGGGAATTTTTTGGGCGAGCCCGAAACGTCGAAACTTCGGGAAAAGGTGCATGGCCTTCTGGGAGAAAACATGAAGTACGTTGTCATCGACCTCGGACGCGTCAAGGTCATTAACAGCATGGGCTTGGGCACACTCGTTGCCTCGTTGGTATCTCTTCGCCAGAAAGGCGGAGATTTGTGCCTCGCACGGCTGAACGAGAAGGTTGAGGCCGTGATTGCCATTATGCATTTAGTCAAAGTGTTCAGGATCTACGAGACCGTAGAACGTGCGGTGAAAAGCTTCGATGTGTTCTTTCAAAAATGATTGTGAGGAGGGCGGTTGACCATGACGAGAATGATAGCTGTTGCTTTGCTGGGGATTGTTGTTACGCCGAGTTTTGCCCAGCGATTCCCGCTCCGCTTTCAGTCGTTGAACCCCTTGGGCTTTGAGGCACAACTCATCCCCGCGAATGAAACAAGCTGGATGCACGCCGTGGGTGGCTGGGGAGAGTTTTCCGGTTATCGACTCGTCCGGGATAATGACCACGCCTGGTTACAACGTTTGGGAGGCTATGTTGAGCTCCTTCGGGTTGGAAACGAGATGAGTCTTGCATTTCTGAGCGATATCGAATTCATCGCCGACCCTCACAACGACATTCGCTTCAATCCTCGTGCGATTTTCTGGGAAGAAGGATTTCTGTTCACACAGCGGCTTAAGGACACATACTGGCAGCTTGGATACTTTCATCGCTGCAAACATGACATTGACAACTCAATTCTCGGCATAGAACGATCACTCATTTTCGGAAGCCTGTACGGCGCTTACGCCTTGCTGTGGCGTCCCGAAAACCAGTTCGCAGAAGGTTTGTTTTCCTTCCGCGCCGATCTCTATACAATCCGTCAGGACGATCGCTTTCCCGCCTCAACGCGTCCGCTTGAACCGAATCTTAAAAAGATGATGGGATCGCTGGGCGCTTCAGCTCATTTTCGAAAAACCCTCGCTTCAAGATATTGGGGAATCTATTCGACCTTTTGGAGCACGGTCAATTTCTACGGGGAAAAAGAAGGAATTATTAATAGATTTGACGGCATTCGATCGGCGTTGTTCAGCGGAGGCCTTACCCTTGGAATTGCGCTTCAAGGAAATGTTCACATGCGATTGGGCGTTTCTTATGAGTACTTGGCAGACGCAGGAATCAACCCGACTCCCGGGAAGGCTCATCTTATGTCGGTTGGTGTAACATTCATGGACCCCACGGTGATCTGGTAATATGATCGGCACTACAATCTCTCATTACAAGATTCTCGAAAAACTCGATGAAAGCGACAGAGAGTCTTCTTGATCACTGTTCCAACCTTATTCACACGGAGAGCGCTATGAAACAAAAACAGATTTTAGCCCTAATCATTTTCGCCGCAGCATCGATGAGCTTCTTCGCGGCTGATACTGTTGAGGTCAACATCAAAGAATGGGATGTTCCGAAAGGCGCCTTCCCGCACGATCCTGCGGTTGGTCCGGACGGCTCGCTTTGGTACACCGGCCAACGCGGCAACACCATTGGCCGGGTGAATCCACAGACCGGCGAAGTCAGGGAGTATACCGTCAAAACGCCGGATTCCGGCCCGCATGGACTTGTGGCGGACAACGAGGGAAATATCTGGTATACTGGCAATTCGAAGTCATACATCGGCAAACTCAATCCGACAACCGGTGAAATGACAGAATTCCCGATGCCTGACCCCCGCGCGCGTGATCCGCACACTCCGGTCTTTGACCAGAAAGGAATCCTGTGGTTTACAGTGCAGGGAGGCAACTTCGTGGGAAGTCTTGATCCCAGGACCGGCCTCATCAGCCTCAAAGACGTTCCAACGCCGAAGAGTCGGCCTTACGGCATCGTCGTGAACTCAAAAGGGACGCCATGGTTTTGCGAATTCAACTCGAACAAACTCGCAAGCATCAATCCTGCAACCTTGGAGATTACAGAGCACGTTCTGCCTGAGGGAGCTCGCCCCAGGCGTCTTACCGTTTCACCAGACGATATGATTTACTACAGCGACTATGCAAGGGACTATCTGGGAAAACTCGATCCAGAGACGGGTAAAGTCACCGAATGGCCGTCACCAGGCGGGTCTCGGTCTCGACCGTATGGCATTGCCGCCACGGCCGACGGCCGCATTTGGTACAGCGAGTCAGGTTTGGATCCCAATACGCTCGTGGTATTTGACTCGAAAACACAAAAATTCATAACGTGGCCAATCCCGTCTGGCGGAGGAGTCATTCGGCACATGGTAGCTACACCGACAGGGAATCTTTTCCTTGCGTGCAGCGGTGTCAACAAAGTCGGGGTCGTGGAAATCAGCTACAGTTCAACTAAATAAAATTGATTCATGAATAACTTGAGAATCCGCGAATCTACCATATGCATGGTCAGACCATATCCCATTATAAGATTCTCGAAAACCCCCCGAATTCTTCGGGGCAAGTCGGCGAGGGCGGCATGTCCCCCCGCCCGAACGACCGATACGTATCCATTTCTCGTTCGGTCGGGCGGGGAAAATCACCCACGAACGTCCTTTGTGAGTGGTTGTGATTTTCAGCTTGCCCGCCTAATGAGATGCAAAGAGGTAGGCGGGGATTCGCCGTCTTTCGCTTTTTTTGCGTCCGCCAGTTTTTTGGCGGAATGGCGGAGGCATGGTGTATGATCGGGCAGACGATCTCCCATTATAAAATTCTAGAAAAGCTTGGGGAAGGAGGGATGGGAGTGGTGTATAAAGCTCAGGACACGACACTTGATCGCC
>JACPSI010000088.1 GCA_016193365.1 Ignavibacteriales bacterium
ACAGGTTCTTCGTGTTGAATGGCAGGTTTTCGTAAGCGGAGACATCGGACGAGTTGAATGATTTGTCGGCGATGGCAGCGAGACTCGAAACAAGGGCGACATAATTCACTTTTCGAAGGAACATTTTGTCCCGGTCTTGCGGCCAACCCCCGGATTCAATGAGCACCGTGCTTGTTCCCCAGCGCTGCACATTGTCGCCGAATGCTCGCGGCTCAAAAGTGTCATCATATTTTGCGACATGCCCAGAGATAAACTGATTGAGAACATTGGCAACTATGGATGCGAGTTTTTTGGCGCGTGCGCGAACAGGATTGTCGGCACGTGATTCATCCGTCGCAGGAGCCAACAGGGCAATGGCGGTGACTTTCTTTGAATTACCTACGGTGTATCTCGGATCCTGGTCATGCAGGTTAAACCCAAAGTCAGGCTTGTAGGTTTGCTGAACATCCTTGAGTATGCGTGCTTCAGGCGTTTCAAGTCGCTGGGCGTCCCGGTTCATGTCGATGAGCTGAGATGTCCGGCGCTGAAAACGCTCTGCACCATCCGGGTTGAGCATGGGAATAACGAGGAGGGTCAGGTTTTCGCGAATTGTCCGGATTGCTGGATGCGAAGAATTCCTGGCAAAGAAGTTGAACACGTCTAAAAGGGCCATGGTCGCCGTCGGTTCGTCGCCGTGCATTTGAGACCACAGGAGGACTTTGGTGGAGCCGTTTCCAAATGTGTAGAGTGAAATCGCTCGTCCTTCAGCCGATTTGCCAAGGGCGGTCTTTTTGAAGACTTCCGACTTTTCCAGCGGGTCCAGCCAGCGCAGCATTGATTTTTGATTGAACCGCCGCGTAGTGATTTCGCGGATCTTGTAAGTGTCGTAGGAATCAAAAAGCTCCTGAGCAAGTTGAGCTTGAAGTGACATGGTCACGCCCCAGAGTAGTAGTAATAAATATCGAATTCTCATGAGCTGTTATTTACACAAAAAATCCATCGAAAATCAACCTCTTGCTGTGCCACCGCAATCGGGAGCATGATGTTGACATTCAAGGGGTCATTCTTTATATTGGCGTCGAGTTTTCCGCCCGAAGCGGGGCAAACCAGTTTCAACCTTCAACTTAAGGAGATCTCAATGTCTGACATTTCGCTTGACGCGCTCGGCATGGTGGAAACCAAAGGCCTCGTCGGCTCCATCGAAGCTGCTGATGCCATGGTGAAAGCAGCCAAAGTCACATTAATTGGAAAAGAGCAGATTGGCGGGGGCTATGTGACGGTGATGGTACGCGGCGACGTGGGAGCAGTCAAGGCGGCGACGGATGCAGGCGCCGCAGCGGCCCAACGTGTCGGCGAATTGGTTTCTGTTCATGTGATCCCGCGTCCTCATAGTGACGTGGAAATGATTCTCCCCAAACGTCCCGCACAAAAGTAGTTTCACCAGGCTTTCCGAAGGGCCCTTGAAGACTCCCGGAGTTTACCAGAAACGGCTCATGTAAACTCCGGGAGTCTCACCAGAGACCTTCGGAAGGCTCTCTTTGCCAATCCTATCCATGATTGACTACGCGCTTGGTCTCGTTGAAACGAAAGGTCTTGTCGGAGCCATCGAAGCGGCCGATGCCATGGTCAAAACTGCAAATGTCGTTCTCGTCGGCAAGGAACGCACAGATCCGGCAATGATAACAGTAAAAATCGTCGGAGATACCGCGGCGGTACGATCCGCGGTTGAAGCGGGAGCAGCGGCAGCTCAAAAGGTCAGTCAGTTGATTTCCAAGCACGTGATTCCCCGACCAGCTGAAGGAATCGAAGAACTTTTGTACGCCAAGAGTTCAAGAACGAGGGAAGAAGTCGAACGAATCCTCGCCGCTGGTGGCGCGGAATTCGATGAGGAGGTCGACGAGGTCGAGGCCGAGCCTGAGGAAGAGTATACCGCACCCCAGGGGTTAAGCGCCGAGGAGCAGAAATATTTCGATAAACTCGACGCGATGACGGTTCACGAGTTGCGGCGGTTCGCGAGGGGCATTGAAGGAATGCCGATTTACGGCAGAGAGATTTCCAAGGCGAATAAGAAGCGGCTCATTGAAGAGCTAATGAAGATGAAGTTTAAGAGATAGGTATGACAAAATTTTGAGAACGGCGAAGGGCGATCATTTTGATCGCCCTTTTTGTTCAACGAGCTCTTGTTATCGGGAGCAGAGCCCCTCACAACAATTGTTTTTGAATGTAGCTTGGTAAACCTGACAGGTCTTTAAATGCATAACATTTGGACCTGTCAGGTTTACGAGGTTTCTTAAAAAGGCCTGTTAAACCTGAAAATGAACCTGCCGGGCTCTTTCACGTCCGTTCTCCAAACAACCGCAACCTTGAACGACCCGCTCCGGTTCGCGAATCCGACGCCGACATCATGTTTGAATTCGCTCCATGTGACGCCGCTGAATCCATCATTCCAAGCGGCGGTTGTTGGAACTTGCCGCGTCAAACCGACGTCTGCCATCAGAAGAATATTGATGCGTTTCATCAGCCAGCTCGGCCAGAATTCAATGTCGTTCAAGAAATCGCCGTTCAAGATATACTCAGTGTTCATCAACAAAAGACGATTGCCCACTTCGGACTTGAAAGGGAATGCGTGGAGCGTGCTGAGTCCGCCGATTTCGAACTGTTTCTGAAGAGGAAGAGTACCTTCAGCCGTTCCAGCCCGCAGTCGGATATTGAAGTTATCGTACAAGCTGACGGGTTGGTAGCGTCGGATATCAAGAATGTACTGTCCAAAGTGAAAATCGCCGCCGAGGTTCTTATCTGTGAATTCCATGGAGCCGAGGATGTTCCACCCTTCCTGGCCGTGCATCGTTTTCGAAACGGTGCTGAACCCGACCGATGTCAGAACGCTCCTCATGCTTCCGGGATCGATTGCGGGGTTCAGCCTGAACAACTTCTCGCCGCCAAACAATGCCCACTCCGCCCTATTGATTAAAGACTCATACTTATCTGCAAGAAAAGCGACCTTGAATTCTCCGTTCACGTAGTCTTGCCTGGTGTAATACGCAACGTGAGCCGAATATCCGCGTCGTTCAAAATAATCACGAAAATCTTCGTGGATGAGAATAGCTGCGGCGCTATTCTCATGAACGCCGATGATCCATTGATCCTTCGAGTCGGTTAAACTGTAGCCTTCAACTCCAATTTCGAGTAATTCATCGCCGTCTGTGTTGTAAAGCGGAAATTGCCTCGCGAGTCCAAGATTGTACCTCCAGGTATGAGACTTGAACCCCCAGCCGATCGAACCATACGAGTTGAATTTCTTCCGTCCGTCCCAGTAATATCTTTTTTCCGAACCGAGGCCGAGGAACAAGCCCTCCACGCGGTTGTATCGAAAAATGAAATTCTCAAGCGCGGAGCTTTCTGCCAGCCAGGGCGGGTCAAACCTCGTGCTTGGCTGCGTGAACTTGCGGCGGTCCTCACGGTAACCCGCGGTGGTGGATCTCGACTTATCGACATAGCCGTCAATCTTGCCGCCGTCTTCGCGTATGACGTCTCCGCTAATCACGCGTGCATTCCCGGTGATGCGTCCGCCGTCTTTTACTATCAGCGTGCCGCCGACGACCAGAACATCGCCGTCGATTTTGCCAAAGATTGTGAGGTCGCCACCCTTGACGACGACGTTGCCGTACACCGTCTCAGATTCGTTGATCGTCTTGTCGCCCTCGTAGGTGAACGTATTGCTTTCCGACTCAAGGTCCGGAGACACGGTTCTGCGTTTCCGTTTTGCGGGGAGCGAATCATCCTCGAAAAAATCTTCATCCATGTCATCACGGCTTATGACGCGCGCGAGTCTATTCACGAGTTTTTCGATTTCGTTTCCGACTCGTGTGCCGATTTCCTCATAACGGTCGTTCGTCGAGGGTTCATTCTTCTTGGATTGTGCGTTAACGAGAATGAGGGAAAGATTCAGAAGAATCAGCGCGGCGAGAACTCTTTGGGAGATTTTCATGGATGCACCTGTTGAACGTGGGATTGTCATGAAAATTTACGGTTTTTTGAGCCAAAAGTTTCGGATAAGAGGCGGGAGAAAATCGATGTATGGTGAACTGAAAAGAAGAAAATGATATATTCTGACTCAATCGTTAAGGTAGAATATGAGACTCGCTATCAATATTGACCATGTAGCGACGCTGCGGAATGCACGTGGAGGCCATGACCCGGATCCCGTAGAAGCGGCATTGGTCTGCGAAGAAGCCGGAGCCGTGGGCATTGTCTGCCATTTGCGGGAGGACCGGCGGCATATTAAAGATCGAGATGTTCAGTTGCTGCGAAAAAAGGTCAAAACTAAACTCGATCTGGAGATGGCTGCGACGCCGGAAATCATCAGAATTGCCGTTGAGATAAGACCGGATTTGGTGACACTCGTTCCGGAGAAACGACAGGAGCTCACAACAGAGGGCGGGCTTGATGTTGTCGCACAGAAGCAAAACCTAGGAGACGTCATTGAAAGTTTTCACTCGCACAAGATTGAGGTAAGCTTGTTTGTAGACCCCGACGAGGCTCAGATCGAAGCGTCGAAAGAAATCGGTTCCGACATAATAGAGATCCATACGGGAGAGTACGCAGAAGCAAGCTCGTCTGCAGAAATAAAGAAGCAACTCAAAAGAATCAAAAGCATGGCAAAGTTTGGGAAGTCGCTCGGGCTCGGTGTCAACGCCGGGCACGGATTGGATTATACCAACATCAAGCCAATCGCGGCAATCAAAGAAATCGATGAAGTGAGCATCGGGCACGCAATTATTGTGCGGGCGATGGTGGTTGGGCTGGAAAAAGCGGTGAAGGAGATGGTAAGGCTGGTGAAGAGTTAAGCGTCCAAAATTTTTGAAATCCCATTCTGAGCGGGGCGAAGATACTGATTTGTCAGTTTACTTAGATTCTTCATCCAAAAAGCGGACTCAGAATGGGATTTGTACTATTCGATTGATTCTCCATAGCAACGAGCCGTTTGAGCGATTTCTTCGAGGCAATGCCGAAATACTTTTTCATCGTTTCCAGGTCGTACCCGAATGACCTGCCGCGCAAGCCCATCCCTCACGGATAGTGAACAAGATGAAGATGTACCAGTGAGAGCATTTCGCCCAGCGGCGACTCCATTTTCTTTTAGAAAGAAAATGGAGGAAAAGAAATTGTCGAAAATTGGAAGGCTCATGCTGGGAAGGTCCTTCAGGTCAATCGGATTCGATAAGTGGAACAACGGATTCCCTTCGCTCAAACCCAGCCAATTTCGACTCCGTCCCCACAGCCAACGCCTTCGCTCTTCGGTTCCGACAAAGGGCAAGCGTGAAGGCGGTAAGTGTGTTGAGTCGAAGTCGCGGCACGGAACCGTCTCACTCTATTACTTTTCTCCTCTCACAGGTGTGTACGTCGCCAAGGGGAGAAAAGTAACACCCTCCACGGTTAGTGGACAAAAGAAATAAACTCAGCCGGTCAATTTGAAGATCTTTGATGAAGTAATAAGTCGTAGTTTCTTCTTCGAGGCGACGCCAAAATACCTTTTCAACGTTTCAACATCATATCCGAACGGCGAGAGCAGTGTTTCAATGGCCTTGAGTGTAAACTCGGTATACTGCTCGATATCGTAGCCGTCTTCGAACGCGTAGAGAGCGAGCGGCTTTGCTTTTTCCGGTTTCTTCTTCCCCGATTGGTCGACAATAATAAACTGGATCGACTCCCCCGCCGACAGCTTTACTCCCATTTCCTCAACCAGCTTTGATACCACAGCACTGATGCTGTTGTTTGTGTATTCTTGCGGTTCCTTCGTGATGTTTCTGCGCAGGACAAGCTCCATGGGGTTCGCCTTGCCGCTGCGCAAGACGGAAACGAAGTTTGAGGCAATGTCCAGCAAATCCGGCACAAGAGTTTCCACCTCGCCGACGTTTTGAGCTTTTGACATGCGGTCCAACATACGCGCTTGCATCTGCTTGATGAATTTCGGCGTGTCGTGTCGTCGCGCCTCGATGCCGCGAATCTTCACCTCACCGTGACGATACCAGCCCACGTAGCGGTTTGCCGTTGTGATGGCTGGGTCTTGCTTGGAAGCAGGAAAGAGAATCCAGTTATACATGCCTTCAAGAGAAATATCAATGTTGACTCGAGCCGCAATTTCGGTACACAGCCTCTCGTAATCCGCTTCGGTTGCGCCCGGTTTTTTCAGCCAGATGCAGTCGATGATAGCATGGAGAAGCTCATACCCGTGACTTTCAGCGATTTCTTTGGCAGTTAAAATCGCGTCGCGGGAGAATGCGTTCACGGATTCATGTGCCTCGATCTTGCCGAAACGGGCATTTTTGTAGCCAAGGTAACCAAAGCAGCTGACAAGCATCCATTTCAGTGCGTTTTGCCGCCGGTCATAGCTGCGGGCGAGGGCATCGTTCTTTCCGCGAAGCTCTTTCCTTCTCTTTTTATAGTACGAGCGTTTTATCACGACCGACCTGAGTGTTGCCGGCACAATCCCTGTACGTTTTTCACAAATGGTGTAGCCGAGCTCAGGGACTTTTTCGTTGTGGCAGCATCGGCAGTTCACGGTTTCCGGCGAGACGTTATGCTTCACCATGATCGTCGGATACATCGAGACAAAATCAAGTTCGGCTACATCTTCGTGATAGCCCAACGGCGGGTTGAAGATGAGTCCTCCGCGATCCGCCATCAATAACGTTGCCGCAGATTTGAATTCTTCCGGCTCGCGTTTTTTGGCAGGAATCAAAATGCCGTTCCGGTATGCCCATGAAAGCTGTAGCGAGGACATGGACGTCCCGATGCTCGCCCTCGCCTGACGCTGTCCGCACATCTGGGTGAGGCGCACCATTTCAAAGAGTCCTTCGAGGTCGGATTCTCCGACGGTGAAAGAATTTTCTTCATCGACGTGCCACCGCCCTGCCAGCTCGAAGGCGCCGTCTTTGTGCACGATTTTGCCATACTGAAAGAAGCTTGATTCCCGCGTTGTCATATAGCCTGTCGTTGTGTCACGATTCAGCAGCAAAGGAATGTGATGACGCCTGGCCAGCGATGTAATATGAGGGAGCAGGACGGGGTCGCCGTATCTTGTGAGAATCAGGTCGGGGTCGCAACGGTGGAGATGCCAGTTGAGCGCTTCGAGGACTTCCTGTGGCGTTTCCTGTTCGAGCAGGTATTGCTGTCCGTCATAGGCAAGCTCAAGCTGCAGTGACCGCTGATATTTTGGGGGGACGAAGTCGTTGGCGTTATGCATCCACATGACGGACAAGGGGGGCAGTTTGTATTCGACGGCCTCGCGCGAATCATTGACCTTCCAGCCGATCAATTCGCCCGTGTCGTCCAACTCGTATTCACCTAGCGCCAGGAGGAAGAGATCCGTGTCGTAGAGAAACAGCTGCGCCGGCAGGATGTCGGAGTTGAAGAATGCGAAGTGTGGGAAGAACCGTTCAAAATACCAGACGGCCTCTTTGAAGCGCGTGGGGTCGTGGACAAACACCTGCACAACGTTCCAGGCGTCGCCGGAGTAAATTTCCGTTCGTGTCGTACGGGAAAACGAAAGAGGGACCGGACACCGCGCGCTGAGCAACTCAACGCGTTTGCTGTCAACGTCGCTGAGGTGAAGGAAAAAATGCGGGTGGAATCGGCGGTGGCAGCGATGCTTGATACCATTGCCGTCAATGAGCCACGCCGTGATTCCCCGCGGGGAAGGGTACACATCGAAAAGCCAGCCGGCGACAATAGCGCTCATAACGACATTTTTGTCCGCATCAATTAAATGTATACGACAAAATTGTCGTAGTGTCAAGAGAGTTTATCCGGAGAAAATTCAACGCAGTGGAGAGGCTATTTAAGAAGCGCGCATCGGGAAGCCGGGATACAGGCATGCAGATGATTCTGCAGCAGGCTCCGGTAGCGAGGGCCACGTGAGAATCTCTTTGATGATGGAAGAAATGTGGAGACAATCGGATTCGACAACAAGAACGACGGATCTGCCCACACTCAAACCCAACCAATTTCGACGCCTCCCTACAGCTGCCGACACGCGAGCCTTTACTCAACCAAAGCAAAAAACACAACAAAACGATTAGAGTATATGTTTTAAACAGGCTTTTTTATTCGCCTTCCTGCCCACTCTTCACTTCTCACTTTTTACTTTTCAATGCTTTTATTGATTCTCCCTCAACTTCTCATTACATTCGAACCGTCCGGCACCGCCTGCCTTCAGGTCTGCCTGTGGGTGGACAGGCCTGTTTTCTGAACCGTCTCACGAATTAATGAACATTGCCGTCTTCGCGTCAGGGCGCGGGTCAAATTTTCAGGCAATTCTTCACGCGATCGAGCACGGCATGTTGCCAGCACGGGTGACCCTGGTGGTGTGCAATAAAGCGGAAGCCGGGGTGTTGGAAATCGCGCGTTCGCGGAACATTCCGTCAGTCCACATCAGTCAGCAAGCATTCCCCGCGGAAGACTCTTATGTGGCACAGCTGCTTGAGCTTCTCGTCAAGCATGAGGCGGACATTATTGCTCTGGCGGGATATTTGAAGCGCATTCCGTCGGCGGTGGTCGGCAAATTTCGGAACAGGATCTTGAACGTCCATCCTGCCCTCCTTCCAGCATTCGGCGGAGCGGGG
>JACPSI010000126.1 GCA_016193365.1 Ignavibacteriales bacterium
AATTGCCGAAACGAAAAAACTCTGGCCGGACAGGGCTGTTGTGGCGTCGCTGATGGTTGAGTCGAAGCGTGAGACATGGCACGACATGGTGAAACGCACCGTCGACACAGGATGTGACGGGATCGAACTGAACTACGGCTGCCCACACGGAATGAGTGAACGAGGGATGGGAGCGGCAGTCGGACAGGTGCCCGAATATTGCGCTATGATCACCGAGTGGGTTACGGAAGTTTCGACAATTCCTGTTCTGGTGAAGCTGACGCCGAATGTCGGTGATATCCGCTATCCGGGACGCGCCGCAAAAAAAGGCCGGGCGAATGGGATTTCCCTCATTAACACCATAAACACAATCATGGGAGTCGACCTCGACACCCTCGAATTGAAGCCTTCCGTCGACGGCAAAGGCGGGCACGGAGGCTATGCCGGCCCCGCTGTTAGGCCAATTGCCCTGAACATGGTTTCACAGATTGCTGTAGACCGTGAGATTGGGCTCCCGATCTCTGCCATGGGCGGCATCTCAACGTGGCGGGATGCTGCGGAGTTTATTTTACTCGGAGCTTCGAGCGTCCAGGTATGCACGGCAGTCATGCACTATGGTTTCCGGATTATTAATGACATGACGGAAGGCCTCACGAACTGGATGGAGGAAAAAGGATACAAGAATCTCGACGCCATTCGAGGTAAATCCTTGAAATGCATTTCCGATTTCGGCGATTTGAACCTGCTCTACAAATCGGTCGCCCGCATCGATGAATCGAAGTGTATCCAGTGTAATCTCTGCTATATCGCCTGTGAAGACAGTGCTCACCAATGCATCGACATTTTCCCCAAGGAAAAGCGAAACAACGGCGATTCGATCGTCATCAATCAGCCGAAGATTCGGGAAGATGATTGCGTCGGATGCAGGCTCTGCTTCGTCGTTTGCCCCGTGGACGGCTGCATTTCCATGGTCCGTGTCGACGACGGCACAGAAGCCATGACGTGGAATGAACTGATGAAACAAATGCCCCAGCCGTTGACGTGGGAGGCACTCAGGCAGTTTCAGACAAAACATGGAATTGATATCCATTGACATCCGTTGGATTGAGCAGGAAAAAAATCCGATGAACAGAAGAAGGAAATATCATGGAGCCGGATGAGATATTCGATGAAACCAACGAACGCATTCAGCGGGCGCTGAACGAAGCAAAGAGGCGGGAGCTGGAAGAAAAATTTGGTGCCCACTTTGGTGGAACGAGCAAACTTCCGCCCGAGATTGAATCACAATGGCTTCATAACATAGGAGAATTCGAGCGTCTGCATGAAAATGCAAAGATGGTCAAGGTACATGCTTTTGTCGGTAATCCGACATTCACGCCATTGAGTGAACTGTCCGAAGGGGCCATCCCGGAAGAGCTTGACAAGGTGCTCGACTATCTCTCCGAGCATGGTATCAACGTGAGCTTTCTCGCCGAAGTCCCTCCGGCGGAAGCATACCGTTTTGCGACAGAAGAACTCATGGCCGAAGAAATCGAAGACCTCCACCTGGAGGGATGGACATCCAACTTCATCTACGAAGAGTTCCATCCCAATCTGGAACTTGACGCGAATCAATTCGCGGAAGAATTCTTGTGGCACTTGTTTGGCCGCAAGCTGGAATATGCGATTCAAAACTTTGCCGAAGATGAAATATACGATTCCCATGGGAACCGAACAGATCATGCCACGATGAAATCACGGATTGAGAGTTTCTTTTCTCGGTTTGCAGCCTTTCCTTCTTCGAATCATACGGTCGTTGGTTGTGAGATCACCTCTGAAGATTCCGCCGTGGTTTCACTCAAAAGCGAGTGGAGTGGAATACTCGCAGAAACAATGCAGCAGCAATCCTTTTCGGGAATAACCAAAATGAAAATGAAAAGAAGCCCTTACGGTGGATGCGATGTTGTACAAGCGAATGTGTTCGGCGTAGATCTGTGAAAAACCCTCCTGCAGAAGAAGAGAAGGAAAGAGCATGTCGATTCTGATCAAAAACGGTCGCGTTATCACTGCGGAGCAAGATTATGTCGGAGACGTCTACATTGAAAAAGACAAAGTCACCACCATCGGCGCCAGCTTGAGTGTGTCGGCCGATAAAACGATTGATGCCCGTGGAAAATATGTCATCCCCGGCGGGATCGATGTCCATACACACATGGACCTTCCGTTTGGCGGCACTGCATCATCCGACGATTTCGAGACAGGTACGATTGCGGCCGCACACGGAGGCACGACATGTATTGTGGATTTCGCCGTGCAGTCAAAAGGAACAACCATGAGGCAGGCTCTGGATACATGGTTGCGAAAATCGGATGGAAAAGCGGCAATTGATTACGGGTTTCATTTGATTCTCACGGTGCAGAAACCGCTGAATATCTCGCGCAAGCCAAGGCAACACGCCATATTCACATTGTATTTGTTGATGGAGAGCAAGAAAAGATTGCCAAAGTGAGACACAAAGTCCCAACCGGCATTTTTACAACGGAGGCAAAACTCGCATCAACATTGAAGAAACTCTCTTCCTCGTGGTATCATGCCTGAACAACGTAAACTCGCAGCAATCATGTTCACAGACATCCAGGACTTCACCCGACGGATGAGTGAACAAGAACAACTTGGCCTGACTCTGCTTCGCAAACACAACGAGATTGTGGATGCCGTGGTCAAGAAACATAGCGGCACGGTTGTGAAAAATATCGGTGATGCCTATTTAGTCGATTTCAACAGCGCGGTCAATGCTGTTAGTGCAGCAATCGAAGCCCAGAACGAGTTTGCACAGCATAGTCAGAATAAAACGGCGCAAGAAAAAATTCTCGTCCGCATCTGTATTCACCTCGGCGATGTTGTCATCGAGGGAAACGACATGTTCGGTGACGGCGTCAATGTCGCGTCACGGCTGCAAAGTCTCACCCCGCCGGGAGCCATCTGTATTTCCCGCGATGTATTCAATCAGGTGAAGTCGAAAATCAAGTTCGATGCATCGAGTCTCGGTCTGCAGGAATTGAAAGGGATTCCCGAACCCGTCGAAGTATTCCAAATCCTCACAGCCCTTGTTCCGCAAGCAGTCGCGCCAACAACTCAAAAGAGATTAGAGTCAACGGAAACGAAAAAGAACGGCGAGCTATCCATCGCCGTGCTTCCCTTCGCCAACTGGAGTGAAGATAAGGAGAACGAATATTTTTCCGACGGTATTACGGAAGACATTATCACCGACCTTGCGAAAATCTCATCGCTTCGCGTAACATCACGCAACAGTGTCTTTACGTACAAAGGGAAAAATGTCGATGTCCAGCAAGTCGGGAAAGAGCTCAACGTCCGCTATGTGCTTGAAGGGAGTGTTCGCAAGGCAGGCAACCGACTCCGCGTTACTGCGCAGCTTATCGATAGCGCCAACAATTTTCACCTGTGGGCAGAACGGTTCGACCGGGAGCTGAAGGATATTTTCGAAATTCAGGATGAAATTTCCCAGAAAATTACCGAGGAATTGAAAATCCGTCTGACCAACGAGCAGCGCAAGGCCATCACACACCAAGAAACCGAAAATCTCCAAGCCTACGATCTCTATTTGAAAGGTCTATTTCATAGCCGCAAGCGAACGAAGAATGACAGCGACTTGGCGCTGCAATATTTTCGGCAAGCGCTTGACCTCGATCCTGCATTCGCAACCGCACATTCCGCTCTTGCGTTTGAGCTGCGATTTCGATTCTCCTTCGGGCTTGAGCGAGATCCGGCGCTGATGCAACAGGCAAGATATCATGCAAGTCGTGCGTTTGAGATT
Source organism: Ignavibacteriales bacterium (assembly GCA_016193365.1). GTDB lineage: Bacteria > Bacteroidota > Ignavibacteria > UBA10030 > UBA10030 > JACQPT01. Next base: position 3,794 of record JACPSI010000126.1, read on the forward strand.
GATCCCAAGTTATCTTCTGCGCTTCTGATGAAAGGGTTGATTGAACGAGAAGAAGGAAAACTCGCAGATGCAATTCAAACACTGAAGCATGCGTTCGAGCTTAACGCAAGCGATACGCAGTGCTTGGCGTATCTTGGCAATTGTTACAGGGATGTCGGCGATTTCGCAAAGGCGGCAGAGATTCACGCGCGTGCCCTTGATCTTGAGCCAACCTACTTCTATCATCCGTACAATCTCTGGGTCGATTACTGGGAAATGAGGCATCGGGACGAGATGGCGGCGCTCGTTGCGAAAGCAGCAGCTCTCGAACCGCGGCATTTTCTTGTTTCGATTATGAGAGGTATTCAAGCCATGTTGGAAGGGAAGGAAGAAGAAGCGGTGTCATTCATCACAAAAGCAATAGAACTGGACCTGAGTCACATCGATTCGTATGCAATTCGTGGTATAGTGCATGAACATTTTGGACGATTTGAAGAATCATACAACGATTTCCGATTTGTTCTTGACCGCTCTCCGAACAGTCAATTGGGAATACTGCATTCTCTCCCTCTCTTTGTGAACTTAAAAAAATTTGATGAAGCTTTCAGTTCTTCCGAACGTGAGATTTCAAGAAAAGGGTTGTCGCTGATGCGCGGCATAGATGCCAAAGCGATTTGTTTTCTCTATCGTGGATTGATGTATCGCCAAATGGGAGATAAAGGAAAAGCGAAAGAATCATTCCTCCACGCAAAGGAGATTATTCAAGAGAACCTTGTGCAGTTTCCTCAGAGTCCAGCGCTTCGTTCAACACACGGACTTGTTCTGGCCGTTCTCGGAGAGTTCGATGCCGCTGTCAAAGAAGTTCAACAGGCAATTGAGAGTGCACCGTGGAATTACGAGCATCTGTATGATCTTGCTCGTGTGTATGCGCAGAAAGGAGAAAAAGAGAACGCGTTGTCCTGGCTCAGGAAGTCCTTCGAGGTAGGGAAAAGGGATGTTGAAATGACGAAGATTGATCTTTTCTTTAATATGCTTGCTAACGATGATGATTTTCTTTCGTTGATTGTCCGGGCAAGGAACAAATTGTTGTGAGCAATACGTACATGAAACGAGCGACTTGAAACTTTCGACTCCGAGTACTCTATGCCAACACTGATTAAAAACGGACGCATCATTACTGCTGAACAAGATTACTCCGCCGACATCTACATTGAACGCGAAACCGTTACCACCATCGGCAAAGATTTGAACGTGCAAGCGGATAAGACTATCGATGCAAGTGGAAAGTACGTCATCCCCGGCGGGATCGATGTCCATACACACATGGACCTTCCGTTTGGCGGCACTGCATCATCCGACGATTTCGAGACAGGTACGATTGCTGCCGCACACGGAGGCACGACGTGCATTGTTGACTTCGCGGTTCAGTCGAAAGGAACCTCGATGCGGCATGCGCTTGACACCTGGCTCAGGAAGTCGGAAGGGAAAGCGGCGGTTGACTTCGGGTTGCACATGATCCTCACGGAACTGCCCGATGACTGGCTGCCCGAGATGGATGCTTTGGTAAAACATGAGGGCGTGACAAGCTTCAAAATGTTTACAGCTTATCCAGGAGTATTCATGGTCGACGACGCAACGATTTTCAAAGCCATGAAAAGGACGGCGGATAACGGGGGGCTCATCTGCATGCACGCGGAGAATGGCGGCGTCATCGACCTCCTGGTGAAGAAAATGCTGGCCGAGGGAAAGACAACGCCCAACGTCCATGCGCTTTCGAGGCCCGCTACGGCAGAACAAGAAGCAACTCACCGCGTTATTGCTTTAAGCGAAATGGCCGGTGTACCAGTATACGTTGTTCATGTTTCGTCGCATTTGGCGATGGAGCAGATCCGGGAGGCACGCGGCCGGGGACTGCCGACGTACGGCGAAACTTGCCCGCAATATCTCTATCTGGCGTATGAAGATTATGCGGACGGAAGTTTCGAGGGCGCAAAATATATTTGTTCGCCTCCCATTCGCGAGAGGGAAAATCAGGAGTTTCTCTGGAAGGCACTCAAAGGTGATGACCTTCAAGCCGTATCGACCGACCATTGCCCATTCTGCATGAAAGAGGGATACAAAGGTCTGCCAAAGCAAAAAGAATTAGGAAAGGGCGATTTCAGCAAGATCCCCAACGGGCTACCCGGCGTTGAAAACCGACTTCATCTTCTTTACGAGGGTGGAGTTGTGAAGCGCGGATGGAGCATGAACCGATTCGTTCAACTTGTTTCAACGGCACCAGCGAAGCTCATGGGCTTATTTCCCCGCAAGGGAACAGTCGCCGTTGGCAGTGACGCGGATATCGTCATTTGGGACCCCAAGCGGCCACACACGATAAGCGCAAATAGTCACTTCATGCGCGTGGATTATAACCCGTATGAGTCCATGACAGTCAGTGGTTCGCCCGCTCTTGTCCTGTCGCGCGGCAAAGTGGTTTTTGACGGGGACAAATTCGTCGGAAAGTCCGGCGACGGACAATTCCTGAGGCGAGGACAATACAATCTCGTCTGAAAGGTGTTACGATTTTGCGTCCCCTGATCTGTTCGGTTCTTTGTAAATCAGGAGTTGCAGAATGTTTGCAAGGCATTCTCAAGTATTTCTGTAACAGCCCATGAACGTACGATCAACATTCATCAGGCGGATTATTTCATGCGAAGCAATTGCCCTTTGGTTCTTCCTTATGTCTGTGGGCGGTTGTGCGCGGGAAGGGGAAAAAATTATGGCTGATGAATCTGGAGCGATCATCGCGGAAACGCAGGCATTTGCCGAAGCCTGGAACAGGTCGGATGCGAAGGCCGCTGCCTCCTTTTATACCGAAGACGGTGTCCGTGTCGGCGCATTTGGAGACATCCAGCGAGGGCGGGCGGAGATCGAAGCAGCCTATGACCGGCTTCTTCGCCAAACGATGCCGGGAGCGAAAGTAAAGCAAGATGTTGGAGCAGTTCGAATGCTGGCACCGGACCTTGCGGTCTGGCAAGGGGGGATTGAAATCGTCACTCCAGGCTCAAGTGTCCCGCTCAAGGGACACGTTCTTCAGGTAATGAAGAAAGTCGGCGCGCGCTGGTTTATCCTTGAGGCGCATCCAAAACTTTTTCCGCCGCCGCGGCAGTCGCCATGATCTCAATGTTTTTGTCCAGATCAGGCTGTTTTTTAACAATGTTTGAACGATTGAGGCCGTCAAAGCGTGGCGGCAGTGATCAACTTTAAAAAGGAGGGTCTATGAAAAAACTCACGATGTGCATAATGGCAATTTTCATTGTTGTCCTTTGCATGTCCATCGCAGGAGCACAAGGACATGGAGCAATGAAAGAAGAAGTAGGCGAGGTCCATTTTCGGATCTCATCTGACAGGCCAGAAACACAAGCAGAATTCAATCGTGCTGTAGCTCTCTTGTATTCGTTCGCTTATGGGAAAGCTCTCAAGGCGTTTTACGACATTACTCTCCTGGATCCAAAATGCGCCATGGCCTATTGGGGAATCGCGATGAGTCATTTTCATCCAATCTGGGAAGAGGTGCCAACGCCTGCGCAAGTTAAGGCTTCATTAGCGGCGATCAAAAATGCCAGGTATGTCGGGATCAAAACTGAGCGGGAAAAGGATTACATCGACGCAATCGAGATCATTTACACGGACGTGGAGAAAACGGAATACCGATCTCGCGTGCTTAAATTCGAGGAAGCAATGGAAAGGATGTGCGAAAAGTATCCTGACGACCGTGAGGCCAAAGTTATTTACGCCCTCACGCTTGATGCTACGGCCCCAAAAAGCGACAAGACATATGCCAAACAAAAAAAGGCTGGCGAGATTCTTCTCAAGGTTTTTGCGGAACAACCCAATCACCCCGGCGTTGCCCATTACATCATTCACGCATACGATTACCCTCCTCTGGCAAATCTCGGACTCGAGGCTGCCCGCAAATATGCAAGGATTGCTCCTTCTGTGGCCCATGCGCTTCACATGCCTTCACACATTTTTGTAAGACTTGGCTTGTGGGGAGATAACATTGAAACCAATATTGCGTCGGCAAAGGCCGGTCTGGAATATGCTCAACAAGATAACCCGAACGCATCTTCGTTCGACGCGTTGCACGCATGGGACTACATCACATATGGCTATCTTCAGCAGGCGCGGGATAAAGAGGCCCAGGCGCTTGTCGACCAGCTCCGGGACGTTCGCCAATTGGATCGCCCAAATTTTGCGGCTGCCTATGCCCTCGCTGCCATGCCCGCGCGATTCACCATCGAGCGCCACGATTGGAAAGCGGCGGCTTCACTCAAAATGTCAATCCCTCACCTATTTTGCACGGGCTCTGGGGTCTGCTCGAAGCGGAAATACCACAACCGCCAAAGCCGACATTGAAAAACTCCGGTCCCTGCAAAAAGCTTCAGTCAGCGCCAATGAACCGTACTGGGCAAATCAAGTTGAGATTCTGCAAAAGTCGGCAGAGGCATGGACGTTACTTGCAGAAGGGAAAAGTGAAGAAGCGTTGAAGCTCATGCGCTCCGCCGCGGACCAGGAAGATGCCTCGGACAAACATCCGGTAACACCCGGTGCTCTTATACCTCAACGCGAACTTCTCGGCGAAATGTTGCTTGAGATGAACGACCCGAAACTGGCCCTGATCGAGTTTGAAACTTCATTGGTCCCGACACCGAACCGATTCAACGGGATAGCAGGGGCGGCACGAGCGGCAGAATTGTCCGGAGATAAGCCCAAAGCGACAAAGTACTATGCAGCGCTCGTGGAACTCACGAAAAACGCGGACACCGAGAGAACTCAAATTAAAGAGGCAAAGAGATTCATGTCATTGAAGAACTAATCGTCCCAGCCTGTTCATCAGATAGAGTCAATATAGTTCTATCAAAAAGTTTCCGGCGTGTAGAGGTTTTCTGGATTTTCTCTCTTGATACAACGTACGCTGTAACCCCGCTTCTTTTCTACATACGTTCTTTAGGCGACTTGGAACCCGCAAAACCATGGACTTGGTGCGACGGCGTCAGTTGGTTTTTTCGCTTCTACTTTTCTTTTTCGTGCAACAGCTCTCCGCACAACACGGAGGAGCCATTTCAGGTAAAGTCGTTGACGCAGTTTCATTACAACCGCTCCCCTTGGTGAACGCCGTCCTCAGGGATACGCGATACGGAGTGGCGACAGACAGCAACGGCTATTTCGAAATCAGGGGAATTCCTGCGGGTGAATATATACTCGAGGTCAGCCACATAGGCTACAAGCGAAAGTATCGAGTCATCGCTCTCTCTGAAGATGAAAACATTGCCTTCGATCTCAGCCTGGAGCAGGATGCGATCCGTCTTCCAGAAGTGACGGTCACGGATACAGTCCGGTTGGACCGGCTCTCCCACCTATCTACGGGCAGCCTTCATATCACCCGCGCTATGTTGCTGGACGCGAAGACCAAAAATGTGACTGATGCACTAAGGGTAATTGCGCCACGGTTTGATTTTACCACCACGAGGCAGCGCGAGGGGATTCGAACGCGAAACCCTTCCTCAGCGCCACTTGTTCTTCGAAATATTCTTATTCTCATTGAGGGGCAACGAATTTACCCTTCAG
>JACPSI010000107.1 GCA_016193365.1 Ignavibacteriales bacterium
AACTGCCGAACAACCCCCGCCCCTCTATCGACGGCCGTGGCAATTGCTTCAAACCACTGCGCTCGCTTTATGGGATCACCATCGCCCTTTTTAAGTAAAGCAGAATATCCGTTAATAATGGCCAGGATGTTGTTAAAATCATGGGCGACGCCGCCCGCAAGCGTGCCGACGCTCTCCATTCTTTGTGCCTGGCGGAGCTGTTCTTCGAGCCGTTTTTGCTCCGTGAGGTCCAGGACATAGCCTGTCATTTGCACGATGCCGCCATTCTCATTGAACGTTGCTGCAACATCCTCCATCACATAGATCATTGACCCGTCCCTGTGCCGCATTTCTATCTGATAGCTTTCCAGCTTCTTTTTCTCCTTCAAAAGCTTCAAGAAGGATTTCCGCACCGCGGGGTCGCTGTAAAACTCCTCTGCCGGTGTTTTCAGAACCTCCTCCACGGAGGTGAAGCCAAAAATGCGCGCAAACGCAGGGTTGCAGGCAAGGATGTTGCCATCGACGGTGGAGATGAAATGGCCCGCCAGTCCCTGGTCAAAAAACTGATGGTACCGCTCCTCACTCTCACGCAACGCCCGCTCGGAATTCTTTCGCTCGCTGATGTCTGTCAGTGTTCCTTCGTAATAGAGGACTGTCCCCTGTTCGTCACGGACAACCCTCGAATTCTCAAGAACCGTTATGACCCTTCCGTCCTTGCCCCGTAGGGTAAGCTCGGCGTTACGAACCTGGCCTTGCTTGTTGAGCTTTTCGAGAAGGTCCCTGCGTTGTGTCGGGTCGACGTAAAGCTCTGTGGCAATATCCGCCTTCAAGAGTTCAACCAGTGAATTGTATCCCAGCATACGCACCAGGGCCGGATTACCAGTCAGCAGTTTACCATCCTCCGTGCTCTGGTAGACGCCGTCAAGAACATTTTCGAACAAAGACCTGAATTTGACCTCTGAGGCTCGCAATTCGCGCTCTGACTTTTTCGATTCGGTCACGTCAAGGAAGCTCCACACTCTTCCCACGCTTTTTCCGTCAATTCTCTGCGGGCGTGAATAACGTTCAAACACTCTCCCGTCCTTAAATTCGAGTATGTCGAAGCTGGTCGCCTCGGGGTTGGCATACAATTCCTGCACTTTCCGTAAAAACGCATCCGGTTCTTTCAGCTGGTCGAGCACAAATTCCAGCGCTTTCTGGTCATCCCGGCTGGCGATGATAGATGACGGAATTTTCCACATTTCGACAAACTTCTGGTTGTAGCTTTCGATCTTCCCTTCATTATTAACCACCAAAATACCGTCAGCCGTCGAATCGAGTGTCGCCTGCAGGAGAGACAGCGACCGTTTGAGCCCCTCTTCGGCGCGTTTTCGTTCTGTGAGATCCCTGAACACAACCTGAATCGCTTGCTTCCCTTCCCACGTGACCGGCATCGCCACAACTTCCACGTCGATGGTTGTCCCATCCAGGCGAACGAATTTTTCTTCAATCAAGGGAACAATATCACCGCCCTCAGTTATTCTGCGCACACGCTCTTTGATGGCATCGTGATACTTCGGGTGGACAAAATCGAGAACCGGTTTTCCCGTCACTTCATCTGTGTTTTTTGCGCCAATGAGCTCAAGCCCCGCGCGATTGACAAACAGAATGCGGCCATCGGCGTGGATGGCCGTTGGTTCGGGTGACAACTCGACAAGCTGTCGATATTGGTTTACGTCCTTACCGGGACTATTCTGTTGTTGTTTTTTCTTCATCGTTAAGAAATATAGTCACAGTGCCCCGCAAAAACAACAACACCTTGAACAGACCTTGTCAAGGTTATCGAGTTTTACATTGACCTTGACAAGGTTATCAGGTATCAGGCCGTGCGAAGTGAACCTTGTCAAGGACGATAAAACTCTTTGGTATCCTTCAAGGTCTTTTGCAGCAGCTTGTGTTCCCTCGACATTCTCAGTATATTTTTGCAGTGTTCACTCTTTGGAAACATATTCTGCGCGCACATTTTGTGCCGTTTTTCTTTTCCGTCGTCGTGCTGATGTTCATTTTCATGCTGCAGTTCATCATGAAATTCCTGGACCAGCTGGCAGGAAAGGGGCTTAGTGCGACGGTCATCGTCGAATTCATCGTCCTGAACCTCGCGTGGATGCTGGTGCTCGCCGTGCCTATGTCCGTCCTCGTCGCAACGCTCATGGCTTTCGGCGGGATGTCCGCTAGCAATGAAATCACGGCTATCCGTGCGAGCGGAATGAGTTTGTACCGGATGATCGCCCCCGTGCTTCTGGTCGCCATCCTTCTTTGTCTCTGGCTCCTGCGATTCAACAATGACGTTCTTCCCGACGCCAACCATCGTGCCAAGGCGCTTACCACAGACATCTACCGGAAAAAACCGACGCTTTCCATGATTCCCGGACTGTTTTCGCAGGACCTCCCCGGATACAGCATTCTTGTTCGGAAAACCTTTGAGACCTCCAACGACCTCGAGGGCGTAACAATTTTCGACTATAACACATCGGACAAAACCACCACCGTCACTGCTCAACGAGGAAAAATTTCCTTTTCGGCGGATTACAAAAAATTGATCATGGACCTGACAGACGGCGAGATCCATGAGCTGACCATCTCGGATTTCCAACTTTACAGAAAAATCAAGTTTGAGAAACACCGGATCGCAATGAACGCGGAAGGCTTCAATTTTCAACGATCCCAGGAAGGAATCTATTCACGCGGCGACCGCGAGTTGAGCGCCCGGGCAATGCAGATATTCGTCGACAGCCTGGAGAGGCTTCAGCAGGAATCCCTCGCCAGAATCCGCGCTAACGTCAGTCGGAACCTTGAAGATCTTTTTTCTGCCTCAAAACCAAACACGCCCATTCCCACCACACAACCGGAGCTGGTCGTAGGAGCCCTGAGCCGAATGGCATCTTTGTCGAATTCGATTCGCTCCGAGCAGAACCGCATGGATTTTCTCGAGCGCCAGAGTCGCGAGTATAAAGTGGAAATACATAAAAAGTATGCAATCCCGGTCTCGTGTCTCGTGTTTGTCCTCATCGGTGCGCCGCTGGGGATCATGGCAAGACGGGGAACCTTCGGAACGGCGGCGAGCCTGAGTCTCGGCTTTTTCCTTCTCTACTGGATATGTCTTATCGGCGGCGAGCGCCTCGGCGACAGGGGCATCATCGAGCCGTGGCTGGGCATGTGGGCGGCCAACATCGTGCTCGGATTACTGGGAGTCTATTTGACCTTCCGCTCAGCGCGGGAAAATCTCATGATCGACTGGACGGGGCTTTCCCGTTTCATTCCCCGACGCTGGAGGTCGGACGTGCAACCCGCCAAAGCAGCATGACGATTCTCGACCGCTATATCGTGCGACAGTTCATCGTCTCGTTCCTCTTTGGACTTCTCGCCTTTCTCCTCATCTTTCTTGTCATCGATATGATGGAAAAGCTGGACGATTTCATCGACGCCAATGTCCCGACGGAGACCATCGTACAGTATTACGTTTCTTTTACTCCGGAGATCATCAAGCTCATGACGCCGGTCGCGATGCTCCTTGGCGCGTTATTCGTCGTCGGCAGGTTGTCGGGCCAGAATGAATTGCCTGCCATGAAATCCAGCGGCGTGAGTTTGTACCGCATTCTTCTGCCGTTTGTCGTTGTGGCGTTCGTCGTGAGTGGAGCTTCTGTGTACCTCAACGGCTGGATTCTCCCGTATGCCAACCAGAAGAAATTCCATATCGAGCGTGCATACCTCCACACATCGATCCAGGCAACAAGCCGGTCCAACATGTTCTTTCAGGAGGGGCGGACGCGAATCATTTCAGTGGGGTTCTACGACACGCAGACAAAAACTGCGACTCATGTGAGCATCGAAGATTTTTCCGACACGAATCTCACCGTTCTCACAAACCGGTACGATGCACGGCAAATGTTCTGGAAAAACACAGACTCTGCTTCCGGAGAACAATGGGTCCTTTCCAGAGGAGTGAGGAGGTCGATGGGCGAACAAACCCAGCGCATGGAATCGTTTGACCAGCTGCCCATTGGAAGGCTGGCGATTTCACCAACGGACATCGAAAAGAAACAGCGCAAGCCCGATGAAATGGATTACTATGAGCTGAAAGAGTTTATTGCGAACCAGGAGCGCGCCGGGCAGGACGTCTCACGCTGGCTCGTGGATTTCCACAGCAAGCTTTCGTTTCCTTTTGCGAGCGTGATCATGGTCCTGTTTGGAGTTCCATTTGCCTCCGCACGGCCACGCACCGGGGCCGCCGTCGGGTTCGGGATTTGAGTCGCCGTAACCTTCATTTATCTTGCCTTCATGAAAACCAGCCAGGTCTTCGGCTACAACGGCGACCTGAACCCGCTGTTTACGGCCTGGCTTGCCAACCTGATTTTCCTCGTCGTCGGGATTTTAAATCTGGTTCGCGTGCAAAAATAGCACGGCGCCTGAAGGGTATTGACAAAAGGGTTGGGAGAATGCTCAGCCCGCGACCAACCCGTAGCCACCCTGCGATGGACTCCGCCGTTAGGTTTTTTCCTGCTGCCCCAGGGTCCAGCACATAGCCCGCCACAAAACGCGGCAGACAAGCCCACCACGCCGCTTGGTGGGCAGGCCGGACTCCGTCTCAAGGTTCATGCTTTTACGATGGAGCCCGTCTCGAGAAGCATAGAAACAGGCTTTTTCTTTAGTGTTTCCATACACCGTCTGCGGTTTAAAGTCCGGCCTTTCTCCATCTTGACTTTACGGCCTCTCTTCCTTATAATTCTCCATCCGCTTTTTGAACGTTCTTGGACAACGCAAGCCAGAGCAGCAGACTATGGTGACACAAATTCGGGGGGCGACGCGTTTTCAACTTCGTTTTCTTTCCACAGCATACTCTCCTGCGGAACCCAGCGGTCCTTTGTCCTTGCTGCATTGGTTGAATACCTGGTTTCGAAGACATTGTTTTCCCCTAATCCACTTATCGTTCCATATTCACCCAACAATTCACCGGAGGTAGGTATGCGTCGCAACACTCTTGCATTTCTCCTGTTCTCCTCGCTCCTCAGCCCCTTGATCGCTTTTTCTCAGGTGCTGACGGGCCGAGTCACCAGCGAAGGTAACGCCGTTCCCGGTGCTACTGTCCTTGTCAAGGCCCTCAATAGAGGAACATCGACTGACGCCGACGGGAGGTACACATTGCGTTTAGATCCGGGGACTCATCTAGTCACCTTTTCCTATGTCGGGTACACCACAAGAACAGAGACGGTGACGTTGCGTGAAAACGAAGACCGGGTCCTGAACGTTGAACTGCGCGTATCGGCAGTAGAACAGGAAGTCGTCGTGATCGTCGGAACAAGAGCGACAGGAAGGACGGTGACAGATTCTCCCTTGCCAATCGACGTGTTGACAGCTCAGGAGCTGAACTTTACAGGACAAAATTCCTTTGATAAGACTCTCCAAGTCAAGGTCCCTTCGTTCCAGGTTTCGCAGACTCCTGTCAACGATGCAACGGCCTTGTTGGATCCCTGGGAAATTAGGAACATGGGAGTGAGTAGAACCCTGATTCTTGTCAATGGCAAGCGGAAAAACCTGAGTGCACTCGCGTACACACAGACCTCACCCAGTCGTGGCGAAACAGCGAGCGACATTTCCGCCATACCGATGGATGCTATTAAGAGAGTGGAGATTCTGAGAGATGGCGCGTCTGCCCAGTATGGATCGGATGCCATCGCGGGCGTCATCAACATCGTGTTGAAGGACAACACCGACGGTGGATATGTAGCTCTTAATACTGGTATTACCAATGGTGGCAAAGACGACGAGGGTTTCTCCAGCGGCATGGATGGGGGGCGAGTGGGAATTGCGCTGAATTACGGGAGTCCGATATTCGACGAAAAGGGTTTTGTTAATTACACGATTGATTTGTCCAGGATCGACGAAGCAAGGCGATCAGGAATAGTGGACGCCAACGGGGAGGCATCAGATTTTGGAGCAACCCTCGCTGACGTGCAAAACTTTCTCAATTATGACAAATTCGCCGGAAACAGAAGCTCGTCCCCTGCGACTAGCTCCGGAAAATTCCTTTTGAATTCGGGAGTTTCTCTTTCCGAAAATACGGACCTGTACGCCAACGCAGCATACGTCTACAAGAAGGTGAATTCATTTGCAAACTACAGAACCCCATACTGGAGACCGGCCTCAGCGTTCCCCTACTTGGCGAACTTCTTTCCTGACGGCCCGAACGGCTCTTATGTTGGATACCTGCCGACCTTTGACGGCGATCTTCTTGATTACAACACAACATTCGGTTTCCGTACGAAGAAAGGCGAGTGGAATTTTGATGCGAGTTTTACGCTTGGGTACAACAGTCAAGATTACACCGTGTTCAACTCCCACAATCGATCTGATATAAGGGACTCAAGTGCAATCATCCTCTATACTCCAAACGACACGAAAGAAGCGAACGAAACATATCTCTATCGAGAGAACAGTCCAATCAGTTTCCGGCCTGGAGGATCAATCTTCTCACACCAGGTCTGGAACCTCGATATCTCAAGGGCGGTCACGGACCAGTTGAGCGTCGCCGTCGGTTCTGAATTCAGGAGCGAGACTTTTGAAATTACACCCGGTGACAAGGCTTCGTGGGACGGTATTGGGGCGGACTCCTTTGCGGGCAATCGGCCTGAGAACACCGGCATNNCATTCAGAAACGAGTATTACAGTGATTTCGGCAACGCTTTTGTGTACAAAATAAGTTCACGATTTAAAACGCTTGACGACCTGGTCACCTTGAGGGGTTCATATTCTACTGGCTTCAAGGCGCCAACACTCCATCAAATTTATACGCAGAGGGTGCAATACAGCTTTGTACCGGGCGCAGGAGTCCAGTCTATCGGTCTCGTGAACAACGTTTCTCCACAAGCAAGGCAGCTTGGCGTCAAACCATTGGAACCTGAAGAATCGAAGAACGTCACCATAGGTGTTGGCGCTCGATTAATGCCTGACTTCAACGTGACGCTTGATTATTATGATATCTCGATCTCAGATAGAATTGTCATCAGTAACAGGGTGCCATTTGGAACCGGAGAAGTTGAATTCTTCACAAACTCCATAAGGACAAAAACCTCGGGCGTTGACATAGTCATTGATTACAAGAATCTAGAGTTTCTTTCAGGTTCCCTCGGATTCTCCTTTGCCGGAAATCTCAGATTGAAGAACGAAAGGGATGGGGGCATCCTCCAAGTGGGAGGGCAAAATGTCATTGACGCTACACAAGAGGCTCTGTTCTTCACTTCCCGACCGAAGGAAAAATTTGTCGTTGGCCTGAATTATGAGATGGAAAGATTCGGTGTTTCATTGAACAACACGTATTTTGGCTCAACCGAGTTCAGTCAAAACGCGGGCCCTGGCCCCCTGTCAGTTGTATATGGTCTTAAAACTGTTTTCGAGCCAAAGATTGTCACGGATCTTGGCGTTACCTTTGAACTGCTACCGAATCTCACGGCTTCTGCCCACATTAACAATGTGTTGGATGTGATTCCGGAATGGAAGTTTGAAGCGGTGAACGACGTAGGTCAAAAGATTCTCACGGGCGACGCTGCAGCCATTGCAACTACGAAACAAGTGTCAAATCTGCTGACATTCAACGGCAGGTACCCGATGACAACCTACGACGGCTACCATTTCAGCCAGCTAGGAAGAATCTATAACCTGACTTTGAAGTACGGGTTGTAGTCGGCAAGTTACGATCGAAATAGCTCCGCCGTTAAGCAAAATAGCCAGACCATGTAGGGTCTGGCTATTTTGTTTGAACACCAGCCAACCCGCCGGATGCACGCGCTACTGCTTCTCAAAAATTCTGACTGGAAACTCTCCATCAAATAGGGCATCCAGTGTTTTTTCGCCAGCCTTAAGCTTTGACCTGCTGTAGTGAATTCCCTGAAACGCCTTTGTCTCTAAAACGTTCCCTGTTTTCGATATGAGATAAAAAACGGGTTGAGTATAGGAAAATCCAGTTTCCCTGTTCGTCGAAAGCACGGCCGTTTGAACCGCCAGGGAGTTCTCGAGCCAAGCCACATCGACCACCATTGAATGTGTTTTTGGGTTCTTCCATCGCAAAATCAGCTCGCGTTTTTCGTTGTCCAGCACGACGACCTCGTCTCTCGATGAAAGGGCGGATGCTGTTCCATCCGCGGAGAACGCGCATTTCCGAAAAAGTAAATCGATACTGGAAAAAATTTTTCCCGTCCCGCTCACCATCGTCGCCGCTTGAACCGCACCAGCATCTCCATACTCGTAACTCCCCGCCAATACCACAGCTTCATCCGGAGACATCACAACTTCGTACCCCATTCGATATGGCATTTCTTTTTCCCATACGGTAGCTCCATCGAGAGAAAACTTCGACAGCTCCGCCTTTGAATGCCTGACATCGGAAGTCAGAAAAACGATCGACGTTGAACCGATGGCGCAAGTCATCGTTCGCTCGTAGTTCGGCCCGAGTTCCTTAAAAAGATTCAACGTTGCTTTGCGGCCGTCTGCGGAGTAAATCTCCGCGAAACCGTCAAAGATGTAGCCGAGAACAAGAACGCCGCTCTCTTCGGAGAAATACACAGCAGGGAAAGGAACGTCAAAGGGAAGGCTGCGCTCAATACGGTGCAGCTCGGCCCCCGCCTTGGTGCTGACAATCGCAGTAAAAGAGTTCGATTCTCCGGCCCCCCACGCTCCGCCCTCCTTCTCCACTTTCAGCAGAAATTGGGACATTGCCGTTGTCGCGAACAGGGCAATCAGCACCGTGAAATTCAACAATTGTCTCATGCGTTTGTGTTTACTTAACGAACAACATTTTTCGCACCCCGGTATAATCTCCCGCCGTGAGTCTGTAAAAATACACACCGCTCCCCAACCCCGACGCGTCCCACGGGACGACGTACGTGCCCGGTGGCTTTTCCTCGTTGACCAGCGTTGCAATTTCTCTGCCAAGCGCATCAAAGACTTTTAATGACACGAACCGGGTTTCGGCGACTGTAAACTGAACGCGTGACGTCGGGTTGAACGGGTTGGGATAATTCTGCTCGAGGACAAAGGCCGACGGCATCGCGGTGTTCTGCGGATCAACGCCGACGGGCACACCAAAGAATTCAAGCACGACTCCCATGACAGCGTCGCGCTCGGGTTTTGAGTGGATCGTCTCGAACGGAATGCCGAGAAACACCACCAAGCCTTCAGACAGGCTTCCGGGAAAAAATCCTTTGTATGCAGTCATCGCATTGAGCCCGTTGGCATATTTTGCCGCAATAAAACTTCCGTTCGATGTGTCGATGTAGTCAGGATAATCTTCGAGGTAGGGGGAGCCGCTTGCCGTCAGTCCATAGCCGAAAGCGACGCCGGAAAAAAATGTTCCGTTCACGCCGTTAACAGTGTAACTGGACGACGCATCGCCAACGTACTTTGCCTTTATATAATTGTGGAGGAAATCCCTGTCCGCCTGTGTTGGCGCGGTGCTCGGCCTGTCGAGGTCATACGCGAGCTCGGAGCCGTGGATGAACAGTTTTCCGCCGTCCTGCAAGTATGCCATGATCCTGGTTTGTTCCGTGGAATTCAGCGATTCGTCGGCAATCGATTCATCCCCGAGCAGCCACACGACGATATCAAAATCCGCAAGTTGAACACTGCCGTCGATGACAGCTTCGTTGGCGCAAGTTTCAAAGCGGGTTTTGACGGAAAGCCCTGCCGTCATGGCAAACGGGTGATACCGAAGGCTATAGCTGCCGCCGGAGGCCCTGTCAAAGCCGTCGACAATCAGGACTTTTTGCGTTGCCGCGTTCGGGCGCGTGCCGTACATGTCGCTGAACATGCTTTCGTTGGGCGTTCCGGCCGTGTCGACCGCCGTCAGCCGGAAAAACTCCACGGTCGTTGTGGCGTTGGAGAACGAGACTTTTGTCGTCAAAGCGGTTAGCGACGTTTCGTTTTCCTTGAGAGTCCAGCTTGCTCCGTCAACGGATGAATACAAACGGTATCCTTGAAGATCGCCGTCGCTGTTGGGATACCAGGAAACTGTGACGCGGTTCGTCGAGTCGTTCATGACGGATTTCAGCACTGGCTGCGCCGGCGGTATGTTGTCCTGTGCGGAGATTTCAAATGGAGCATAGACTGTATCCGCATTGCCGCGCGTGTCAACCGCGAAAATCATGGCAACGTAATTTCCCGGAGAGAGATCGCGTGAATCAAAGAAGTTGTTACCCGGGGCTTGCAGTCTCGAGGTTCCCACACTGCCCGACCCGTTTGTGAGAATATAAATATGAGTGCCGACATTCGACTGCGGCGTGAAAACAAACCCGACGTTGTCGTCATTGGGTTTCCAATCGAATTGAAAACGGCTTCCGCCAGCCGGCGGTTCATACACGACCATGGAAGAATCGGCGGAAAGGATCTTATAACCGCTTTTGTAAACGCCATTGTTTGTTATTGAACTGGTGTTCGGAGTGCCCGGACCGTTGCTCTCCGCAATCTGCACAATAATGTCGACGAGCCCAAAAACCTGTTTCGAAGCAAACTCCACCGACGAATTGTCCTGGAAAAATCTGACCGAAAGGATTTTCGGCGGATACGTATCCGTGTAAGGGGTGAGGCCGCCGTTGTCGCGGAGAGCGTTGATCTCCGAATCGAACGCGCCGTCGATCAGATGCGTGTGTCCAAGTCCCGACAAAATGTTGCCGAGAACTGTCACACCTGCGGTGACGGGAGTTCCCACTGTAAGTGACGGGTTAGGCTCAATGTGGACATAGGCGATATTCTTCGTCGTTCCGCCGATCGGGCCGACAACCCGCACGTAGGCGTTGGAGCCGGATTGGCTTGAAGGCGATATCACCGAAACGGTTCCCGACATCACAGGGTAAATAGGCGAGCCGTCTGCCATCGGGATATCCGTACCGTTATGGAAATGGTTGCTGGAAAGCGTATTACGGTATTCGCAAAACGTTCCCGTGATGACATGCGTTGCATCGAAAGGCGTGACGGGCCATTGATACTTGAGTGTATCCTGGGCCGGGGAAAAAAGAAAAACGGTAATGAGAAAAACGGAAGTTCGTGTTATTCTTTGCATCGAACGAAAAATACCGAACATCCGGGCGGGGTTCAACTGCTTTCGGAAAGCCTGGGAGGGAATTCTGCATAAGGTTCTAGGGTAGCCAAAACGCAAAACAAAACGGGTTGGGAGGGAGCTCCGCTCCCGACCAACCCGTGTGGACTTCGGAAATTTACCACGTGCCTCGGTTGAATTTCAGAAGTCTACCAAGAGCCAAGTGAGACTTCCGAAGTCCAACTCACATGCCCCGCCAGACTTCGGAAGTCCGTGTTTTTATTTCATCAACACCCCGCCATTAGGATCGGCGGGCTCCTCGGTGTTCTTATCTCATTGTCATTCCGTCGGATTTTAAGACGGAATCCAGGACAGAGCTATTTTCTGGACTCCCGCTTAAAATTCGCGGGAGTGACAGATAAGAGTGGGGCTATTTCAACAGCATCATCTTGCGCATCATCTGCTGCCTGCCCGCCTCCAACTTCGCAAAATACAGCCCGCTCGGCAGCCTTGATGCATCAAACTTTACTTGCTGCAATTTTCCTGCCTGAGCTTCCCTGTTAAACAACGTCGCAACTTCCTGGCCGAGCATATTGTAGACTCTCAGGCTCGCGAATCCGTCTTCAGCCAGCGTGAACTCGATTGTCGTTGACGGATTAAACGGGTTCGGATAATTCGATTCCAGTCTAAACTCCTTCGCCGCCAAGC
>JACPSI010000108.1 GCA_016193365.1 Ignavibacteriales bacterium
ACTTTTATCATGATCTTTTCAGATTCAGCCGTTCCAAACTGGACAAAACCCCTCACGTCCTTCCCTGATATTCTCCGGGATTTTCTCGCTTTGCCAGCTTCCATGTTCCCAAAAGAATGAAACGGCTTTGAAAACTGCGCGACAAAATACACCCGTTGATCTTTCGCCCATCCAGTCGACCGTCGGAATCCTCTGATTTCGCTGTCTCTGACAAATTCAAGCCAGGAATCCAGGACCACATCAGGGCCAAGGCCGTGTTTCAGGTCGATGATGACCGTAGCTTGATCTGTCTTCGGGAATGTGTAGCGATGGACGCCAACACGCCGCGTCGCGGTTAATTCGGCAGTGATATGATCTTCCTGCAATTCGACTTTATAATATCCCGGAGATGCTGACTCCTTCTCGTGTGAAAATCGCGACGAGGTTCTTCCCTGCGGTGTGCCGGTGGCTGGCAGAAAAAGAATGTCGCCATAATCGGGGATCCCGGTGCCGCTGAGATGTGTATGGCTGAATCCAAGAAGAGTCGAATCAGAATAATGATACCCCGCGCATGCATCCCAACCCTCAACTCGCGTATCGGGACTGAGCTGAACCATGCCGAAGGGCATTGTGGCCCCGGGAAACGTGTGGCCGTGCGCATCGGTCCCGACAAAGGGATTTACCAGGCGAAGAGCATTATTTTGAGGAAAACATACCGAAGGAAGAACGAAGGAGAGAAGAAGGAGGCTTGACCGTTGCATTCTCCCCTAATATCGAAATAATGCCGGCAAGCGTCAAGGTGTATGAACACTGATGACACTGATTGAAATGATTTACACAGATAGTTTTTCTGTGAGTATCTCGTTTTCTTCTGCATCATCAGCATTCCATCCTTTTCCTGTCGTTCGTAAAGATTTTTCTCCGAATCTCAGGTTTTTTACCAAAATTCAACAAGAGACCGATTTCGATATTTGTCGCTTTGAGGTAATTGATCAATTGAAACTCATGTTCCTCGGCAACTGTTTCCGCCGCCTTCAATTCGATGACGACAGCATTTTCAACAATGATGTCGGCATAATAGTCCCCCACGAGGTGGCTCTGGTATTGCACCTCAATGGGCTTTTGGCTTTCTGCAACTAGTCCATTCAGTCCAAGTTCAACCATCATCGAATGCTCGTATACTTTTTCGAGAAACCCGTAACCTAGCGTGTTATAAACCTCGAAGAAACATTGTATTATACCCTTCGTGAGTTTTTGATGAAGATACATTCTAACCTATCAGTGATCATCAGTGATTTTCTGTGTTATCCGTGTTCCATTATTGACACAAAAAAAGGCAACCCCGAAGGATCGCCTTTCTTTAGGAGGAACAGCTGCTCGTTATTGAGCAACCGCTTTCGCAGCCTCTTCGACCGCAAGCTTGAACTGTTCGATAGTCTCACCGAACACCCGGAGAGTCACCCTCTCACGGCCCTTTTCATTGCTGATCTTGTTTTCGGAGATCGACAGGTACTTGTTTCCGTTCTTTGCTTCACGCAAATCAACGAAGTATGTCGTTCGTCCTGCACGGACCATGGTCGAATAGATTGCATTGTTTTTTTCCATTGTGATAATCCTTTTAATGGTATTTGATTTTTCGTTGTTTAGTTTCGAGAACCCCATTGAGGAACCCTCTTACTATAAGAAACGAAATGAGGTAACAATCGGCGAAATTTCTCATTTTTCGCCAGTTTGCATTCGGGTCAACCTGAAGTTCATTGCCTCAACGCTGACGTTGAAGATTCTCGCCAACTCGGCAGAGTTTCCTGTTTTTTGAAGCCACGCGTCAAGGATCTCCCGGGGAATAAGCAATTCCGAAGCGATGAAATCAGCTTCCGCGTTGCAGAGACGAATCTCATGGGTCGCACAACGTGATTCGGGCGGATGTTTCAAAAGAATATGCCCAAGCTCGTGGCCGACAGAAAACCGCTTTCGATGCGTGTGATGGTTCGCGTTCAGGCCTATCAGTTTGTCTTTGACACTCACGAGGGCAGAGAATTCGTCATCCACAGAAGACAACGGGATGACCTGAAACCCAAGCCATTGGGCCATGTGTTCGATGGGCACGGGTGCATGAAGCGGCCCGCGAGATTCCTGAAAATCGGCGAGTGTGCGTCGCGCAACTGAAATACAGAAGTTGGCACGCGCTTTGTGAGTGTTTACGCGAAGATACACTAGGCTGAAATTTCCTTTAGCAGTTCGGACAGCTCTCGTTCATCTTTTTCGGGCAAGGGAAGCTTTGCCTTCGAATAAAGTTCGCGGGCTGCACGCTTAAGCGCATCTGCTTTCTTGCCTCCGCCTTTCTTATCTTTGTAGCGAGCAAGAGTTGTCTTAAACGAAGGCTGGAAAACGATGAGTTGGAGAGTTCGGCGAATCATGTCCTCAAGCTTCTCCATGGGAACCCCCAAGAACAAACGAAAGTTCTTCCATGAGGCTGCAGAAATTTTGAGGGGCGATATCCTGTCTTCTTCAAGCATACGATAGATATTTCCGCCGATGCCAACCTGAGCAGAGATCTCCTGAGGCTGCAGAGAGCGCTCCAGCCGGATGTTCTTCAAAAACGACCCAATGGTGTCCCGGACATTTTGAGCTTGAGCTTTTTCATTCAAGACTGCCTCAAGTCTGGCAATGAGATTTCGACGCGCCTCTTTGGAGGCTTCATCGCCAACCTTCTTCTTCAAAACTGTCTCTTCGTAAAGGCCATGAGTTGTAACGTTACCTTCCAGAAAAGCCATCTGGATCAGGATGTCAACCGGATCTCGTTTCATATGCCCGCCAATTCAGGATAATATTGTGCCAAAAGTTTGACGAATTTTTTTTTCACTCTGGCATGATAGACTTTTAATTGCTTCGCGGTTTTGCCCGTATATTTTGCAATGTCCTCATAAGGGACATCAAGCGCTCTGCAGCGCAACAGCACTCGCTCCCAGGTTTCCAGGGAGTCCAGCACCTCACCTATTCTTTCGAGTTTCCCCGGGCTTTTGCCGCCACCACCTTCATTCTGGTCAGCTATTCTGAGCGACTCTCCGTACTGCCGCAAAATACTTCTCGTAACTTCTAATTCTGTTTCTGTGTATTCTTCGGCGTTTTCCTTTTCGGATTCTGCGAAATTCGCCATCCAACCTTCACTCAAAGTCTGATGACGCATATGGTCTCGGACCCGGTTCCGAAAAATCGTCATTACCCAAAAATGGAAGTCTCCGTCCGATTTACTGAATTGGAATGATTCAATCCCCTGGATGACAGCCAGCAACACGTCGTTGACGATTTCTTCGGAATCTAAAACCGGAATGTGAAACACGCTCGCGGCTTCGGAGATCAATCGACTTTGATACAAGTCGACCAAATGGGCCGCACCGTTCCGGTCGCCTTTCCTGAGCTCTTCCACCACCTGCCGATTCGTAACCTTGACCATCCGCCCCCTATATATAGAAACGAATTAAGGTAACAGAACTGCCAATTTTAGAGAAAAAACGAAACAATGAAGCAACGGTTCGGGTAAGAATCAAGCATAAAATGGAAGCGATTTCGAACGGCCAAAATAGCCTCATATTTGCCCCGAAGTACGTTGGAATTCTTGTCCGCCATCTGCGGCCCGGGGGGATTCTCCGTCCGACACCTCGTTTTAACCAAAATGTTTTTTCTTGTTTGTAATTTTGTCAAGGTCTATCTTGACTTCATGTTTCGGCAAATGTCTGCGGAAACGAACCGACCTTTGAAGGTTCTCATTGTTGACGACGAAGAGCCATTTCGGAAAGTCGTTTCTCTCGTCTTGAAGGAACGTGCGGGCTATGATGTTCACGAATGTGATTCGGGCGAATGCGCCCTCGAAGCCCTACGGGCACGTTCTTTTGACGTTGTCGTACTCGATTATCGCATGGAGCCGCTCTCAGGTCTAAACGTCCTTCAGTGGATGTTGGAACAAAAAATGGACACACCGGTGATTATCCTGACCGGCGCCGGTTCCGAACATGTTGCGGTGGAGGCGATGAAACTCGGCGCCTACGATTATATCCGAAAGGATTTCCTCGAACAGCATCGGCTTCCCGTTATCATCAACGGTGTGTATGAACGTTATCTCTTTAAGAAAGAAAGAGAACAAACCGACCGGATGTCGAAAGACCGGGAACGAAACATTGCTCTGTTCGAGGTCGTGCATGGCGCGATTTCGACTTCTGCGGAGGCACTGAGGACAACTCTTTCCAACATCCCTTCCAACATCGACCGGCAGCGCCAGAACCTTCAGCCAATCATCGACCAGGATGGCCAGCAATTCCTCGATGAAATGGCAAAGGAACTCAAAGAAGAGTACAACTTCCTTTTAGTAATCACAAAATCGCTTGCCGAGCTTGCCGATGTGATGTACCAGAAGTCCAGAGAATTGCAGGACTCCGCCCCCGGAAAGGAAGCACACTCTGAACTCAAGGCCATCCCGGAAAAGTGAAATCTTTGGTAAAACGCCGGCTGAACGCCGCAAAACGTACTCCTTTCTGCTGAAAAATTCGTTCTGGATTTTCGCAACATTTTGACCCATGCTTCGTCTAACCTGAAATTTTTCCTTTCGATGTCGTTCCATTCAACTTCATTTCATCTTTTACGGAGGAAACAATGACACGCCCCACACTGTTTTTTGCGGTATTGGCTTTTGTGCTGACACCTTGTTCTTTCACTCAAATGGGCGGGGAAAAAATCGATACGGCCGCGGTGTCGAAGATCAAGGACGAAGGTATGAACCGGTCGCAGGTCATGGACATCCTGAGCTACCTGACAGATGTCCACGGTCCCCGATTGAGCTGGTCCCCGTACTATAAACACGCTGCGGCGTGGGCAAGCGGGAAGCTCAAAGAGTGGGGACTCCAGAATGTTCATTACGACAATTGGGCGCCCGTGGGAAAAGGCTGGACGCTCAAGGAATTCTCAGCTCACGTGGTCGAACCAAAAACTTTTCCTCTTATTGCTTATCCGAGGGCGTGGTCGCCGGGCTTGGGGTCAAAGAAAGCAGAGGTTGTGTATCTGGACGTTAAAACTGTCGCCGATTTTGAAAAATACAAAGGAAAACTTCGTGGCAAATTCGTTCTTATGAATGAACCGCTCGACATCAGAGCGCATTTCGATGCCGAAGCCAACCGGATTGAAGACTCCTTACTCATCAAAATGGCTAATGCAGGACCACCTCCGCCTTCCACGAGGAGGGGAGGCCGGCGCTTTGTTCAATTCATGGACATTCAGGATCCGGATTCACTACGGATGGCCTTTCGGCAATTTGCCCCCAACATGACTCATGAACAAGTCGAACGGATGGTGTACCAAAGACTTGTCGAACCCAAGAAGCTCGAATTCGTGCAGCAGGAACGGGCTCTTGCAGCGCTGGCTGGAGCGAGAGGTGATGGCGGAAATATTTTTGTCCAGCAAGCGACCGTCCCACAACCGCAAAATGTCCCGTTCAATCAGAGAATCAATGCGTACGACCCGAAGGCGCCTGAGATCATTCCCCAGATCGCCGTCGCAGCGGAGCATTACAACCGGATGGTCAGAATGATTGAACGAGGCCAGAAGCTCAGGATCGAAATGAACTTTGAAGTTGAATGGACAAAAGCTGATTCCGGGTTCAACGTCATCGCCGAAATTCCCGGAACCGATTTGAAAGACGAAGTGGTGATGATTGGCGCGCATTTCGATTCATGGCAAGGCGGTACCGGAGCAACCGACAACGCGACAGGGTCTGCCGTTTGCATGGAAGCGATTCGCATTATCAAAACTCTCGGATTTCAACCCCGCCGGACAATTCGCATCGGGCTCTGGGGCGGCGAGGAACAGGGGCTCATCGGTTCACGCGAATATGTTTCGGAGGTCTTTGCAAGACTCGACAGCGATCAGGCGGCACAGAGGTTCGGCCTGGCTGAACCAGGAGATCTCAAGACCACTCCTGCGTATGACAAGTTCTCTGTATATTTCAACAACGACAACGGAACCGGCAAGGTCCGTGGAGTCCACTTGCAAGGCAACGAGGCCACGAGACCGATCTTCCGTGACTGGCTGAGCCAATACGGCGACCCAACTGCACAGACGCTTACTCTCCAGAACACTGGCGGCACAGACCACCTTTCATTTGATGCCATCGGGTTGCCGGGATTTCAGTACATCCAGGATCCGGTTGAGTATGACACGCGCACTCATCACTCCACAATGGATGTTTGGGACCGCGCGCAGGTCGAAGACCTCAAACAGGCCGCTTCCATCATGGCCGTCTTTTCATACAATGCGGCGATGCGAGACGAGAAGTTCCCACGGAAGCCCAGACTCTCAGCTCCTCAACGGCCTGTGGGAAGCAACTAGAAACGTTATGTCATGCCCGCGGATTTTAAGCGGGCATCCAGATATTGCCGTTATCTCGATTCCGTTATGACTATCAAGGAGAAGGGGCAGGTTTGAACTTGCCCCTTTTTCTTTTTACGTTTGCGTGATCATTGCATCCATAGCTTTCATAAGTTCCTACTGTTGCTTTTGTCGACATTCCGGCAAAAAGAAAGATTTCGAGCCCATTGTCGCACAAGCTTTGACACAACCTTAGTGTCAAAAGGCTAAGCATATGCCCCCGAGAGCTTCTATGTATCTGAACGAGCTGTTGGCGCTTGCCACCTCTACTGCTCTTGTCTTCATCCTGGGTTTATCATGCGATCGAGGTTCCCCAGTTGACAACAATGTGCAGCCTTGCATCAGTGATCAACCAGTGGAAGACACGACGCGAATCTATATTAAATCGATGTACTATGAACCAGACCGGTACAGCGACACGCTAGAGATTTACCCAAGCCAGGTATTTGCAAAGTTTTATCCTTGGGTGAGAGATACGGCATTGGTACAACAAACAGCGAAACGGTACGGTATGCGGATTCTCGGAATCTCATCAATTGACACGCAGCTATTTGCTATTATGTGCGTACCGAGTACAAAACGGGCGGAATACTTTTTCACACCATACGGTAAATCGGGTTACTGCACTTTTGGAACGGATTCTCTTGTCGAGTATTCTTTTGGAATCTTTGAGAATGGTTTTCAGGATCCCTCGGGTGTAGTTTACTTCGAATTCACAGATGCGACTCCTGGAGAGACCATTGACAGTCTCTTCGAGGCGAATGGGTTACGATTTCTTCGCACCGGCCCCGGTTTCCTAACCGGAAAAATGTACCATACGACAATCACCCCTCGAGCACCCCAAAATGTATTCGATCTTGTTAATGAGCTTCAGTACGTGAATTTTGTCGTTACTGTATTTCCCGAAATACTTATAACAACCACACCACCAAGATGTGAATAAAATCTTCACTGATTCAACCATCCTCAGGAGAAGACCATAAAAATGTTGAATTTCGTGATTGTGTTGACAATTGCAATGCGTTTCTCTCTCCACAGTCAGCAGAAATATGAGCCGGGGATTGCGCTAATTAAAGTCAAGAATCCCTTGACAGTTTCTATGAATCGAAACGTTGTTATTAACGGAAGCGAAAAACTACAAGGTACATTAAATCGGTTTTCTGTTCCCAACTCCAAAAAATTATCCCATGTGGATCTCGAAACGGATGGATGTTACCGATTAGAATTTCCTTCGGCAGTGGATGTTGAAGCAATTCGGGACTCGCTGCGAGCTTGCCCCTTTTGCACAATACTGTGCGAAGGTAATCTTGCACCCAAAAGAAATCATCCAAGCTTGTAGCATGCAACGAGTGAGCCTCCGATGACCGACCCATCTGACGAATCGCTCGATCAGATTGCCGATAAGACTGCGGCGCTCATCGTGCAGGCAGCCGCCAACTCAGCATTTGTGCTCTTTCGCGACAAGAAATTCCGGCAAAGAGCCAGCTTCAGCGAGATAAGCGAGGTTGAGCAGGATAGGATTTTCAATGAGCTCTCCGTTGCGTTTTTGACGCTTATCATGCTGACACATGACGCGCCGGATCTCAGGACTCCGGATGAGTTCCGCGGCTTTTTGGCGAACCTGAAGAAAAGAATTCCAAAAGCGCATATTGAACTTCTGCGATCCTCAGGCGTCGAACACAAATACCTTCGCATCTGGGAAAAACTTATCCAAATGCGCTACGAGGAATATTCCAGGGACAAGCACGATGTGCGGAAGGCTTCAATGGAGATTGAATCGTCCGAGAAAGGCCTGGACCTGGAAGGCCTTTCGAAGATTCAGATGCTCGTCCCCATCTATGCCGTTGCCATAGGCTGCCACCACCACATCTGTCGAGGAAAGACACATGGAAGGGACGAGTTGTTCAAACAAGTGTTAAAAGCATTGTCCGGGTTCTATGTCAACCTCAGAGTTCATCTGGAAGGTGGTAGAATTACTCCCCTCACCAGAGCACGAATGGCATTGAAGCGACTCCGTCGTCGGTTTTATTGAGAAGTGACGATATCAAGAATCGTCGAAAGTGAACTTCAAGAAGCGTTTGAAGTTGCCTCTTTTTCTTTTTATGTTCCTACCGTGATGCTCATCGATACACGTTTTCCGGTTTCAAGCCAGAATAGCTAATCCGAGGAGGCTCCATGTTCCGAAATATGAAACTGTCCGGCAAACTCCTGTTTGCCTTTGTGCCCGTCTTTCTTCTTCTCATTGGCGACAGCTACTACCTGACCAACCAGCAGCAGGAAGATGCCATGCTGGAACAGGCGAAAGCCTCAGCCATTCAAAAAGCCCAGATCGTGCGCGAGGCGCTCGTTCAGCAAATGGTCGAGAAGTACAAGATCGAGGACAGTTTCCTAGACAGGCTTCAACGGGTCGGCGGGTTGAAAGACCTTTATATCAGGATCAAGGTTGACAACCTGAACCTCATGGACGACATCATCGAAGACGACCCAAACCGTGGAAGCCGACTGATGGCCCGGGAAAAATTCGCCATGGCAAAAGGTGAAACTGGCAACGAGGTGTTCTCCGACGGCATCGCGCGGTTTGTCAACCGGGAAAGCGAAGACGCTCTCGAAGCAATCGTGCCATTCAAGGCCGAAAAAAAATGCCGAAGCTGCCATGAAGTCGAAGTCAACCATGTGCTGGGCGTCGCTCACATCCAGATTCCCCTGACGGATATTCGCCAGGCAATTACCAAGAACTCGCAATTCAATGCCCTCGTTTCTGTCGGCTTTGCGGTCATCATGCTCGGCATCGGTTTTCTTTTTTACCGCTCGCTTATCCAGAAGCCCATCAAAAACCTGGTTGCTGCAACCGAAGCCATCGGACAGGGAAATATGAGCCATGAAATGGACGTCGAGCCTTCCAACGATGAACTCGGGATACTCATGCAGTCATTCGACAAAATGCGTAAGGCGTTAAAGCAAAGCCAGGAAGCGCTGAGAACCTCCACCGTGGGCCAGATCGCTCAATCGCTCATCAGGGATTTCCGTGCGCCCATGCGGCAGATCCTCATCGCCACGGACCAGATGGAAAAAGGCGATGTCGACCTTGCAACGCAAAAACAGCTCGCCACGACCACGCGTGATTCCGTCGCCACGATGAACAAAATGGCCCAGGATTTGCTTGACTTCACGTCTGGGGATTTGCGTATCAACAAGATGTCCTGTAATGTTTCGGCCGTCATCAAGTATGTGAGCGATGCGGTGAGACAGGACCTCGAGCGGGACATGGTTCGGCTGCAGGTGGAACAAAACTATTCGGGGAGTGCACCTCTTGACTACGAGCGGATATCGCGCGCATTAATCAACATCATCAATTACTCCGTGAATTATATACCGCCGGGCGGACAAATCACGCTTTCAACAGCA